>CACFCI010000004.1 GCA_902564785.1 uncultured Pelagibacteraceae bacterium | reverse complement strand
AACACACCGTCTGAAATAATTAAGTAATCACAAATTATTTTATTTTTATCAAATATTAATTTTATTGAGTCTTTATCGTAATCAATCTGTTCAATACTGTGGTTATATTTAATTATGTTTTCGTTTATTTGTTTTTTTAAAAATTGAAGTAATTTTGATCTTTTCAATGTTGTGTATTTACAATCTTCAGAATTAAATTTTGAAATGTCTAAGTCACAAATTTTTTTTGAATTTTTAGTTTCATAAAAATCAATTTTTTTTGGATTAAATTTTTCCTCATCAGTGAGAGAAGCAAAGCCTATTTTATTTAAAAGCTTTACGCTATTTACCGACAACTGAATTCCATAGCCTTCTTCCATTTCTATTGAATTCCTTTTTTCATAAATCGTAACCTGATAATCCTTATGATCTTTGAATAAATTGGCAATATACAAACCAGAAATTCCAGCACCAATTATTGCTATTTTTTTCATTTATAACTTTCTAAGAATTTTACTATCTTTTTTGTAAATGTTGGCAGTGTATAATTTTGAAGCTTTGTTGGATTAATCCAATAATTATTTTTATTTAAACTATATTTATTTTTAAATTCAATTTTAATGTTCATATTCATATTAGACATTTTAAAATTCAAATCTTTATTAAAATTTTTAGGATTATTAACTTCCTCCATTGGGAAGATATTAAAATTTTTTAAAAAATTAAATTTGTTATTTTTAATTAATAAATAATGATTATTTTTTTTATAAACATTTAACTTGTAAAAAGTCTCTTTGTCTTTTTTTTTAAATTTTACTAGATCAAAATTTTTATTTTTAAATGATTTGCATTTTTTTAATAATGGACAGTTCTTACAATCAGGACTAACAGGTTTACAAATTAGCGCTCCTAATTCCATTAAAGCTTGAGCATAATCACTAGACCTCTTGAAAGATGTTCCAAAGATTTTTTTCTTCTCGTGTAAATTTTCCTTTTTTATTTGATCTTGTTTTTTTAAAAATAAGTATCTCTTTAGCACTCTTTCAATATTACCATCTAGAGGAATTATTGGTTCATTGAATGCAATTGCAGAAATTGCACTAGCTGTATAATCTCCAATTCCTGGAAGAGACTTTAAATCTTCAAAATTTCTGGGTATCTTTTTATTAAAATTTTTAACTACTATTTGAGCTGTTTTTTTTAAATTTCTTACTCTTGAATAGTATCCAAGACCCTCCCAAAGTTTAATTAATTTTCTATCATCATATTTAGATAATTTTTCAATTGTAGGAATATTTTTAATAAATCTGTTAAAGTAAGGTATGACCGTTGTAACCTGGGTTTGCTGCAACATAAATTCACTTACTAAAGTGTAGTATTGCTTTTTTGTTTGAGAAACATTCTTTCTCCAAGGTAAAGATCTTTTATTTAAATCATACCAATTAAGAATATTATTTGTTATTATTGGATCTTTCATATGCAATCTAAAAATAATACTAAGCAGAGAAACGCTAGCATTCAAGGATTAAGATCTTTCAAAGACACTTTGCCGAAAAATGTCAAAAAAATAATAAATAAAAAAGGTCATGTATATTCAGAAACGCTGAGCAATTGGAAATATTTAGTTGGAAGCGAATTATTTAAAATTTGCTATCCAAAAACATTTAAAAATTCAAATAAATTTGGTGTTAGCACCTTAGTTGTTATGGTCAAGCGAGGACATGAAGTTGACGTAGAATATTCGAAAAAAGATATTTTAGATAAAATGAATAATTTTTTTGGCTATTCTGTTGTTGAAAAGCTTAAATTTATAAGTTTTGATGATGAACAAGAAATGACAGGCTCAAGTGACACAAAAGTTAAAAATGTGGCAATTAGTAAATATCAAGATAAAATTAAAGATGTTAAAAACGAAAAAATTAAAAAATCATTAACAGAGTTAACCAAGGTTTTTAAAGAGAAATGAAAAAAATTATATTCTTATTATTAATATTTTTTACCACAGTCTTAAATGTACAGGCGGAAGAAATTAAAAGGATAACCGTTGGAAACAAAGATGCAAAAATAACTATTATAGCTTTTGAATCATTGACTTGTAGTCATTGTGCTAATTTTCATAAAATGTTTTCCCCGAACTTAAAAAAGAATTTCTTGATACTGGAATCGCTAAGATTGAATTTAGACATTTTCCATTGGATATTGCGGCCTTCAATGCATCAAAAGTTGCTCAATGTAAAAATGATGGAAGCTCTGATATTTTGGAAAGCTTATATGCAAATCAGCAGAAATGGGTCAAAGGAAGTTCGATTCAGGAAGCAAATAAAAATCTCCAAAAATTTTTAAAAAATGAGGGTTTTAGTATTGATTTCGATTCTTGTGTAAACAATAAAGAAATTGAGGATTTTGTTTTAAATGATCGAATCGATGGTACTAAAAACTTTAAAGTGAGCTCAACTCCTACGATAATTATCAACAACGAAAAATTTGAAAAAGCTCTAACTTATAAAAATTTGAAAAAAGCATTAGAAAAACTGATATAAGTTAGTGCATGGAGTTTAAAAAAATCCAATTAAACGGATTTAAATCTTTTGCTGAAAAAACCAACTTCTTAATTGAAGATGGTCTTACTGGTATAGTGGGTCCTAACGGCTGTGGCAAATCTAACATCGTAGAATCTTTAAGATGGGTAATGGGAGAGACCTCAGCAAAGAGTATGCGTGGATCTGGTATGGAGGATGTTATATTTTCAGGAACATCTAATAAAGCATCAAAGAATATTGCAGAAGTATCAATCGAAGTTGAAAACAAAGATAAAGAAGGTCCTATCCAATACCGTGAATTGGAACAAATACAAGTAAGAAGAAAAATAGAAAAAGATAAAGGATCTAAATTTTACATTAATGATAAAGAAGTAAGAGCAAGAGATGCTCAAATGTTTTTTGCAGATCTTTCGACTGGTGCACATTCTCCATCTATGATTAGTCAAGGAAGAATAGGTGCATTAGTAACTGCAAAACCAACAGATAGAAGAGCTATTTTAGAAGAAGCTGCAGGAATATCTGGTTTACACGTTAGAAGACATGAGGCTGAATTAAGATTAGGTGCGGCTGAGAACAATTTAAAAAGAGCAGATGAACTAAGAAGACAGCAAGAAAAACAGTTAGCAAATCTTCAAAAACAAGCTGAAGAGGCAACAAAATACAAACTAATTTCAGATCAAATTAAAAAAATTGAAGCAGGTTTATATTATTTAAAATTATTAGAAATAGACAAAGAAATTAGAATAGAAAATGAAATTAATACAGAGGCAGAAGGAGAAGTAGAAGGATTTAATAACAAAATAGCTGAATTAGAAAATTCAATTAAAACTTTTACAGATAAAGTAAATCCATTGAGAGAAAAAAATATAGAAAATTTATCAAGAATACAAAGACTTAATTTAGAACTTCAAAGTTTAGATGAGGAAAATACAAGAATTCAAGATGAAATAGAAAGCATTAAAAAATCAGTTCAAACACTTGATGATGATATCGCTAGAGAAAAGGGGATAATTATAGACGCTAACTCAAATGAAAAAAGATTGAAGGAAGAAAAAACTGAATTAATTGAGACAGACTCAAAATATTTTGAAACAGAAAAATTGTCAAATGAAGAGTTAGAAAGTGCAAAAAATAAACTTAAAGAGGAACAAAAAGCTGTTGATGAAGTTGTAAACAGTTTAGCAGAAGAAACTGTAAATTTAAGCGTTGGTCCAATAAGAAATATAAAAAATACAATATCAAGGGTAAAAGAATTAATAGATAGTAATGAAATAAATCAAGCAGTAACACTTCTAGATAGATGTAATATAGAGCTAGATAGTTTTTTAAATGATTTAAAAAATGAGAGATCTAGAAGTGAATTATTAGGAGTTAGTGAAAAATCAGAAAATATAAAATTACTCCAAGAAAAATATGCCGATGCATATAGTAAAAATCAATCAATTAAAAATGAGTCTATAAAAAGAAATGAGAGAATTAAAACCATTGAAACGGAAATTGAAAGCTGGAAAAATTTATTAATTAACTCTGAAAAAATGGTTAATGAGCTAACACAAAGAAAAGAAAAATTATCAAAACAATTAAGTGATTTAGAAAACCAACCTAGAGCACAGGCTGAAAGAAAAGGTCAAATTTCGGAAAATTTAAGAATTTCAGATAAAGAAAAAATTGATAATGAAGCGATTATAGATGAAACAGATCAAAAAATTGAAACGTTAAGAACGCAATTAAATGAAATTCAAGAACAATCAATTCAAATCAGAGAAAGAAAAGCAAGCTCAGGAGCTACAATTGAAGGCCTGAAAAAAAGAAAAAATGATCTCCTTGATAGAATTAGTTCTGAGTTAAATTTGAATGAGGATAATATTTTAGAAAATTCAAATTTAAACGGAGTAGAAGAGTTTCCAAATCCAATTGATCAAGAAGATGCTTTAGACAAGAAAAAACAAGAAAGAGAAAAATTAGGATCTGTAAATTTAAAAGCAGATGAAGAAACAAGTAAATATGAAAAAGAGATAAAAAAAATGGAACAGGATCGTGCCGATCTTGTTACTGCTATCGTGAAACTGAAAGATAGTATCAATGAACTTAATCAAAAAGGAAGAGAGAGATTGATTGAAGCTTTTGAAAAAGTTAATAGAAAATTTAATGAAGTTTATACAAAACTTTTCAATGGTGGGAATGCCAAATTAGAGTTAGTGGACTCTGATGATCCACTTGAAGCAGGTTTGGAAATGTTAGTTAGTCCTCCAGGAAAAAGACTTCAATCTATCACTTTGTTATCTGGAGGTGAACAAGCATTGACCGCCCTCTCTTTAATCTTTGCAGTATTCTTAACAAACCCTTCACCAATATGTGTATTAGATGAGGTTGATGCACCACTTGACGATGCTAACGTAACAAGATTTTGCAGTCTACTTGAGGAACTAATAAAAATAACCAACACCAAATTTATAATTGTAACTCATCATGCTTTAACTATGTCAAAAATGAACAGACTATATGGTGTGACTATGCCTCAAAAAGGAATTAGTCAGCTTGTGGCTGTTGATTTACAAAAAGCAGAGAGTATGGTTGCTTAAACTATATAAATGCCAAAAGATCCTTTCAAAACTCGCTTAGAGATTGCAAAAAGTAAGATTTCAAAGAAAAATCTTTATAATAAGAAGAATGACCCCTCACCTATAGGAACTGCATTCAAATTGAGCACAGAACTTGTTTCTGCAGTAGCCGTGGGGACAATTATTGGGTTTATTTTTGACAAGACCTTTGGTACTAAACCCTGGTTTATATTAATATTTTTTTTTGTTGGTGTGGTTGCTGGAATAACCAATGTGATTAGATCTGCAAAAAAAATGCAAAAATAAATAAGTATTATGGCAGCAAATCCTATGTCCCAATTTGATGTTTATAGAATTGGACCAGAAATTAAAGTTGGAGCATTCGACATATCTTTTACGAACGCAAGTTTGTTTATGATTTTAAGTACTGTATCTATTTTGTTAGTCTTTAATTTAGGATCAAAAAAAAATTCAATACTACCAAACAAAATTCAATTATTAGCAGAACTTAGCTATACCTTTGTATCCAAAATGATCAGCGATACAGCTGGATCAAAAGCTAAACCATACTTTGCATTTATATTTTCTCTATTCATGTTTGTTTTATTTTGTAACATGTTTGGAATGATACCTTATACTTTCACTGTAACCAGTCATATCATTGTAACATTTGTGCTCGCAGCATTTATATTTATTGGAGTGACTGTAATCGGGTTTATTAAACATGGATTTGGGTATCTAAAATTATTTGTTCCAAGTGGAGTGCCTGCAGTATTACTCCCTTTAATTGTTGTCATAGAAATTATTTCTTATTTAAGTAGACCTATAAGTTTATCAGTTAGATTATTTGCCAATATGATGGCTGGTCATACAATGATGAAAGTTTTCGGAGGCTTTGTAATTAGCCTTGGAATAGTTGGTGGGTGGCTTCCACTAAGTTTTTCGGTTGCGTTAACTGGTTTGGAGATCTTAGTTGCTTTTCTTCAAGCTTATGTTTTTGCAATCTTAACCTGCATCTATTTAAATGATGCATTAAATTTACACCATTAATAACAGAGGAGGATATAATGGAATTAGAAGCAGCAAAAATGATCGGAGCAGGTTTAGCAGCAATTGCTTTAGCTGGAGCCGGTGTTGGTATCGGAATAATTTTTGGAAATTATTTGTCTGGTGCAATGAGAAATCCATCTGCAGCACAAAAACAATTTCCTAACTTGCTTTTAGGTTTTGCACTTGCAGAAGCTACAGGATTATTCGGATTGGTAGTTGCATTAATCATTCTCTTTGCGTTTTAAATTGATGGTTAAAAAAATATATTTTCAGTCAATATTTTTTAGCTTCTTTTTTATTAAAGAAGCTTTTACAGCTGAAAGCGGAGGTATGCCTCAATTAAATCCAGAGTTTTGGGTTTCTCAAATTTTTTGGCTAATACTTACTTTTGGTATTATGTATTTGGTTTTATCTAAACTAATACTACCAAAAATTAGTAATAACTTGGAATCGAGAAAATCTCAAATATTAGAAAATATTGAGGCTGCTGAGAAACAAAGAAATGATAGTGATGCAAAACTAAAAGAATACGATGAAATTATATCTAAAAGCAAACTTGAGGCTAATAGTATTTTCAATCAAGCAAGAGAAAAAGCACTAAAAGACATTGGTGCTAAAAGAGAAGTACTTGATAAACAAATTGATAATGAAATTGCTGAGGCTGAAAAAGAAATAGATGCTTTAAGAAAAAATGCGCCAGATAAAATAAATAAAATTGCTATTGAGACTTCATCAGAGTTATTGCAAAAACTAATTGGGGCTGAAGTAAATAATAGTAGTATATCTGCAATTGTTGATGATTTATCTAAAAGAAATGGAGATAAATACTATGGCAATTGATGCAACATTTTGGGTAGCCGTATCATTTATTATTTTTTTTGGAGCGTTAATTTACCTTAAAATTCCTCAAAAAATTTCTGAGATGTTAGATAAAATGATATCTGACATTAAAAATGAAATTGATGAAAGTGAAAAATTAAGAACTGAAGCAAAAACACTATTAGATAATTCACAAAAAAAATTAGATACAGCTCAGTCTGTTAGCAACGAAATTCTTGAGAACGCCAAAAAAGATGCAGATAGATTAGTAATTGAGATGAATGATAAGTTTCATAAATCATCAGAAATTAAAAAAAATTTAGCTGAAAGTAAAATAAGTCAGATGAAAGAAGCGGCTTTAAATGAAATTAAGGATGCATCAATAAAGATTGCCGTGGACTCAGTTAAAAAAATAATAACTACATCTGTAGACAAGTCAAAATTAGATGCTGTGTTTCAAAAAAATTTAGATGAAACTAAAGCAGAGTTAAAAAAAATTAACTCATAATACACTTACAATTTTTCAAAAAAGCTATAAATTATTAAAATGAACTCTATAGTCATTGGATCAGGATTTGGTGGGATCGCAGCAGCGCTAAGGCTTAAGGCAAAAGGACATAACGTAAAATTAATAGAAAAACAGTCAGACCTAGGTGGAAGAGCAAGAGTTTTTAAGAAAAACGGATTTATATTTGATGCTGGACCAACAGTAATTACTGCACCCTACTTAATCAATGAATTGTTCGAGTTATTCAATAAAGATCCAAAAAATTATATAGAACTAACTCCACTTAAAATTTGGTACCAATTTATTTTTGAAGACAAAACTAAATTTAACTATTCAGGTGACGAAATAGAGATGAAAGACCAAATTGAGAAGCTTAGCAAAGAAGATGTAAATGGATATGAAAAATTAGTTAATTTTACAAAAAAAATATTTGATAAAGGTTTTTTAGAACTTGCAGATGTACCATTTGATAAACCTTTTGTAATGATGCAACAATTGCCTGCTCTATTAAAACTTAAAAGTTATAAATCAGTTTACTCACTTGTTTCATCTTATATAAAAAATGAAAAATTAAGAAGAATGCTTAGCATGCATCCTTTACTAGTTGGGGGCAATCCTTTTACTACCACTTCTATTTATGGATTAATTCTTTATTTAGAAAAAAAATGGGGAATACATTATTCAGTTGGAGGAACTGGAAATATAATAAAAGGTTTTGAAAAGTTAATGAATGAGGTTGGTATTGAAATAATAAAAACCAGTGAGGTAACTGAAATTGTAACAAAAAATAATAAAATAAGTGGTGTAAAATTAAATAATGAAAATGAAATTAATGCAGATAATGTTATTTGTAATGCAGATCCACCAGCATTTTATGAGAAAATGTTAAGCAAAAACAACGGGGGTTCCATGTTGTTTAATTGGAAAAAAAATCGAATGGAATATTCTATGGGTTTATTTGTTTACTATTTTGGTACAAAAAAAATTTATGAAAATGTTGAACATCATACAATAAAGTTTGGAAACAAGTATAAGGAACATCTTGATGATATATTTGATAAGAAAAAATTAAATAATGATATAAGCTATTATCTTCACAGACCTACAGCGACCGATAAAACTATGGCCCCAGAAGGAAATGATTGTTTTTATGTGTTAGTGCCTGTCCCTAACAATCAGTCAAAAATAAATTGGGAAAATGAGGGTGAGAAAATGAAAAATCTTGTAATTGAAAAAATGGAAAAAGACTTAATGCCGGATCTTAAGAAAAATATAGTTGAAGATTTTTATCTTACACCTGATTACTTTGAAAAAGAATTAAATACAAAATTTGGATCAGGGTTTTCAATTCAACCTAAATTTACACAATCCGCATATTTCAGATTTCATAATAAATCAGAAATTTACGATGGTTTGTACTTTGTTGGTGCGGGTACACATCCCGGTGCTGGGGTTCCAGGTGTCCTCTCTTCAGCAAAAGTTTTAGATAAATTATTTTAATGTTAACAAAGAATTATTTAGCTATTTACGCAAAATCTTTCAATTGGGCAGGTTTTTTTTTACCAAAAAAAACCTATGAAAAATGTTCTGCGCTTTATGATTTTTGTAGAGAAGCAGATAATATTGCTGATGATGAAAATAAAATTGAAGTAAAAAAAGATAATTTTATTAAATTTAAAAATAATTTTGTAAATAAAAATTATGATGATCCAGTTATTAAAAACATGTGGGATATTATTAATGAATTTAATATTTCTACTAAAATTGTAGAGGATTTATTTGAGGGTATTAATTCTGATATAAAAGAAAATGTTAAACTTAATTCAAAAAAAGAGTTATTAATATATTCCTACAGGGTGGCTGGAACAGTTGGATTGATGATGGCTAAAATATTGAATGTTCACAAAGAACAATCTTTAAAGTCAGCTATTGATCTTGGGATTGCTATGCAATTAACAAATATTTCTAGAGATGTTATTGAAGATAAAAAGAATAATAGATTTTATATCGGTGAAAGTTTTGAGGAAATAAAGACCACAATCAAGCTGTCAGAACAGTTTTATGAGAACTCATTTTACTCAATAAAAGAAATCCCAGTAAGTTTCAGATTTTCTATTTTAGTTGCAAGAAGAGTTTATAGAAAAATAGGATATAAAATTCTAAATAAACAAAATATAGAAAATTATAAAAAGTCTGGAAAAATTTATGTTTCAAATATTGAAAAAATTATTGAAACTTTTTTATCTATTTTTGACCTAATAAAGTTATCATTTTTAAGTAAAAACGATGATAATATTAATCATGATCATAATTTAATTAATGAAGAAATAAATTTAAATGAAAGAATTTGATTACATAATTATAGGCGGGGGTTGTGCAGGTCTTTCATTGGCATATGAGTTAGAAATTTATGATAAATTAAAAGATAAAACTTTGGCAATCATTGAGCCGCGCGATGAGTATAAAAGAGATAAGACCTGGTCATTCTGGAAAGTTTTTCCGCATAATTTTGAAGATTGTGTAAAAAAAAGCTGGAATACTTTTTCAGTAAATACACCTAATGAAACAAAATATATTGAATGTAAATCAACACCTTATCAAACTATAGATAGTGGAATATTTTATCAAAAAATATTAACAAAGCTTAAATTAAATAAAAACATTCAATTCTTTAAAAATATTAATGAAATAGATAAATCTAATTCAATAATTTTTAATAGTGTTTCAAATTTTGAGAATAATCAACATGATTTATGGCAACATTTTTGTGGAGTAGAAATAGAAACAGAGAAGGATTTCTTTGATGATGAATTATTAAACTTAATGGATTTTGCTTGTGATCAAAGAAATAGAGTGCATTTTTTTTATACACTCCCTTTTGATAAAAAAAATGCTCTCGTTGAGACCACTTGGATATCGGAATTAAATAATCAAAACTTAAAAGACTATGATGAACAAATCGATAATTATTTATCGAAACATTTAAACATTAGAAATTGTAAAGTAAATTTTAGAGAAATTGGATCAATTCCCTTATTTAGACCAAACAAATTAAAAAAAACAAATGAAATACTTATCGGCTCTGCTGGAGGTATGACAAGATTAAGTACAGGATATACATTTTTAAATATTCAAGAACATAGCAAATATATAAGAGATAACATCGAAAATATAAAAAATGTAGATTTATTTAAGATAAAAACAAAATACGATTTTTTAGATAAAATTTTTTTAAATGTTCTTAAAAAAAATTCCCCTGAAATGGGAAAAATATTTTATAAAATTTTTGATAGCTCACCTGAAACAGCTATAAATTTCCTTTCAAATAAAAGTAATTTTTCTCAAGATTTAGAGATTATTTTAAAAATGCCTAAATGGAAATTTTTAAAAGCAATAATTTAATATGAATAATAAAATTAAAAAAATAAATCTTAATCATTCATTTATTTTTTTCTTTTTTGTAAACATTTTTTGCATTTTGCTGTTTAAATTTAATAATTTAAATATTTCATCAATTTTGTGTTTACTTTTAATTTTAATTATAGGAGTTTCCCATGGTTCATTAGATCATAATAAAGGAAAAAAACTGCTTAGTTTATTTAATATAAAATCAACTTATATATTTTATATTACATATATTTTAATTTCAGCAATAGTTATAGTAACTTGGATACTTTTGCCATCTATGACTTTAATTCTTTTTTTAACAATCGCCTCCTACCACTTTGGTAAAGAAGATACACAATTTTTGATAAATGACAGATCTTATTTCACTCAAATACTTTATTTTTTTAAAGGATTTTTAATTATACTTGCCCCTTTGTATTTTCATTTTCAGGAAACAATAGCGATTTTCAAATTATTATTAATCGATAATGAGATATTTTATTCAAGTTTAAATTTTATTGAGACAAATAAAGTAATTCAAATAGGAATATTCTGTAGCACCCTGTCTAGTATTTTTCTTTTCTTAAAGAATTTTGAAATCAAAAAATTTGTAGTTTTTTTAGATTTTTTTTCAATTTTAATATTAAATTATTATTTATCTCCACTGATAGCTTTTACTGTTTATTTCTGTTTTTTACACTCAATTAGACATTCAATTTCACTCGCTATTGATCTTGATCCAAATAGTATAGTTAATGGGTTTAGTTTGTTTGTTAAAAAAGCTTTACCTTTAACAATTTTAACAGCTGTTTTTTCTTTTATAGCTCTATATCTGCTTAATAATTCATACAATTTGGATAGTGCAATTTTAAAAATAATATTTATAGGTTTGGCGTCTTTAACCTTTCCACATATATTGCTGGAATATTTTTTAGAAAAAAATGAAAAATAAAGAATTAAAAATATTATTATCTGCACCTCGTGGATTTTGTGCTGGTGTTGAAAGAGCAATTGAAATAGTAGAAAAATCTATACAAAAGTTTGGTGCTCCAGTTTACGTACGACATGAAATTGTGCACAACAAACATGTTGTGGATAATTTAAAAAATAAAGGAGCAATATTTGTCGAAGAGCTAGAGGAAATCAAGGATAAATCACGACCAGTAATTTTTTCTGCCCACGGAGTACCAAAAAAAATACCTGAAGATGCAAAAAATTATAAAATGACCTATATTGATGCCACGTGTCCGCTCGTATCTAAAGTTCATAGGGAAGCCGAAAATTTAAATAAAGCTGGTTATCATATACTTTTAATTGGTCACAAAAACCATCCAGAGGTAATAGGAACTATGGGTCAACTAACTGAAGGCTCAATAGATTTAATCCAAAGCGAAGAAGATGCTAGCAAGTATCAAAATAATTTAGACAAAAAAATAGCTTATATTACACAGACTACTTTGTCAGTTGATGATACAAAAGAAATAATCAAATTATTGAAAAATAAATTTCCAGATATAAAAGAGCCAATGAAAGAAGATATCTGTTATGCAACTACAAACCGCCAAATGGCTGTAAAAAATATTGCAAAAAATTGTGATATGTTTTTTGTTATTGGAAGCAGAAACTCTTCAAATTCTGTTAGGCTTGTAGAGGTAGCAAAAAAAATCAGGATGTGAAAATTCACAACTTATTCATTCGGAAAGCTCAATACCATTTGATCAAATAGAAAATTGCCATACTATTGGTATATCTTCAGGAGCATCTGCACCAGAAATATTAGTCGAAAATTTTATTAATGATTTAAAAAATAAATTTTCTATAAGTATCGATGAAGTTGAAATGATTAAAGAAGATGTGGTATTTAAAGTTCCTAACAAATTAAATTAAAAATGGCTGTTTATACTAAAATAAATCAAAAGGAAATTAATACTATTAATGAAAATTTTAATATAGAGGAAATAATAAGCTTTAAAGGTATTAAGCAAGGAATAGAAAACACTAACTATCTACTTAAATCAAAAAAGAAAAAATATATATTAACTATTTTTGAAAAAAGAGTTTTAAAGGAAGAAATACCTTTTTTTATGAAATTAATGGATAATTTAAATAGTTCAAAAATAAGTTGTCCTAAACCACATAAAACTAAAAAAAATAAATATCTTATTAAATTAAAAAATAAAACTGCATGTATCGTTTCATTCTTAGAAGGTAAAGATAAAAAAATATTAAAAACAAATGATTGCTATGTAATTGGTAAAACTATTGCTCAAATGCATATAGTAACAAAAAAAATGAAACTTAATAGAAAAAATTCAATGGGTATTAGAAATTTAAAGCCTTTACTGGAAAGTATAAAATTTAAATCAAAAAAATTTTCAAATTTAAAAATATTTTTAAAAAATAATCTAATAGATATTATTAAAAATTGGCCTAAACAATTACCAAAAGGTATTATTCATGGTGACTTATTTATAGATAATATTTTCTTCAAAAAAAAGGAGCTTTCTGGAATTATTGATTTCTACTTTGCTGCTAATGATTATTTTATGTATGAAATTGCTATATGTATCAATGCACTTTGTTTTGACCAAAAAAAACAAACATTCAAAATGAATAACAACAAAATTAAAAATTTAATCAAAGGGTATGAAAGTGTTAAAAAAATTTCATTGAGAGAAAAAAAATCTATAAATATTTTGTGTAGAGGAGCTGCATTGAGATATTTATTAACTAGACTATATGATTACTCAAATACACCAAAAACAGCATTTATTAAAATTAAAGATCCTAATGAGTATTATCAAAAATTACTCTCTCATAACAATTTAAATTCATTTAAAGATTATTTAAATTAATGATTACAATTTTCACAGATGGCTCTTGTTTGACAAATCCAGGTAACGGAGGATGGGCTGCAATAATAAATGATGGAAAAGAAATAAGAAAAATTAGTGGTAGCGAAAAAAATACAACAAATAATAGAATGGAGTTACTAGCTCCAATTAATGCTTTGAAAGAAATGAAACCTGGTGTCGAAATAAAAATATATACAGACTCTCAATACGTAAAAAATGGAATAACTGAATGGATTAATACTTGGTTGAGCAATAATTGGAAAACTTCAAAAAAAGAGGATGTTAAAAATAAAGATTTGTGGATTGATTTATATAATTTAAATAAATCACTGAATATTCATTGGAATTGGGTAAAAGCTCATGACGGAAACCCTTTAAATGAAGAGGTGGACTTACTAGCTAAAAAAGCAGCAAATTTAGATTAATTTTAAAAAATTTTGAGCTGCTGAGATTTCACAGGTGGCAGTATCTTCTTCTGCCTGTATTTTCTTTACAACATTGTTGTTAACTAACATTGTATATCTTGCTGACCTCATTCCCTGACCACGATCGTGTCTATCTATTTCTGCTCCAATTGATTTAGTAAATTCACAGTATGGATCTGCAGCCATAAATATTTTATCTTCAACTTTTTGACTTTCACCCCATGCTTTCATAACATTTGGATCATTAACTGAAACACAAATAATTTTTGTAACCCCTTTATTCTTTGCTTCCTCATAATTATTAACATACCCTGGCAGATGTTTTGCGGAACAAACTTTTGTAAATGCTCCAGGAACACCAATCACAATTGTTTTATGATTTTCAAAAACTTCTGCTGTAGTTATTTTTTTTGCTGCTCCACTTAAGTCTAAATAATAAAATTCTGAATTTGGAAGTTGTTCCCCTTCTTTAATCTTCATTTTGTTTTACCTATAATGTAGTTTTTAATTTTTTCTAAATTATTTTCAACTATATCATAATCTTCTTTTTCATTCAAAATAAACTCGAGTTGTTTTGGTAAATCTGATTTTAAATTTATAGCTGCGGAAACAGCATCAGGAAATTTACATGGATGTGCAGTTGCTAGTACAATATTATTTCCTTTTAGATTATGTTTGTCGAAAGCACCATATCCAATAGCTGTGTGTGGATCTAAAACTACAGAAAATTTTTCATATACCTTTTTAATAACTTCCAAAGTCTCATCCTCGCTCATTCTAGCTGATAAAAAATTTTCTCTAATTTTATTTAATTTATCCTCACCGATTAAATATTTTCCATTCTCTTGAATATTTTTCATATCTAATAAAGTCTGTTTATCATCCTCATTATTAAGATAGAATATAAGTCTCTCAAAATTACTAGCTATTTGAATATCCATACTAGGAGAAATAGTTTCTGAAACCTTTTCCACCTGATAATTACCTTTTGATATTGCTCTATGTAAAATGTCGTTTTGATTAGTTGCAACAATTAATTTATTTATAGGCAAGCCCATTTTTTTGGCTAAATATCCAGCATAAACATCTCCAAAATTTCCTGTTGGTACTGAAAAATTTGTTGGTTCACCTGTATTTTCAACTGATAAATAACTATAAAAATAATAAACACTTTGAGCAATAATCCTTGCCCAATTAATAGAATTTACCCCTGACATTTTGATATCATTTGAAAACTGCTTATCAGCAAACATAGATTTAACTAGGTTTTGGCAATCATCAAAATTTCCCTTTATAGCAATATTAAATACATTTTCATATTTACTTGTTGTCATTAATTTTCTTTGCACAGGTGAAATACGATTATCTGGATGAAGCACAAAAATATTAACATTTTTTTTACCTTTAATTGCATCAATTGCTGCAGCACCAGTATCTCCAGATGTGGCAACAACAATATTAATTTTTTGATTTTCATTGTTCAGGTAATATTCGTAAAAATTACCTAAAAGTTGCATGGCAACGTCTTTAAAAGCTAGAGTAGGACCATGAAATAATTCTAATACTATTTTGTCTCCAAGCTTTATGAAATCTACAACGTTATCTTTTCTAAATGTTGAGTAAGATTTATCAATAATTTTACTCAGTTCAGCTTCAGACATAAAATTACCAATAAATGGATAAACAATTTTTTTGGCTAACTCTGAATAACTAAGTTTTTTTAAATCTCTGATTTCATTTTCACTATATTTCACTAATGTTTCTGGAATAAATAAGCCTCCATCGTCGGCAAGACCTTTAATGAAAACGTCTTTAAATTCAAAGGTTTTTGATGTGTCTCTTGTACTTACGTATCTCATTTAATAATTTTTTTTCCTAAAATATAAATATATTAAAAGGATTGAAATCGCCATAGAAAACCAGGTAATTGCATACTTCTTGTGATTATTTGAAATTTTGGCAGTAATCACTCTTGGTTTTGGAATTTTATATTCACCGTTTAAATAAATGACATAATCTGAAAAATTTCTTCCGGTAAATTTTAAAATATCTTCTCTATTCAAAGTAAACCAATAATTTTTTTCAATATCATTTTCAGGCTTAAATAAACTTGATTTAGTTTGCAGCATAAGAGTGCCAACTATTTGATTTTGGTCAACTAAATTTATTTCAGGTAGACCTTTTTTTTCGAAAGGTATCCAGCCCCTATTAATTAAATAATTTTCATCACCAATTTTTATTGGATTAACAACTTCGAATCCAGGTTTGCCCGCATCATTTAAATTATATAAGTAAATTTGTTTATCAAAATCAATTTTTCCGCTTGTCTTTATTCTAAGATAGTTTTTTTTTTCAATATTAGATAGTTCTACAGGGTTGTTTTTTAAAGAATTTTCTATTTGCTCAATTAATTCTAATTTCCAATTTAATCTATAAATTTGCCAAAATCCTAGTGAGATAAGAATTAAAATAATAAAATAAACAAATACTGAAAATAGGAATTTATTCTTCAAGGATAAATATTAACTTCCCCAAATATATATTGCAGCAAATAAGAATAGCCACACTACATCAACAAAATGCCAGTACCAAGCAGCTGCTTCAAATCCAAAATGATGATCCTTTGTGAAATGACCAAGTCTTCCTCTCCACAAACATACCGCCAAAAAAATTGTTCCGATAATCACGTGAAAACCATGAAAACCTGTTGCCATATAAAAGACCGCTCCATAAATATGGCCCGAGTAGGTAAAAGTAGCATGATGGTATTCATATGCTTGTAATAAAGTAAAAAAGAAACCTAGGATTACAGTTAAAGTTAACCCTTGTATAAATCCTTTTCTATCATCCTCCAATAAAGAGTGATGGGCCCAAGTAACAGTTGTTCCTGATAGTAATAAAACTAAAGTATTTATCAAAGGAATGTCCCAGGGATCAAATGTTTCAATATCTTTTGGTGGCCATACATTTCCAACAAATTCATTTGGAAATAAACTTATATCAAAATAAGCCCAGAACCATGCAACAAAGAACATTACCTCTGAAGCAATAAATAATGTCATTCCATATCTATGATGAATTTGAACAACAGGAGTGTGATGGCCTTGATGTTCGGCTTCAATTACAACATCTCTAAACCACATGTAAGCACCATAGATTAATAGAGCTAAACCAAGATACATCCCCCAAGAAATACCGTTATGCATATAAAAAATTGCACCTATAGCTAATACTAAGCATGCAAAAGATGTATAGATTGGCCAAGGACTTGGGTCAACTAAGTGATAATCATGTTTTTTTTCTGCCGACATTTTTCGTGATTATGATTGTTTATAGTAATCTGTCGAGAAAAAAGTGTATGACATAGTTACATCTTGTAGATTTTTTGTTGTTGGATCGTTCACAAGGTCAGGATCTAAATAAAAAGTCATTACGTAAGTTACCTTCTCTCCAGCCTTCAACTCTTGTTTTTCAAAACAAAAGCATCCTAATTTACTATAATATTTACCAAAACTTGCTGGTGAAACGTTAAAACTAGCTACACCATAAGTCGTTTCGTTTCCAAAGTTCTCAACTTCAAACTCTATTCTGTTGACCTGGCCAACTTTCACATCAATCACGTTTGATTTTGCTTTGAAATTCCAATCAAGATTGTTCACATTTGTATCGAACCTCACACTTACAACCTTGTCTAACACTATTTTCGGAGCTTCTTTTGAAACCTGAGTTGTTCCTCCAAAACCAGTGACTCTACAGAACAAATCGTACAAAGGCACTGCTGCAAAAGACAATCCCAACATAAGGACAAAAATCCCAGCTAGAAGTAAAGGAGTTAATGTTTTACCTTTAATCATATCTGTCTATCAAATACTCCAACGTTGTATAAAGTAAAAACAAATAAAAATAACATAAACGCTAGGATCGCTACAGCAGTTATAATATTTTTTTTCTTTGTTTTTTTGTCAGGTGTTATCATAAAATTTTATCAATTAAAAAAAGAACAAAAATTAAAAATAAATACAAAATTGAATATCCAAAAATATATTTAGCTTTTTTTGCATCAAATTTGTTTTTTTTAAATTTATAAAGGTCGAAACATAAATAATTATAATAAATTGTCAAAATTAATGATGGGATTAAAAAAGTTATACCTACAAAGCCAATTGCATAAGGCAAGATAATTACAGGTAACATCGTTAAAGAATAAACAAATATGTTTAATTTTGTACTCTCAACTCCATTAGTTAAAGGAAGCATTGGAATTTTAGCTTTTTTATAATCATTAGATTTATACAAACTTAAAGCCCAAAAGTGTGAAGGTGTCCAAAAAAATATAATTAGGAAGAAAGTAATTGGTTCAAAAGTTAAAGAATTAGTAGCTATAGTCCAGCCAATAACTGGAGGCAGTGCTCCTGCAGCTCCTCCAATTACTATATTCTGAGGAGTTTTTCTCTTTAACCAAATTGTATAGACAAATACATAAAATAAAATAGTAAAAAGCAATAAGCTAGCAGATATTCTGTTTGAATAATAATCAAGGGCAATTATAGAAAAAATCGATAGGGAAATTCCAAATACTAATGCTTGATTTCTATTTACCTTGCCTGTCGGAATTGGCCTTAAGCAGGTTCTTGTCATAAGGGCATCTAAATCTGACTCGTACCACATATTTAAAGCTCCAGCTGCTCCTGCTCCAATTGAAACTAAAATTATTCCAATAATTGCATCCTTTGTTGGAATTATATTTGGAGCCATTAATAATCCAACTGCACATGTAAAGATTACCAAAGACATTACTCTTGGTTTCATTAATTTAAATAATTCAGATAAATTAAAGGCGTCTTCTTGAGATAAGTTTCTATTTTTTATTTTAGACTTAATCATTAATTTAAAATCAAAAAATCTTGTTTGCTATATTTAGCCAGTAGATTTTTCAACACCCTCTTCATCTTCAAACTTTGGTAATTCTTCAAACGTATGAAAATTAGGTGGGGATGGTACAGTCCATTCTAAAGTTGTAGCACCTTCTCCCCATGGGTTTTGTGCTGCAGCCTTTTTCTTATAAAACGCATAAGCAAGATTTACAAAAAATACTACTAATCCAATTACAGAAATATAAGAACCGATTGAAGAAATATAATTCCATCCTGCAAAAGCATCTGGATAATCAGCATATCTTCTTGGCATTCCTGCAAGCCCTAAAAAATGTTGTGGAAAGAAAACTAAGTTTACTCCAATAAAAGTTAACCAGAAGTGTAATTGACCCATCCACTCTGAGTACTCATAGCCAGTCATTTTTCCAAACCAGTAATAAAATCCTGCAAAGATTGCAAATACAGCTCCTAAAGATAACACATAATGAAAGTGGGCAACAACGTAGTAAGTATCGTGCATTGCCGTATCAACTCCCGCATTTGCTAGAACTACTCCTGTAACTCCACCAACAGTAAATAAAAATATAAAACCTAGGGCCCAAACCATTGGTGTTTTAAATGAAATTGAACCACCCCACATAGTTGCTATCCACGAAAATATTTTTATGCCGGTTGGAACTGCAATGATCATCGTTGCAGCTAAAAAATATGCTTTTGTATCTGTACTTAAACCAACTGTATACATGTGGTGAGCCCAAACAACGAAACCAACTATTCCAATTGCAACCATTGCATAAGCCATTCCTAAGTATCCAAAAACTGGTTTTCTAGAAAATGTTGAAACAATGTGACTTATCATTCCAAAACCTGGTAAAATTAAAATATAAACCTCTGGGTGACCAAAAAACCAAAATAAATGTTGGAATAGAACTGGGTCTCCTCCGGTTTGCGCATCAAAGAAAGCTGTTCCAAAGTTCCTGTCTGTAAGAAGCATCGTAATTGCTCCTGCTAAAACTGGTAATGACAATAATAATAAGAAAGCAGTTACTAATATTGACCAAGCAAATAATGGCATTTTATGAAGTGTCATGCCAGGAGTTCTCATATTTAAAATCGTAGTAATAAAGTTTACTGCACCCAAAATTGAAGAAGCTCCAGCTAAGTGTAAACTTAAAATTGCAAAATCCATTGCAGGACCTGGTTGTCCAGCTGTAGATGACAATGGAGGATATATTGTCCATCCACCTCCTACACCTGTTTGACCTGGAGGACCATCCATGAAAATTGACATTATTAATAATATGAAAGATGTGGGTAGCAACCAGAATGAAATATTGTTCATTCTAGGAAAAGCCATATCAGGTGCACCAATCATTATTGGAACAAACCAGTTACCAAAGCCACCTATCATTGCAGGCATAACCATGAAGAAAATCATTATCAAACCATGTCCAGTAACTAAAACGTTATATAAATGATAATTTCCATCTAATATTCCATCACCTGGATGCATCAATTCCATTCTCATTAAAACTGAGAATGCAGTACCAATCACACCTGCAATAATTGCAAATATCAGATACATTGTTCCAATGTCTTTATGATTAGTTGAATAAGCCCAACGCTTCCAACCAGTTGGTGTATGATGATCGTCGTGTGATGCTGTTTGTGTATACATAACTTATTTACTCGCTAGTTTTTTAAATTGATCTTCCTCTGTAATTTCTTTTGCAAATTTAACTTTAGCATCTAACAACCACTCTTGGTACTCTTCTTCTGTAACAACTCTAACTTCAATAGGCATAAACGCATGTTTAATTCCACATAGTTCTGAACATTGACCATAATAAGTTCCAACTTTTTCTGCTTTAAACCATGTTTCATTTATTCTTCCTGGAACTGCATCTCGTTTTACTCCAAATGATGGTAGTGCCCACGCATGCAAAACATCATTGGCAGTGATCATTACCTTAACAACTTTATTTACTGGAACAACCAATTCATTATCTACAGCTAATAGTCTTGGTTCATTTTCTTTTAAATCTTTAGTTTCAATCATGTATGAATCAAAGAAAATATTTTCATCCGGATACTCATATCCCCAGTACCATTGATATCCTATAGCTTTCACAGTTATGTCCGCTTTAGGAATTGCATCTTGTTTGTATAAAATTTTAAACGATGGAACTGCCATCACGATCAGAATTAAACATGGAATTAAAGTCCATAAAACTTCAACAGCAACATTATGAGTTCTTTTTGAGGGAACTGGATTTGCCGAAGCTCTAAATCTTATACAAGCATAAACCATCAAAAATAGAACAAAAACACTGATTGCTATTATAATTGGTAACAACAATTTATCATGAAAATTAACTATGTCTCTCATAGTCTCGGAAGCGGCCTTTTGAAAGCCTAGTTGCCAATCAAATGGTTGGTTTGCGAATGCGCTTGGAGTAATAAAGGAAGTTAGAAATATATATAAAAATTTTTTCATTTTTTTAACCTATATAGAGTTTCTTTTAAAAAAATACACTTTTACTTTTAGCGACAAAATATCAATTAATGGCGTAATTTATGATCGATAAGGCAGAAATTACTGCTGTTTCAGATCTCAAGATGTTTTCATTGATTTTAATAGGTTGAACGCCATTAAATCTGAGAATCTCTTCCCTTTCTTGCACAGAAAAATCTCCCTCCGGTCCTATAATTACACAAGTGGGTAAATTTGTTAATTTTTTAAGATCAATTTTTGTATTTGCGGTATTGAGGTCAGTAAATATTAAATCCATATCAATGCTGAGAAAATTTTTTAATTTCTGAGGCTCCTCAATTACTGGAACAGTTATTCTGTTTGATTGTTCAACAGCTTCAATGATTACTTTTTCTAATCTCTCTTTATTTATTTTTCTAACAATTGTTCTATCAAAGATGACTGGTAAAAACTTAGTTACACCGAGCTCTGTAGCTTTTTGGATCATGAAGTTAAAGTAATTTGATTTGATTGGAGAGAAAGCTAACCAGAGTTCTTTGGTATTTTCTTTCTGTCTTAATTGTTTCGTAACATTAAATTCAACTATGCTTTTTGTGATATTTACGATTTTAACTTCCCATTCTCCACTATTATTAAATAAAGAAAAAACTTCATTCTCTTTAATTCTCATAACTTTAGAAACATAATGAGATTGAGATTTGTCAAGTTTGTCAGTCAAATTAAGAGATAAACTTTTTGAATAAAATAATCTAATGTTACTCATATTGATAAGTTAGTTTATGAAAAATATTAAAGCAATAATTTTTGATGCTTACGGCACCTTATTTGATGTCAATTCGGCTGCTGAGAAATGTAAAGATAAAATCGGTGATAAATGGGAAGTCTTTGCTAATCATTGGAGAACAACACAATTAGAATATACTTGGCTTAGAAGTTTAATGAAACGCCATAAGGATTTTTGGCAGGTGACAGAAGATAGTTTAGATAAATCTATGAAAGCTTATGAGATAGACTCTTCTATGAAAAATGAGTTATTAGATCTTTATAAAATTCTTTCACCATTTAAAGAAGTTCCAGAAGTTTTAAAATCATTAAAAGAAAAAGATTTTACACTTGCTATTCTTTCAAATGGTACTCCTTCCCTTCTTGATGAATTGGTCAAGAGCAATAATTTAGAAAATATATTTGATAATATTTTTTCAATTGAAGAGGTCGGAGTTTATAAACCAGACTCTAAGGTTTACGATCTTCCAATAAAGCAATATCAAATTCGAACAAATGAAGTTGCTTTTTTAAGTGCAAATACTTGGGATGTTTCAGGTGGTGGAAACTATGGTTATAATTCTATTTGGGTTAATAGAAGCAAAAATACTTTTGATAATCTAGATTATGTCCCAAAACATCAAATCAAAGATCTTAGTAAGTTACTTGATATATTATAAAAAATTCTTATTTACGAAATATGAAAAATATTGAAGTTAGTAAAATTATTGACCCTATCCCTACTTCAGATGGAGCAGGTGTTAAATTAAAAAGAAGTATTGGTGTTGAGCCAAATTATTTTGATCCTTTTTTAATGTTAGATGAATTTGGATCTGAAAATAGTGAGGATTATATTGCTGGTTTTCCACCCCACCCCCATCGAGGAATTGAAACAGTTACTTATATGTTAGCTGGAGATTTTGAACACAAAGATAGTACTGGTGGTGAAGGTAGAATGACTGCAGGAGATGTTCAATGGATGAAAACAGGAAGTGGAATTATTCATTCAGAAATGCCTGCAATGAAAGAAGGTAAGCTTCATGGATTTCAATTGTGGATCAATATGCCTGCTAAACTAAAAATGAGTAAGCCTGAATATATTTATATTGATGCAGATAAAATGAGTATTCATAAAGATGATGATAAACAAATTAAAGTAATAGCTGGAAAGTTTGAAAAAGCTGAAGGACCAGTAAAAGGTCATAACGTAGAGCCAGTTTATTTTGATATTGAATTAAATAAAGATAAGGATTTTAATTTTATATTACCATCTACCCACAATACGTTTATTTATTTGATTAGTGGTGAAATTGAAATTGGTAAAAATAAACATGAAAATGTTAAAGACAGTACTTTAATAATCTTAACTAAGGGTGAAGATTTAACAGTTAAAGCTAAATCAAATGCTAAATTCTTAGTAATATCGGGTAAGCCAATTAATGAGGAAATTGCAAGAGGTGGGCCATTTGTAATGAATACCAAAGCACAAATCTTGCAAGCAGTTCAAGATTATCATAATGGTACGTTTGTAAAATAAATTATGAAAGCTGTAGAAATTAATAAAAATGGTGGACCTGAAGTTTTAGAAGTTAAAGATATATCTTTAGATAAGCCTGGTCCAGATCAAGTAACTATTGAACAAAAAGCAATTGGACTTAACTACATTGATACTTACCATAGATCAGGTTTGTACCCTTTAAAATTACCAATTGGTCTAGGTTTAGAAGGTGCAGGAGTTATTACTGATGTTGGGGGTAACGTAAAAGATTTTAAAGTTGGTGATAAAATTTCATATGCTGGTATTCCTTTAGGTTCATATTGTTCTCACAGGAACTATCCAACTAAAAATTTAGTAAAAGTACCAGATGATATTGATCTTGAAATAGCTGCAACTTTAATGACAAAAGGATTAACAACTTTTTATCTTTTGCATAAAACCTATCCAGTTAAATCAGGAGAAACAATTTTATTCCACGCAGCTGCAGGTGGTGTTGGTCAGATTTTTGGTCAATGGGCTAAAAGTTTAGGCTGTACTGTTATAGGTACGGTTGGATCAGATGAAAAAGTAAATATAGCGAAACAAAATGGTTACGATCATGTAATCAATTACAATAAAGAAGATTTTGCAAAAAAAGTTTTAGAAATCACCAATGGCAAGGGTGTGCCAGTTGTTTATGATGGTGTTGGTAAAGATACATTGAATGGATCAATTGAATGTTTAGCAATAAGAGGAATGATGGTTTCATTTGGAAATGCATCTGGACCATTGTCAGATATTAATGTACCAAAAGTTATTCAACCAAAAGGTCTATATCTTGTAAGACCGTCTATGCAACAGTATCTTTCAACTAGAGAAGAATTAGATGAAGCATCAAAAACAATGTTTGAAAAAATTAGCTATGGTAAAGTTAAAATTAAAATATTCAAAAAATATAAATTAGAAGAAGTAATTACAGCTCATCAAGATCTTGAAGGTAGAAAAATTTTAGGTCCAGCTGTAATAGTTCCTAATTAACATCAACATCCATATCGGACATATGGAGCTTAAGTGCGTTTGTTGAAATTTGAATTTCTCGGATAAAAAAGATTATAGATATAATCATTGATAAACAACATGATCCAAAAATTATTCTAGCTAAAAGAACTTCATCTAAATAAAGAGCAAATACTGTAAGCATATTGAATAAAAATCCAAATGCAGCAAATAATATTGTCCATCTTAGAAGTGTTATTCTGCCACTTAAGTTAATGAACTGTTTCTTCCATTCTGGAGGTATATGTTTTTCATAAACATGCTCATCATGAAGCTGACGAATTAAAATACTAAGAGAATGAAATCTGTTACTATAAACACTCATTAATAATGGTATGGCAGGAAACATTAGTGCTGTGACTGTGTAATCTATATTCATACGAATCAATTTGATTATGAAACTAGCCTTTGTTATTTACAAGTAAAATATTATGAACCAAGCAAAACTTTTTATCGATTTAACAAGATTAAAAAAACCTATTGGCTTTATGTTGTTGTTCTGGCCGTGCGCATGGGGTTTGACATTAGCTTATGATTTTAAAGAAAGTTTGAATAGTTATTATTTATATTTAATTTTATTTTTTTTTGGTGCTGTTTTAATGAGATCGGCAGGGTGCATTGTAAACGATATCTTAGATAAAGAATTTGACGCAAAAGTATTTAGAACAAAAAATCGACCTATTGCTTCAGGTAAGGTTTCCATTAAACTTGGAATTTTTTATTCCTTGTTTTTATGTCTTTTAGCGTTGTTGGTTTTATTAAATTTTAATTTATTTACTATTATTTTAGCTTTAGCTTCAATGCCACTAGCTTTCACTTATCCTCTAATGAAAAGATTTACCTATTGGCCACAATTATTTTTAGGGATTACTTTTAATTATGGAATTATTCTTGGATGGACAGCAATAAATGGGCAAATTGATGTTATACCCCTAATTTTATATTTTGGAGCCATATTTTGGACACTAGGATATGACACAATTTACGGATATCAAGACATAAAGGACGATGAGGTAATAGGATTGAAGTCAACCTCTATTAAATTTAAAAATAGCCCAAAATTATTTATATTTTTATGTTATCTGTTTTTAATCTTTTCAATTTACTTGGCAGGTTATTTAAGCAAATTTAATAATTATTTTTATATATTTATGATTCTACCAATTATACAAATATTTTTCTACCAAGTGAAAGTGTTTGATTCAAGAAATCCAACAAAATGTTTGAAAATTTTCAAAAGTAATAATTTTTTTGGGTCACTAATTTTTATAAATATACTAATTGGTAAAATTTTTTAATGAATAGAGTAAATATATTTAAAAGGCTGTATAAAGATTATTCAAAAAAGTATCTAAACAAAATTATATTATCCGCTTTATTATCTATTTTAGTTGCAGCAAGCACATCTTCTATAGCTTGGCTTCTAGACCCTGCTATTAAAAAAATTTTTATTGAAAAAGATCAATCTCTTTTACTTATTATCCCTTTAAGTATAATTTTAGCTTTTGCTGTTAAAGGTATTTCTCTTTATGCGGCAAGAGCAATTATGATTAGTGTTGCTGAGGAAATTAAAAAAACGCTTCAAGTTCATATGTTGGGTTCACTAATAAATTCAGATACTCAAATAATTGATCAGAAACACTCAGGAAAATTCATATCTAATGTTACTTATGATGTTTCACACATAACCAATTTGTTAAGTAACGCTGTTTTAAATTTATTTAAAGATAGTTTAACTTTAATTGGCTTACTATTTGTAATGTTCTATCAAAATTGGAAACTATCATTGATAGCAATAATCATGATTCCACTTGCAAGTATTTCTGCAAGAACTTTGGGTAAGAGAATGAATAAAGTGGCTACAGAAGCTCAAGAGAAATCTGGTTTTTTAACTACTTATTTAGTTGAATTATTTAAAAATCATAAATTAACAAAAATATTTCAAAAAGAAAAATTTGAAATGAGTAGAGCTGAAAATCACTTGCATGAATTAAAAGAAAAAACAAAAAAAATTGCTTTAGTAATGGTCAGATTAACTCCAATTATGGAGGTACTTACAGGGATAATGATAGCAATTTTAATATTTTATTCAGGGAAGCTAATTTTAAAAAATGAAATAGATGTAAACAACTTCTTTTCATTCTTAGCTGCAATGATGTTGGCCTATCAACCAGTGAGAACTCTTGCTTCTTTAAATGTAATTGTAAACCAAGGTTTATCTGCTGCTAATAGAATACTACCAATTATTGATGCAAAAAATAAGATTTATAGTCTACCCGAGGCTAAAGAAATCAAAATTTCTGATGCCAAAATAAATTTTAATAATGTCGAATTTGCATATGAAGCTAAAGAAGGCAATGTTCTAAAAAATATAAGTTTAGAGTTTAAAGGTGGAAAAATGACTTCATTAGTAGGCCATAGCGGATCTGGTAAATCAACAATACTCAATTTAATTCCTAGATTTTATGATACTGGATCTGGTGAAATTAAAATTGATAATCAGTCTATTAATAAAATAAAATTAGAATCTTTAAGAAAACAAATTTCGCTTGTAAGTCAGGAAACGACGTTATTTGATGATACAATTAAAAATAATATTAAATATGCAAATAGTGAATCTTCAGATGAAGAAATCATTGAAGTAGCTAAATTATCTCATTGTCATGACTTCATCGAAAATTTACCTAACAAATATGACACTTTAATCGGTGAAGATGGTGTGAGATTATCAGGAGGTGAAAAACAAAGAATTTCAATTGCGAGAGCAATGCTAAAAAAAAGTCCTATTATTTTATTGGATGAAGCAACTTCATCATTAGATGCTGAAACTGAAAAAAAAATACAAGATGCACTAAACATCTTAACTAGTAATAAAACTTCAATTGTTATTGCACATAGACTATCTACGATTTTAAATTCAGATAATATCTATGTTATTCAGTCAGGTAATGTCGTAGATTTTGGAAAACATGAGGAATTACTGGTTAAATCAAAAATTTATAAAAATTTTTATGAAAAACAAATTCAAAAATAATTATGTTTTTTCTTTATCAAATACTCATCTCTATAATTATATTGTTATCACCCATAATAATATTAATTAGAATTTTAAAAAATAAAGAGGATATCAAAAGATTTAAAGAAAAATTTTGTTTATTTTCTAAAAAAAAAGTTGCAGGAAAATTAATTTGGTTCCATGGAGCAAGTGTAGGTGAATTATTAAGTTTAATTCCTATAATTTATAAGTTGGAAAAAAATACCTCAATTAAACAAATTCTGGTTACAACAAATACACTTAGTTCATCAAAGGTTTTTAAAAAATATAAATTTAAAAAAACAATTCATCAATTCTTCCCAATTGATCATTCATTTTTAACAAACAAATTTTTAAAATATTGGAAACCTCATGTTTCAATTTTTGTTGATTCTGAAATTTGGCCTTCTATGACTCTAACTTTAAAAAGAAAAAATATTCCTCTAATCTTATTAAATGCAAGAATTACTAAAAAATCTTATAAAAGATGGTTAAAATTCAATAATTTTGCAAAATATATATTTAGTAAAATTAAAATTGCTTATCCGCAAAATAAAGAAACCAAAAAATATTTAAAAAACTTTAATGTAAAAAAAATAAAAGAATTAGGTAATTTAAAATTAATTGAAAACACGAAAGATAAAAAAGATAATATTAGTGATAATCTTAATTCACAATTTAAAAAATATTGTATATGGACGGCTGCTAGTACTCATGAAAATGAAGAAACATTTTGTGCAAGTGTCCATATTCAATTAAAAAAAAGAATACCAAACCTTTTAACAATTATAATTCCTAGACATATAGATAGGGTGGATGAAATCATTGCTCAAATGCAGTCATATAATTTAAAAATTGCTACTCATAGTTCTAAATTAAAATCACTAAATAACGTTGACATTTATATTGTAGACACTTTTGGTGAGACTAAAAAATTCTTTAGAATTTCAAGCTCAGTTTTTATGGGTGGAACAATTGCTAAAAAAGGAGGTCAAAACCCTCTTGAGGCAGCAAGATATGGATCAAAGATATTTCATGGACCTGATATTAAAAATTTTCCAGATATATTTAGATTACTAAAAAATCTTAATATATCTAAAGAGATTAGATCACCTAAACAATTGGCATCTTTGATTTCATTTAATAAAAAAACATCAGGTGGTGTAAAATTAAAAAAAATTGGAAGATTAATTCAAGAAAAAACGTTAAAAGAATTACAACCATTTATCAATAATGAACCTTAAAAAACCGAAATTTTGGGATAAACAAGAACCAAATTTTTTTTCCTATATCTTAATTCCAATAACAATATTTTTTAAAATAATAGTTTCATTAAAACCGAAAAGTAAAATTAAAATTAAAGATATAAAGACAATATGCGTTGGAAATATTTATCTAGGTGGAACAGGCAAAACATCCCTTGCAATTAAAATTAAAGAAATTTTATCGAAAAAAAATATAAAAACATGTTTTGTTAAAAAATTTTATACCAATCAATTTGATGAACAGAACCTTTTGAAAAGCTATGGTAAGCTTTTTGTAGCAAATAAAAGAATTGATGCATTAAATCAAGCAGCCAAAGAAAATTATGCAGTCGCAATTTTGGATGATGGTCTACAAGACTACTCGATTAATTATGACATGAGTTTAGTTTGTTTTAATACGATCAATTGGATTGGAAATGGTATGACAATTCCATCTGGTCCGTTGAGGGAGAGTTTAAATGTGCTTAAAAATTATAACAATATATTTTTAAATGGTGTCAATGAAGATACTCTTGAAATAGAAAAAAAAGTTTTGAAAATAAATCCAAATATAAATATCCACAAAAGTAAATATATTCCAAAAAATTTAGATGAATTTAATATATATAGTAATTACCTTGTCTTTTCTGGAATTGGAAATCACAAAACATTTATTTCCATGTTGAAAGAACATAGATTCAAAATAATCAAAGATTTAGAATTTTCAGATCATTATAATTTTACAGATAAAGACTTAGACAAGATCATAAATTTAGGAAAAACACTTAATTGTAAAGTAATCACAACTGAAAAAGATTACTACAGGTTAGACGAAAAATACCATGAAAGTATAAAATTTATTAAATCTGAATTAAAATTGGATGATGAAGAAAAACTAGTCAAAATTTTATTAAATTAAATATGAAGAATATAATTTATTTCTTTCAATTTATTTTTATTTCACTTTTCTTTCTAATATTTAAGTTTCTAAGATTAAAATTATCCTCAGCTATTGGAGGTAAACTTTTTCAAATTGTTGGACCTATATTTAGATCAAATAAATTAATACGAGAGAATATAAAGAAAGCCTTACCTCAACTAAATAATGATGAAATTAAAAAGATAAATAAACAAATGTGGAACAACTATGGAAGAATTTTTTCAGAATATATGTTTTTAAAAAATTTTAGACATAATTTAAATCAATCAAATATTTCTATAGATGGCCAAGAAATTTTAGATGAAATAAAAAAATTAAACACTCCTGTAATTTTTGTTTCAGGCCATTTTAGTAATTTTGAATTAATGGCAATGCAAATTGAAAAATCAGGTATTAAGCTAGCTGCTATTTATAGACCGTTAAATAATAAGTTTCTGAACACAATTATGGAAAGAATGAGAAAAAAATATATTTGTAAAGTACAAATTAAAAAAGGAATCAGTGGTATTCGAGATATTGTTAAATTCTATAAAAAAAATTATTCAACCGCCTTAATGATAGATCAAAGAGTTTCAGAAGGTATTAAAGTAAATTTTTTTAAGCATAAGGCTTCAACAACCACTATTCCTGCTCAATTGGTAAAAAAGTATAAAATGCCAATTGTTCCAGTATTTATTGAAAGATATAAAAATATTAAATTTAAAATTACTATCCAAAAACCAATTTATTTTTCAGATGATGCTTCAACTGAGAATATAACTTCAAAGTTAAACGAAGTTCTTGAAAAAATGATTATAAGTAAGCCAGAGCAATGGATATGGTCCCATAGCAGATGGAAATGATTTATTATTTTACCTCGTTATTTTTTTTTATGAACGCTTCTTTGTAAGAGAAATAAGGCTCTTGTAACTCTACATTCCAATAAGTTAAATCTTCTAGATTTATTTTTTTACCTGATACAGCGCATATCACAAAATCTCCATTCTCTATAATTTGAAAATTATTTGGTAAATATTTTATTTTTGCTAATTTTTTTGTCATTTTTGGTTTATATAGTTTTATATGAAAGTCGGAATAATAGGAAGCGGAGGAAGAGAGCATGCATTATGTCAAAGCATAAAAAATTCCAATAAAATTGATAAAATATATTGTTTTCCAGGCAATGCAGGCACAAGTAATATTGCAGAAAATATAAAAATAAATCCAGAGGACTTTGAAAATATTAAAAACTTTATAATTGAGAATGAAATTGATTTAATCATTGTTGGTCCAGAAAAACCTCTAGTAGACGGAATAGTAGATTATCTTGAGAAATTTAAAATAAAAGTGTTTGGTCCGAATAAACTAGCTTCTCAACTTGAAGGATCTAAAATTTTTACAAAAAAAATTTGTGAAAAGTTTAATATTCCAACTGCAAAATTTGGAATATTTAAAAACAAAAATGATGCTAAAAAATTTTTAGATCAAAATAATTTTCCGACTGTAATAAAAGCTGATAATTTAGCCTCTGGTAAGGGTGTTTATATATGTAACACTAGAAGTGAAGCTGAAATTGCAATTGATGAAATTTTCAATGGAAAATTTGGTAAAGCAGACGAATTACTAATTGAAGAATTTTTAAATGGCGAAGAAATGAGTTATTTTACAGTCCATGATGGTAAGTGTTTTAAAAGCTTTAATACAGCTCAAGATCACAAAAGGGTTTTAGAGGGTGATAAAGGGAAAAATACCGGCGGGATGGGAGCATATTCACCCTCAAGATTAATTAATGATGAATTAGAAAAAAAAATAATAAATAAAATTATCAAACCTACGCTCCAAGGGTTGTCAGAGTTTGGAACAAATTATAAAGGATTTCTATATACAGGTTTGATGATAGTAGATAACGAACCATATCTTATAGAGTATAATGTAAGAATGGGAGACCCTGAGTGTCAAACTATATTGCCAAGACTTAGAACAGATATTTCTGATATTTTTTTAGCTTGTTGTGAAGAAAAACTAAATGATGTGAATATTAAGTGGTCATCACAGAAAAGTTTGTGCATAGTTGTTTGTTCAAATGGTTATCCCGATAAATATAAAAAGTACATTGAAATAAAAAATCTAGATACAATCAATTTAAAAGAAAATGATTATATATTTCATGCAGGCACAGAAAGAAAAGATGATAAACTGTATTCTGTTGGAGGGAGAGTTCTAAATTTTATTTCTATTTCAGATAGCTTTGCTAAAGCAAAAGAAAATATTATAAAAAATTTAAATACTCTTAATTGGTCAGAAGGATTTTATAGAAGAGATATTGGATATAAAGTTATTAAGTAATGAGGATAATTTCTGGAATTTTTAAAGGAAAAAAAATTTTAGAACCAAGAGATATTAAAACTAGACCATTAAAAGATCTAGCAAAAGAGTCTATATTTAACATATTAAACCATTCAAACAAATTTGATATTAAATTAGAAAATTCAAATATTTTAGACTTATTTTCTGGTGTAGGATCATTTGGAATTGAGTGTTTATCAAGAGGTGCGGAAAGGGTTGTTTTTATTGAAAACTATCAAAACGTCTTATCTATTTTAAAAAAAAATTTAAAAAATTTAAAATTATTTGAAAAATATAAAATATTAGAAAAAGACATATATAATCTTAACACGTTATCAGAATTAAATAAAAAATTTGAAGTTATTTTTCTAGATCCTCCCTATAAAGATAATAAAATAAAACAATTACTCATTAACCTTAAGGAAGCAAAAGTCTTAAATAATAACGGTATAATCATTTTGCATAGAAATAAAAAAGATAATCCAGAATTCCCTGAATGGGTAAATATTCTTGAAGAAAAAAAATATGGAATATCAAAAATATTTTTTTTTAACTTTAAATTATAATAATTTTTTTGTCTCTTTTTTAATAAGTTCTACAGCTGGCTGATCATAAGGGTTTAAATTTAATGCCTTTCCTAATAGAATGGTCTCTAACATAAAAAAAGTAAACAACGAACCAAGAGTCTTCTCATCTCTTTTTCTAACTTCAAAACTTCTAAAAGGTATGTTTTGCTTTTTAAATACATTCTCAGTAGCTTTTTTCTGTGCATAAATAATTTTATCTAAGTTTTTATTTTTTAGATATGAATGAGAAGATAAAATTTTTTGATTATTAATTTTAAATGACTTATTTTCTCTGACGTAAAATAATGTAAAAAAATTATTTTTAAAACCATCTAAAAATAACTGCATAACACTGTGGTTATCTTTTGGCATTGATGAAACTATAGGTAAAATACCTTTAGATTTTTTTCCTAAACTTTCTGCAATCAATTGTTGATACCAATTAAACAAATTATTTGATTTTTCATCATAGTTAATAATAATTGAATTGAATTTTTTTTTTTTTACTAAATATAAGGTTGAGCAAACATTGGAGACTAGATTATTTAAAAAATATTTATTTTTTATCAAATTGTTATAATTTTTGAAATTATTTGCGTTCAAACCCATTAATTCTGCTGGTAACATCCCTACTTCTGATAACACAGAATATCTTCCGCCTATATAATTATTATGATGTACTATTTCTGATTTAAGCTTATTCGCTAAAAGAAATAAATAGCTTTTCTTATTTTCTGTAATAAAAATATTTTGCTCGTTTTTTTTTACATATAAATTTACATTTGCAATTGTTTCTATCGTATTTCCTGATTTAGATACAATTAAGTTTAAATATTTTTTTTTAGTTTTATTTTTTAAACTTGAATCCAAATTATTGATAAATTCAAATTTCTTTTTTGTTTTGTGTCCAAGAAAATCATATATTGCCTGAGTACCTAGTATAGAACCACCCATACCAATTACTCTAAAATTAATAATTTTTTTATATTTACTTAATAATTTTTTATCATAACTATTTTTGTAATTTTTTCTCAAAGACTCAATAACAGGATTTTTTTTATTTAAAATTTTATTTAATTTTTTTTTAAGTGATGAGTTTTTTTTTAAATTAAATTCTTTAAAATCAATTTCTTTTAAAAACATTTAATTAATTTTTAATTTTCTCTAAAATATTTTTTTCTAAAGAATCATTATTTTCAGAAGAAATTGATTTATTAGTACCTTCATTATCATTAGAAATTAATTTTTTTATATTGTCATTTTTTTCCTCAATTTCTTGATTGCCTTGTTTTGGCATAGGTAATTCATCATAATTAGGCGGCATTACTAATGGGGCTTTTTTTTCTACCAAAAATTCATCTGAACCAGACTTTTTATTAGATGAAAAACCTTCTTGCACTGCAGCACAGCTGTTTAAAATTATAAATGTCAAATATATAAATATAACTTGATTAATTTTTTTCATTATTCTCTGAATTATTATCAATTATTTCATATAAAAGCACAAAAAACACCCCGATACTAATAAATATGTCAGCTATATTAAATATAAACCAATGAAAATCATTGATATGGAAATCTATAAAATCAGGAACTGCTTTATATACTAACCTGTCGTAAAAATTTCCTATTGCCCCACCTAAGATAAATATAAGTAAAAATCTTTTTAATCCCTTACTCTTAATTATCATGAATAATAATAAAAATATTACAATTGCAATAATTATTGAAATTAAATTATATAAATACTTTTCACTAAAAGAAAAAAGTCCAAAAGCAACACCTTCATTCCAAATCAAACGGATATTTAAAAATTTTGAGTAAAATATTTCAGAACCGAAAAATTCTTTATCTAAATAAATTACATACATTTTAGAAAATCTATCAATAAAAAATAAAGATAAAACTATCAAAAAATTAATTAAGAAGTTTTTATTTAATTTTTTTATAATCATAGAGGATGTCTTGGACAAGAACCCTCATTTATTTTCCAACAAACTGGACACTTAGTTCCTTTTGCTTTACTTGTTATTGCAATTGTCTCAATATCATCTTTATAATCAACCTCAGCTTTTGAGGTAATGCAAATTTCAGAAAAGTCTACATTCTCAGTAAATTCTTTCAATTTTTTATTTAATTGTATTTTTAAGTCAGCCTCTAAACTAGATCCAATATCTTTACTTGATCTTTTCTCCTCTATACTAATATTACAAATATTCCTAATTTTAATTAGTTGGTTCCATTTTTCATTTATTTTTTCATTTTTAAATTTAGTGGGAATTTCTAAAAATTTTTCTAAATGAATACTTTTTTTTTCTGTAAATAATAATTTATAAATTTCTTCAGTTGTAAAAGATAATATTGGAGCAAACCACTTTAAAAGAGCATTTAGAATGATATTAAGGATTTTAATTGTTGATTTCCTTTTTTTTGATTCTATGTCATCACAATAAAGACAGTCTTTTCTAATATCAAAATAAAAAGCAGAAAGATCTACAGTACAAAAATTTAGTAGCTCTTTGTATAAATTATGAAAATCATAATTATTAAAATATTTTTTAAATTTATCATTTAATACTAAAATTTTATGCAACATATACTGCTCTAATTCAGGGAGTTCACTTAAATTTAATTCATCTAAATTAATAATTTGAAAATTATCGTTTATATTTCCAAGTAAGTACCGAAATGTATTTCTAATTTTTCTATAAGATTCAGAATGTTGATCTAATATTGAATAATCTATTCTTAAGTCTTCTGCATAATTTGATGATGCAACCCATATCCTTAAAATATCAGCTCCATATTTTTTTAAAATATCTTCAGGTGCAATGACATTTCCTAACGATTTAGACATCTTTAAACCTTTGCCATCTACAACAAAACCATGAGATAAAATTGATTCAAATGGAGCTCTGCCTCTAGTTCCACAGGACTCCAATAATGATGAATGAAACCAGCCCCTGTGCTGATCTGATCCCTCTAAATACATTGATGCTGGCCATTTTAAGTCATCTCTTTTTTCTAAAACAAATGAATGAGTGGAGCCACTATCAAACCATACCTCAACAATATCACTCAATTTTTCAAAATCTTCAGATTTATACTTGTTCCCTAAAAATCTTTGTGGATCATCAGAAAACCAACAATCAGAACCTTCTTTTTCATAAATTGATGCAATATTTTCTATAACTTCATCATCAGCTAAAATTTCTTCTGTTTTTTTGTTCACAAAAATTGGAAGGGGTACTCCCCAAACTCTTTGTCTTGATACACACCAATCAGGTCTTGTTTCTATCATTGATTTTAATCTTTCTTTACCTTTGCTTGGATAAAAAATGGTTTCATCAATGGACTTTAATGCTTTATCTCTTAATTTATGACTTTCCATTGAAATAAACCATTGTGGTGTAGCTCTATGAACAAGTGGAGCTTTAGATCTCCATGAATGTGGATATGAATGAATTAGATTACTATTTAATAGTAAATTTTTTTGTTCTTTAAGTTTTTCAATTACAATAGGATTTGCCTTAAAAATATGAATTCCCTCAAACAATTTAACATTATTTGTATACTTTCCATCTCCATCAACTGTTTCAATAGCCTTAATACCATTGTTCAAACATAGATTGAAATCATCAGGTCCATGGCTAGGTGCACAGTGAACAACTCCAGTTCCTTGTTCGGTTGTTACAAATCTTGCTTCCAGCATTGGGATATCATGATCATAACCAAGATTTAAAAAAGGGTGACAGCAAATTGTGTTCTTAAATTCTTTTCCTTTAAATGTATGAATTTTTTTATAATTTTTTAACTTACACTCTTTTAAAAATGATTCTAGTCGAGCATCAGCTATGACAATTTTTCTGTTTTTAAAATCACCTTCATCATTTATTTCCAAAATTACATAATCAAGCGACTCGTTAAATGCTAAAGCTTTATTAGCTGGTATTGTCCATGGGGTTGTAGTCCATATAACTATTTCTACTCCAACTAAATCTTTCAAATTTGACGATTTAACTTTAAATGACGTATAGATCGTATCTGATTTATGATCTTGATACTCTACCTCAGCATCTGCAAGTGCTGTTTTTTCAACTGTTGACCATAAAACTGGTTTAAAACCTCTATATAGACTCCCTTCCTTTAAAAATTTACCAAGCTCTCTAACTATCTGTGCTTCTGCATCAAAGCTCATTGTTGAGTAATAATTTTCCCAATCACCAACAACACCTAGTCTTTTAAATTGACTTTTATGAACTTCAATCCATTTTTCTGCAAATGCTCTACATTCTTTTCTAAACTCAACTATTGGAACTTCGTTTTTATTTTTTTTATTTTTTTTATACAGTTCCTCAATTTTCCATTCGATAGGTAAGCCATGACAATCCCACCCTGGAACATATATTGAGTTTTTTCCATCCATTTGATGAAATTTTACGATTATATCCTTAAGAATTTTATTTAGTGCTGTTCCCATGTGGATATTTCCGTTTGCGTAAGGTGGGCCATCATGTAGAACAAATTTTTCTTTCCTTTGCTTGATTTTCTAATTTCTTCATAGAGGTTTATTTTTTGCCAATAATTTAAAATTTCTGGTTCTCTTGTTGGTAAATTAGCTTTCATTGAAAAAGCTGTTTTTGGCAGATTTATTTGTGTTTTAGTCATTTAGTCTTTTTTGCAATATTTAAATCTCTTTTTATTTGTGCTTTTAATTGATTAACATTTCTAAATTTTTTTTCTTTTCTTATAAACTTTAAAAACTCTACTGATAAAAGCTTATTGTAAAGATTTCCAGAAAAATTAAATAAATGAACTTCTAATAATATTTTATTTTGATTAAATGTCGGCCTATATCCAAGATTAGCAATTCCTTTTATATATTTGGTATTATTTTCTCTTAAAACTTTAACAGCGTAGACTCCTGGTTTTGCTAGGACATAATTTTGAATATCTATGTTGCATGTTGGAAAACCAATTTTTTTTCCAATTTGTCTTCCCTTTTTTACAATTCCTTCCATAGTCCAACTTCTATCTAAAAGTTTATTTGCCTTCTCTAAAAAACCATTCTCTAAAAGACTTCTAATTAATGATGAGGATACAATTTTTTTATTTTTAATTAATGGTTTTGGCTTAATAACTTTGTAATTAAAATTTTTTTCATATTTAATTAATAAATTAACATCTCCTTCTCTTTTATTTCCAAATCTAAAATTGTTACTTACAAAAATAAACTTTGCATTTAGTTTTTTATTCAAAATTTCTTTTATAAATTTTAATGCTTTAGTTTTTGCAAATTTTTTATCAAATTTTTTAGTTATAACAAAGTCTACTTTAGAGTTATCAAGTAATTGGTTTTTTTGAGAAATATTTGAAAGTCTAAAATTTTTAAGCGATTTATTAAAAAACATTTTTGGCATTGGATCAAAATTTATAACACCAATTTTTAACCTGTATTTTTTCTTATATGATTGTGCTACCCGAAATAACTTTTGATGACCCAAATGTAAACCATCGAAGTTACCTATTAAAATAATAGATCCTTTATGTTTTTTTTGTATTTTAAAATTAAAATATTGTTTTACCATTTTAAATCAGACTGAATAAAATTAACTATTGATTCATATTCTCTAGCAACTTTTTGGATGCCTTTATTTTTAATTTCTTCCCTATGTATTCCATTTGAAATTAATAATGAATCATAATTTAAAAGATTTGCTCCTCTAATATCAGTATTTAAATTATCACCAATTGCTAATATTTTTTTATTATTGTTATCAATTGATAAATTATAAACCTCTGGGTGTGGTTTTCCAAAGTAAACTACTTTTCCACCCATTTTTTCAAAAACCATAGCAACAGAACCAGCACACAGCTCTCTAATATTTCCACGATCTACTATTAAATCTGGATTAGTACAAATCATTTTTTTGTTAATATGGTTTTCAAGCAAATTTTTATAATATGTTAAATCATTCTCATGACCATCAAATAACCCAGTGCATAATAAATATTCACTATCTTTAAGATTATCACATCTATTATTTTCAAATAAATAAAAAAGATCATTATCTTTTGGTGGACCAATATGATAAAATTTTTTTAGTAAAAAAAATTTTTTTAAATAATTCAAAGCGGCTTCACCAGAAGTAAAAACATGGTCTCGAAGAACTTTATCCATGCCCATTTTTTTTAAAAAATCTTTAACTGTTTTATTTGGTCTAGGTGCGTTGGTTAAAAGTACAAACATTTTCTTTTTTTTTAAAAGCTCTACTAAAACATTTACTGCCTGCTCATGAAGATTAATTCCATTATGAATGACGCCCCATAAGTCTATATAAAAAAGGTCATAATTATCAGCGATTGATTTTAGGCCACTTAAATCTAAATTTTTGGTCATATTTTAAGGTATAAACCATAAAATCCTGAATTTACTAACAATATTAATATTCCCCAAAGAGTTTCTCATCTTGAAATAGACGGTGAAATATCTATATGAAGTCCATATTTATAAAGATTTATAAAGGAGAATTTATGAAGTTTAAACCGTTACATGATAGAGTTTTAATCGAAGTATTGGACAGTAGTGAAAAAACTGCTGGAGGAATAATTATCCCTGACACAGCTCAAGAAAAACCTCAAGAAGGTAAGGTTGTGGCTATAGGTGGTGGCGCAAAAACAGATGACGGAAAAATAATTCCAATGGATGTAAAAGTCGGCGACAAAGTTTTATTTGGCAAATGGTCAGGTACTGAAGTTAAAATTGACGGAAAAGAGTATAGCATAATGAAAGAGTCAGACATTATGGGTATTTCAAGTAAGTAAATAATTGTAAAGGAGAAATATAATGGCAAAAGTTGTAAAATTTGATGCTGAAGCAAGAGCAGCAATGATAAGAGGTGTAAACATCTTGGCAGATACTGTTAAAGTAACTTTAGGACCAAAAGGTAGAAATGTTGTAATGGATAAATCTTATGGTGCACCTAGAATTACTAAAGATGGTGTGTCTGTGGCTAAAGAAATAGATCTTGAGGATAAATTTGAAAACATGGGTGCACAAATGGTTAAGGAAGTTGCTAGTAAAACAAATGATGAAGCTGGTGATGGAACGACTACCGCAACGATACTTGCTCAAGCTATTGTTAAAGAAGGTGTGAAATACGTTACAGCTGGGATGAATCCAATGGATGTAAAAAGAGGAATTGATGCTGCTGTAGAAACAGTTAAAGAAAGTCTAGTTGCTTCTGCAAAAAAAGTAAAAGACAGTGATGAAATTGCTCAAGTGGGAACAATATCCGCTAATGGCGATAAAGAGATTGGAACTATGATTGCAAAAGCAATGCAAAAAGTTGGTAACGAAGGAGTTATTACTGTAGAGGAAAACAAAGGTATTGAGACTGAGCTAGATGTAGTTGAAGGTATGCAGTTTGATAGAGGATATTTGTCACCATACTTTATTACTAATAGTGACAAGATGACGACAGAATTAGATAACCCGTTCATTCTTTTGCATGAAAAGAAATTAACTAATTTACAACCAATGGTTCCTCTTTTAGAGGCCGTTGTACAAGCTGGTAGACCGCTAATGATTATTTCTGAGGATGTTGAAGGTGAAGCCTTAGCTACTTTAGTTGTAAACAAACTAAGAGGAGGTTTAAAAGTCGTAGCTGTTAAAGCTCCAGGATTTGGTGATAGAAGAAAAGCTATGCTTGAAGATATTGCTATTTTAACTGGTGGTCAGGTCATATCTGAAGACCTGGGTATCAAACTCGAAAATGTTAAACTCGATGATCTCGGATCATGCAAAAAAATAAAAGTTGATAAAGATAATAGCACAATTGTAAATGGGGGTGGTAAAAAATCTGACATTGAAGCAAGATGTTCATCTATAAAACAACAAGTAGATGAGACTACTTCTGATTATGACAGAGAAAAACTTCAAGAAAGACTAGCTAAATTAGCTGGTGGAGTTGCCGTGATCAAAGTTGGTGGCGCAACAGAAGTCGAAGTTAAGGAAAGAAAAGACAGAGTTGAAGATGCTTTAAATGCAACTAGAGCCGCAGTTGAGGAAGGAATTGTGACTGGTGGCGGTTGCGCTCTTCTTTATGCTGCTCAAGAACTTGATAAGGTTAAAGCAAAAGGTGATGATCAAAAAGCAGGTGTTGATCTGGTCAGAAAAGCATTGGAGTCCCCAATTAGACAAATTACTAAAAATGCTGGTGTGGATGGTTCGGTAGTAGTTGGAAAACTTTTAGAGCAGAAGAAGAAAACTAGTGGTTATGATGCTCAAAACGAAGAGTATTGTGATATGTTTGCAAAAGGTATCATAGACCCAGTTAAAGTGGTAAGAACAGCTCTTCAAGACGCAGCTTCAATAGCTGGGTTATTGGTTACTACAGAAGCTATGATTGCTGACAAACCAGAAGAAAAAGATGCTGCTGGGGGTGGAATGCCTGGAGGAATGCCTGGTGGTATGGGCGGCATGGGAGGAATGGGTGGAATGGGAATGTAAAAATTCCGACCCAATAAAATATTCAAAAAGGGCAGTTTTTACTGCCCTTTTTTTTACCTGTCTGAAAAATCTACAATGTCTTTGCAATGTCTAAACAATGTTCTTTGCTTCCGTGAATTCCCAGTCCATTAATAAATTTTTTATTTTTAATAGCAGACACTTAAATTATTTTTTTACAAATTCATTACAATTTTCTGAGAGAACTGGCACTTCACTCATTAATTCATTTATTTCTTTTTTAATTTCTTCTTTTATTTTTTCCTGCTCTTCTTCTGATTTATCTTTCTTTTTAACTATCCATTGAGTTTTTTTTTCTAATCTTTCTATCTCTTTATAAATTCTCTGTTTTTTTTTGTAATCAGATGATGATAGACTTACTAATCCATTTTTCCAATATCCACTACATTTATCTCGATTTGAAAATATAAATGTTCCATCCCCCTCAATTTTACCATTTATGAAATTCCCAATATGTTTAGATCCATTTGCATATTCCTCTTCTCCTTGTCCATTTTTTTGATCATATTTCCATTCTCCATCATAAAATAAGTAGGGTAAGTGATTATCCGACTTGTATAAAGCAAGCGTTCCGCTTCCATGTCTAAAACCATATTTAAATTCTCCAACATATTTCTTATTGTTATCGCTAGTTATGAAAGTTCCTTTTCCATGTTCAAAACCATTTTTAAAATCTCCAACATATTTGTTTCCGGAGTTAGGATATATATATGTTGTTTCTCCATCTGAAATATTTTTTTTAAAACTCCAATTAACTTTTTTATCATCAACATAAATTTCGCTAACAATTTTTCCATCTGAATATTTTGTAATACCCATCACTCTTTTGCCTTTTTCCCATTCTCCATTAAAGCTATACTTGCCATCAGATGAAGTATAAATTCCATATCCCTCTTGAAGACCACCTTTCCACTCACCAGTATATTTTCCTCCTGTAATCCAGAACAAAGTCCCTTGACCATCAAATTTTCCATTTTTAAATTCACCTTCATATTTGTGTTCGCCTTGTTTTTCAACTCCAGTACATTTGTGCCATTTTTTTGATTTAAATAATTTATATTTATTTTCACCTTTGCATAAAGGTAGCGCATGAACTGTAGAAGAAAATACCACTAGTAGAAAAATGTATAAAAATAGTTTTTTCATTAATTCACCATAGCAAATTTAAGTAAAAAGAGCAGACACCAAATAGCAGACACTTTACAATAGATGGGATTAAATGTAGGTTATCAATAAGGCGACCGAGTTACAGAACGCCCATTTAAAATTTATGCTACGAATTTATGTCTAAATTAAAAAAAATTTTATTGATATTTATTATAATTCCATTCTTGTCAGCATGTAAAATAGATTTCTATGGAGATTTATACACATCTGATTTGATAAAAGTTTCTGAGCAAGGAAATACATTAACTTTTCCAATGGAAATTAAATTTCAAGTCACTTCCTGCACTGAAGGTTTGAATGAATTAAATGAAACTTTAAAAAGTTACTTTTTAGAATATAATTTTTTAAACTGCAATACATCATCAGATGATTTTATGGACTATGTTACTTCTAAAGTTCAAGTTCCTGTAACTAATAGTCAAGAAACATTTAATAAATCCAATCAAAGTTTAGTAGGTTATTTAAGTAAAACATTTGAGGATAAAAATGTGGTAAATGTTTATTTAATTTTAAATAATAGTTTATTTAAAAATTTAAGTTCTTATATTGAAAATCAAACATTCCAAAATCTTTCTTTAGAGGAAAGTAAATTCAAATTAAATTTGAATAATGATCTTGAAGAAGTAAATGTAGTAGTTTACCCAAGTTATGTTGATTCAAAACCAATTGTTTACAGAACAGAGTATAAAATGAAAAAAAGGGAAAATATTTCTATAATTAGCTCAAATGTAAATGCTGCACATTTACAATTAAATTCATGGACTCCAATTTTTTATATTAAAAAATAGATAGTTAATAAAATATCATCACTCATTAATAAGAATTTAATTTATATTAATTTTATTAAATTTTTTCTTTGAATGGTTAGAAAGTTACATTACATTTTTTACCAATACTTATCATAGAAAATCCAACAGCCAGTAAAGTATCCATATCATTGTCATTCATTTTATATGTGCCCTTTTCTCTCTCATTCCACATTTCAACGTATGTATTCCATTCATCTTTTTTAACTAAGGGTTTGGTCTCTTTAATCAAACATTTTGCCTGTTTTTTACTTATTTTTTGATCTTCCATTAATCCTTTAACAACAGCATCCTCTTTACTAGAAGATTCTGAACAAGCACTTAACAAAATTGAAATTAATAATATTGAAAT
>CACFCI010000003.1 GCA_902564785.1 uncultured Pelagibacteraceae bacterium | reverse complement strand
AATTAAGTTGGCTGAAAAAAATGTTGAAACAATAATGCCTGGATTTACACACCTTAAAAATGCTCAAGCTATCTCTTTTGCACATTATTTAATGTCCTATGTGGAAATGTTTAATAGAGACAAAAAGAGATTTTTAAATAATTTAGAGAGTTTAAATGAAAATCCTTTAGGTGTTGCAGCTTTAGCAGGAACATCTTTCAATATAGATAGAAATTATACAACCAAAAAACTTGGTTTTAAAACACCTACAAATAATTCTATTGATACAGTTTCTGATAGAGATTTTGTATTAGATTTTTTATACGCTTCATCTGTGTGTGCTATGCATATTTCAAGAATTGCCGAAGAGCTAATTATTTGGAATTCTGATGGTTTTAACTTGATCAATTTATCTGATAAAGTTGTTACTGGATCATCTATAATGCCACAAAAAAAAAATCCTGATCTTCTAGAATACTTACGTGGAAAATCTGGAAGCGTTTATGGAAATTTATTTTCGATGCTTACAATTTTAAAAGGTTTGCCATTATCTTATTTTAAAGATTTGCAAGAAGATAAAGAGATTGTTTTCAAATCTAACGATAATCTAAATAATTGTTTGAAAATTTTTGATGAAGTATTGAAAAACTGTAATCCAAATAAGAGTAAAATGTTAGAACTTGCTAATTCAGGATACACCACAGCAACTGATTTGGCTGACTATCTTGTGAAAAATCACTCAATGTCTTTTAGAAAAGCATATCAGAAAACTGCTGCGGTAGTTAATTTTGCTGAAAAAAGAAAAAAAAAATTAAATGAATTAACTTTAGAGGAATTAAGAAAAATTGAACCTAAACTTAAAGAAGATGTATTAAAAGTATTTAATCTAAAAAACTCGATTAATTCGAAAAAATCTTATGGTGGAACTTCTTTTGATAATATTAAAAAAATGATAATGAAATATAAAAAAGAAAAATGATTAAAAAATTTACCTTAATTATATTGTTATTCTGTATGGTTATTTCTTGTGGAAAGAAAGGTGATCCTAAATACGTAGATCCAAATAAAAAAGCAGAAATAAAAGAAGTTTTAATCAACTCAGCTTAATGAAATATATTAATAAAAAATTAACAATAGAAAGAATTAGTATCCAAAAAATTGCAAATAAATTTGGAACTCCATTTTATACTTATTCATTTTCTAGATTAAAAGAAAATATTAATAATTTTAAAAAAAACTTCAGGTCTTTTTCACCACTTATCTGCTTTGCAGTTAAATCCAATACAAATGTTAATATAATTCGAGAAATTAAAAAATTTGGATTAGGTGCTGATGTTGTTTCCATAGGAGAGCTTATGATGGCACTAAAAGCGGGAATTAATCCAAGCAAAATAGTATTTTCTGGGGTTGGTAAAACAACAAGTGAGATAAGCTTTGCTATTGATAAAAAAATTTTACTTATTAACGCAGAGTCCTTAAGTGAAATAAAAGAAATAGACAGAATAGCAAAATCAAAAAATAAAAGAATAAGAATTGGTGTAAGACTAAACCCTAACACAGATGCAAAAACATTGAGTCAAATCTCTACTGGAAAAAAAGAAAATAAATTTGGTGTAAATAAAAATACATTCTATGAAATTATAAATTATTGTAATGATTCCAAAAATATAGATTTAAAATGTCTAAGTGTTCATATAGGCAGTCAAATTTTAGACCATAGACCCTATGGAAAAATGCTTAAAGCAATCAGTCAAATTCTTAATAAAACAGATCATAAATTCGAATTTATAGATTTAGGTGGAGGTATGGGTATTACTTATGCCGATAAAAATAAAAAACTTAATTATAAAAAATACAACACAGCTATACTTAAATTTTTAAGGAGACATAAAGTTAAAATTATATTTGAACCAGGTAGATCAATTATTGGCAATACCGGTATATTGGTATCAAAAATAATCTATATAAAAGATAGTGGAAGTAAAAAATTTATCATTTTAGATGCAGCAATGAATGATTTAATGAGACCTGCTTTGTATGGCGCGTTTCATAAAACCTTGCCTGTTACGAAATCTAACAAAACATCAAAAAAGCCATATGAATTTGTAGGACCTATTTGTGAAAGTACAGATAAATTTATTACATTAAAAAAGTTTCAAGAGTTGAAAGAAAGGGATTTAATAGCAATATGTGATGTAGGAGCTTACGGAATGTCACTTAGCTCAAATTATAATTTAAGACCTAAGCCAGTTGAATTATTAATCAAGGGATCAAAAATTAGAGTAATAAGAAAAAGACAAAAGCATAAAGATATAATTTAGCTCTTGACAAAAATGATAAGAAACTTTTTATTTTCAATATTATTTTTTACTGGAATTATTTTTATTTCGATAATTTTTTTACCATCTTTTTTTTTGCCTAAACAGGTTGTTTTAATAGGAGGTAAATTAATGGGCCATTGGGCTAGTTTTTGTTTAAGGTTTGTTCTTTCAGTAACAATTTCAATCAAAGGAAGAGAAAATATTATTAATAATCAAAAATTTTTTATAGCATCATCTCATCAATCAATGTTTGAAACCTTTTATTTACAAACAATCTTTAACTCACCTGTATTTATTTTAAAAAAAGAATTATTGTTAATTCCAATATTTGGTTGGTACTTAAAAAAAATAGGATCAATTTCAATAAAAAGAAATAAAGTTACAAAAGATAACTTGGGTTTTTTTGATGATATTTCTAAAATTATGAATGCTTCTAATAGACCTTTAATTATTTTTCCCCAAGGGACTAGAGTTCTCCCAAATGAAAGACCACCTTTTAAAAAAGGTGCTTCAAGAATTTATGAAGAGCTAAATGTTACTTGTCAGCCAGTTGCAATTAACTCTGGATATGTGTGGCCTAAAAAAGGTGAAAAGAAAGCTAATAAAACTATTACAATATCTATTCTAAAACCAATTCCATCTGGGTTAACAAAAGAAAATTTTATTCAGATTCTTGAAAAAAATATTTATTCAGAGTTAGACTTAATTAATTAGCCCTTCATAGGCATAACCACAAAAATACTATCAAAATCACTTGGATCTTTTATTAATGCTGGTGAACCAGTGTCATTAAAGAAAATTTCAACTCTATCTCCCTCTAATTGTGATGCAACATCAATCAAATATCTAGAATTAAAGCTTATCTCTAAATCATCATCAAACTTAACACTTAAAGTTTCTTTACCATCACCACTGTTGGTATTATTTACTGACAAATTTAAAGTGTCTTTAGATAAATTGAATTTCACACCATCTTTTTTATCTAATGAAACAGATGCTACTCTATCGACAGAATTTAAAAATAATTTTAAATCTATTTCTAATTTTTTTTCATTATTTTTAGGTATAACTTGAATGTAATTAGGAAATTTTCCATCAATAAGTTTTGAAATTAAAATACTATTATTTAATTCAAATTTTATTTTTGATTTCACATTTGAAACCTTTACATCTCCATCATAGCTATCTAATAAAGAGCAAAGTTGAAAAATTGTTTTTTTAGGTAAAATTATTGGATCAAAATCAATTTTTTCCTCTAATCTAACTTTTGAAATAGACATTCTATGACTATCAGTTGCAACTGCAGTTAAATAATTTTTATCCTCAACTTCTGTTTGATGAAAATAAATACCACTTAGATAATGTCTTGTTTCATCATTAGAAACTGAAAATTTACACTTATTTAATAATTTCAAAAGTTGTTTTGATTTAATTATAAATTCATTCTGATTAAAATTTTCATCTGTCAATGGAAACTCTGTTGCACTTATACAATTTAAATTAAAAATAGATTTTTCAGACTCTACTTGCAATTTGCTTATATCTGTTAGAGAAAGATTTATTTTTTTTCCTGAATTAAACTTTCTTATAATATCATACATGATTGAGGAAGTTGTGGTTGTTTTTCCCTCCTCTAAAATTTCTACATTATTTAATTGATGTATAAATATTAAATCTAGATCAGTTGCAGTGATAGTGAGTTTTGAATTGCTTGCATCTAATAAAATATTAGAAAGTATTGGTAATGTGTTTCTTTTTTCAATAACACCTTGGCAATAATTTAATGCTTGCTGAAGGTCTTGTTGATTAACGTTAAATTTCATTTTCCTTGTTATTATATAAAATCTGGTTTTTCAATTTATTTATATTATCAACCATCTCAGGATCTTTTTCTTTTATCTTTTCGATAGTTTTTACTGAATGAATTATTGTTGTATGGTCTCTATTAGAAAAATCTCTACCAATTTCAGGTAATGATTTAGAAGTCAAAATTTTAGTTAAATAAATTGCTGTTTGCCTAGGTCTTACTAAATATCTTGATCTTCTAGATGACAACATTTCATTTTTACTGATTTTGAAAAACTTACATACAATTGTCTGAATTAGATCTATTGTAACCTTATTTTCTGCTAAATTTAATAAATCCTTTAAAATTACTTTAGTTTCTGCAAGATTTGGGGCTTTGTTGTAAATTCTTGAAAATGAAACGACTCTATTTATTGCACCAACTAGTTCCCTTACACTTCCAGTTATTTCATTACTTATAAAATCTTGAATTTCTCTAGAAACTTGTAATTGTTCGGAATACAAAGCATTCAATTCTTCAGTTTTTTTTTCAACTATTTTTTTTCTTAGCTCAAGGTCAGGCTTTTGAATATCAACAACTAATCCGCCAGAAAATCTTGATTTAATCCTTTCTTGAATCCTTGATAATTTATTTGGTGCTCTATCAGCTGATACAATTATTTGAGATCCCTTATCAAGTAATGCATTAAATGTATGAAAAAACTCCTCCTGCATTGCTTCTTTTCCACTTATAAACTGGATATCATCGATTAATAAAATATCTGTATTTCTAAAATATTCTTTAAACTTAACCATGTCGTTTGATTTAATCGATTTTACAAACTGATACATAAAACGTTCAGCAGAAATAAACATTACTTTATTATTTTTTTTAAGCTCTAAACCTATTGAATTCAATAAATGAGTTTTTCCCATTCCAACACCACCATAAATATAAAGAGGATTATAATGAGATATATTTTCTGAAACTTTTAAAGAAGCTTCGTAAGCTAATTTGTTACTTGAACCTGTTATAAAATTATCAAATCTTTTATTTGGATCAATTCTATTGTATTGAAGGTAAGAATCTTTTATAAAAGAAACATTTTCATTAGTATTGTTCTCATTAATATGATTTTCCTTTAAAGTGATATCTTGAGCTTTTTCAACTATTTTGAACTCAATTCTAATAATGTCTTTTTTATAAACTTTAATTATCTGTAATATTTGGTCTAAATACCTTGATGTAATCCAATCTCTAATAAATCTTGTTGGAACTGATAATAACAAATAATTATTGAATTCATCTACAAAAGAAATCTTTTTTAACCAGCTCTCATAAACTTCTAAGCCTAATTTATTTTTCATTTCATTCTGCACTTGCTTCCATTCAAAGCCTTCAGAAGAAAAATTGTTAATATTTTTTGTATTTGTTAATTTATTCATAACTTAAGGGGAAATCTCAGTTAGAACTATTTAAAAAAATTTGCAACAAGTTAATAAAGAAATTTAAAAAAAAATAAAATCTATGATTGTGATTTAGATTTAAAAAAAAATTTTAAATTAAACTTAAATTTAAAATTATAAATTGAATCAAATATAGATTGAATCAATTAATTGATTGAATTAAAATTAAATCAAATATAGATTGAATGACTATAATCCAAATATTTACTAAATCTAAATATAGTAACTTAACACAAAACTTAAATATATAATGTGGATATCAGGAGTTGTTTAAAAAATTTTAACTAACGTTTAGATTGCAGCAATTTTTTTTGTAATTCTAGATACATTTCTAGAAGCATTTTGTTTTTTTATTATTCCTGTTTTTGCAATTTTCATCAACTCAGAGTTTAACTTTGGTAAAAATTTAAGGGCTTCATCTTTCTTTTTGCCATCAATTAAAAGGTTCATTTTCTTAAGAGCGTTTCTAAACCTGCTCTTTCTTGCTTTATTGACCGCTGTTTGTTTAGAAATTCTTCTAATTCTCTTAATTGCTGATTTTGTGTTTGCCATCTGCGCAGGGGTATAGCTTGAGAATTTACAGTGGTCAACTAAATATTCAACTATTTTTGACAAGAAACACAAAAAAAAGTCGACCTATTTGATGTTATTTTTTTTTTTATAATACCTTTGCAATTCGTACGCTTACAATAAGCTCCCTCTTGCTGATAAACTTTAAACTCCTTTTGAAAGTTTCCTTTATTACCTGAGATATCTTTAAAATCTCTAATACTTGAACCACCCTTGTTAATTGCCTGTTCAAGTATTTTCTTGGAATTTAAAATAATATTTAAACATTCATTTTTATTTAGTCTTTTTCCCTTTTTAAATGGATTTATTTTACTAGCGAAAAGAATTTCACTTGCATAAATATTACCTATTCCAGAAACAAATCTCTGATCAAGTAAAAAACTTTTTATATCCTTATTTTTATTCTTAAAATAATTGACTACATAATTTAAGTTAAATTTATTACTAAAAGGCTCAGGCCCCAATGATTTAAATCTTTTTTCTAAATCTTGATGATTTTTGATTATTTCGAAAAATCCAAAGCGTCTTGGATCGTTATAAATTACTTTCAAGTTATCAAATACAAACTCTGCATGATTGTGTTTTTTAGGTAAAAAAGGTGAATGATAAAAACTAGTATTCGTAAATTTTAGAGGATTTTTCTTATCAAGAATATGGATTGTTCCTGACATTCCTAAATGAATTAAACAATAGTCATGATTTTGAAAATGAATAATTAAATATTTAGAAAATCTGCTAACTTTAATTATCTTTTTATTTTTTATAAAATTTTCGAAATCACCTGGTATTTTAAACCTTAAATTCCTGTTTCTAATTATTACTTTTTTTATGCTTTTTTTTTTGATCTTTTTATGAAGGGATTGTCTAACAATTTCTACTTCTGGTAATTCTGGCATTTGATACTATATTCAATATATATTTTTTTATGCAACAAAATCTTCAAAATAAAAAAGGCCTTGTAGAAAATGTATTTAATCAGGTCTTCAATAAATACGACTTGATGAATGATTTTATGTCTATGGGTGTTCATAGATATTGGAAAAAAAGTTTAATTAACATGATGAATCCAAGAGATAAAAGGAAGCTAATTGATGTTGCGTGTGGGACAGGAGATGTTGGAAAGTTATTTTTAGATAGCACAAATAAAGAGGCTGAAATTACTTGTATAGATCCCAATAAAGGGATGATTAGTCAGGGAAAAAAGAAATTATCTAATTATAAAAATATAAAATGGGTTATTTCGCCAGCAGAAAAATTACCTATAGCGGACAACTCATTTGATTATTACACTATTAGTTTTGGGCTCAGAAATACAAAAAATTTAAATAAGGCACTGTCAGAAGCTTATAGAGTTTTAAAACCTGGTGGACGTTATCTGTGTCTGGAATTTTCTAAGATTCAAAATTCAAATCTTGATTTTATATATAAAAATTATTCGAAACTTATTCCTATAATTGGTCAATTTGTAGTTGGAGAGAAAGAACCTTACGAATATTTAATCAAAAGTATTGAACAATTTATTAATCAAGACGAATTAATAGAGTTGATGGAAAAAAATAATTTTCAAAAATGTTCTTATCGAAATTTTTCTGGTGGTATTGTTTCAATTCATAGTGGTTGGAAAATTTAATGATCAAAAAACTTATTACTTTATTTAAATTAGGAAGAAAAATTGCAAAATCTGATATTTTAAAAATTGCATCAAAATTTAAAAAACCTCCTCTAGCTATAACAATATTATTCCAAATTTTATCTATTTCATTTGAAAAGAAGGAACAAAATAATTTAATTGAGGATGATGGTGAAAGACTATCTAGATCGTTAGAGTCTATGGGTACAACTTTTATCAAACTTGGTCAATTTCTTGCTACTAGACCTGATATAATTGGAGAAGAATTATCTTTAAAGCTAGAAAAACTACAAGACCGATTACCACCTTTTTCAATTCATGAAGCAAAAGAAATTATTAAAGAAGATCTTGGAGTTGATGCATTTAATTCAATAATTGATTTAAGTGAACCAGTTGCTGCCGCATCAATTGCACAAGTTCATAAAGCAAAAATAAATGACAATGGAACTATTAAAGATGTAGCAATAAAAATTTTAAGACCAAATATAAAAAAAATATTTAATGAAGAAATAGATGCGATGATGTTATTTGCATTTATTATTGAGTCATTTGTAAAAAAAACAAAAAGATTAAAACTAGTTGAAGTTGTTTTTTTACTTAAAGAAATAACTAATCTTGAAATGGATTTAAGATTTGAAGCTGCTGCTGCAAATGAATATGCAGAAAATACTAAAAATGATGCTGGATTTAGAGTTCCTGAGATTTATTGGAATTTTACTAGTGAAAATGTAATGACTTTAGATTGGATAGATGGAATTTCAATAAGGGAAGCTGAGGAATTAAAGAAAAGAAATTTAGACACTAATAAAATAGCAGAAGATATTATCCAGCATTTTTTGAGACATGCGGTAAGAGATGGTTTTTTTCATGCAGACATGCATCAAGGAAATATTTTTGTTGATAATAGTGGCCAGATTGTACCTATAGATTTTGGGATTATGGGTAGACTAGATAAACTTAGTAAAAGGTTTTTAGCAGAAATTTTATTTGGATTTATTCAAAGAGATTATCGAAAAGTAGCTGAGGTTCATTTAGTGGCTGGATTAGTTCCTAAAGAAGTACCAATTGATGATCTGGCTCAAGCTTTGAGATCAATTGGCGAGCCTATATTTGGTCAAGAAGTGAAAGATATTTCAGGAGGTAAATTACTCAAACAATTGTTTGATGTAACAGAAAAGTTTAATATGCAAACTCAACCTCAATTATTAATGTTGCAAAAAACTATGGTTGTTGTTGAAGGTGTGGCAAGAAAATTAAATCCCAACACAAATATTTGGACAACCTCTAAGCCTGTACTAGAAAATTGGCTTAAAGAAACAAAAGACCCAATTAATAATTTAAATGAAACTTTAAAAAATACATCTGAAGTTATTAAACGTTTGCCAGAATTTCCTGAGATTATGGATAAAGCAAATCAAGCATTAACGTTTTTAGCTAGCGGTCAAATTCCACAAAATTCAAATTCATATACCGCTTTAAATGATAAGAAATCAGAAATGATAGCTTTTAGAAATCAATCTATTATTGGTTTATTACTTCTTGTAATTTTTGGCCTTATAGTATTTTAATTCCGCAAATGAAAAATTTGTTAAATAAAAAAATACTATTCATTATCTGTGGAGGGATATCTGCCTACAAAAGTCTAGAAACAATTAGGCTTTTTAAAAAAAATGGAGCAGAAATAAAGACAATCCTTACTAAAAGTGCAAAAGAATTTGTTACTCCACTTTCAGTAACATCACTTTCTCAAGGTAAAGTATATAGCGATTTATTCAGTGTAGAAAACGAAGCTGAAATGGATCATATCTCACTTTCGAGATGGGCAGATTTAATTGTAATTGCACCAGCTACAGCAAATACAATTTCAAAATTAGCTCAAGGAACAACTGACGATTTAGCATCTACTGTGGTTTTAGCTTCAGATAAAAATATCATTTTAGCACCAGCAATGAATGTAAGAATGTGGGAACATCCAACTACTAAAATGAATTTAAAAAAATTAAAGGAGTTTGGATATAAAATAATTGGTCCAGAGGTTGGTGATATGGCATGTGGTGAATATGGAGAAGGTAAAATGTCCGACCCATCAGTAATTGCTGAAAAAATAGATAAATTTTTCTTAACTCAATCAAAAAACAAAAAATTTAGAGCATTAGTTACAGCAGGTCCAACTAATGAGTACATAGATCCAGTTCGTTTTATTACGAATAAATCAAGTGGCAAACAAGGATATGAATTAGCAAAATCATTATCCAAAAAAGGTTTTAATACAACATTAATATCAGGTCCAACTAATCTTGAAATAACTAAAGATATTAATCTTATAAAAGTTGAAACAGCAGATGAAATGTTAGTTGCCACTCAAGAAAATTTACCTGTTGATGTAGCAATTTTTTCTGCTGCGGTAGCTGATTTTAAAATTAATAAAAAGTATGAAAATAAAATTAAAAAACAGGATAACTTACATTTAAATTTAGAAAAAAATATAGACATACTTAATTATGTGTCTAACCACAACTACATGAGACCTGAGCTTGTCATTGGATTTGCAGCAGAAACTAATGAGATTGATAAAAATGCAGAGGAAAAATTAAACAAGAAAAATTGCGACTGGATAATTTCTAATGATGTATCAAATAAAGATATAGGATTTAATTCTGATTATAATGAGGTAACAATTCATTATAAAAACAGAGAGGTTAACAAAGAAAAACTTTCGTACAAAAAAAAATCTGGAATTTCTGATGAAATAGTTGATAGAATAATTGATCAATTAAATTAATGGCAAAAGTTCTTATCAAAAAGTTAGACCCTGCAGTTGAATTACCTGCTTACAAAACAGAAGGTGCGTCAGGTATGGATTTAATGGCATTAGTAAAAGAACCCATCAATCTTAAACCAAACTCATCATGTTTAGTTCCAACAGGTCTTGCAGTAGCATTTTCTAGTGATTTCGAAATCCAAATAAGACCAAGATCTGGTTTAGCTGCAAAAAACAGCATCAGTGTTTTAAACACACCTGGAACTATTGATAGTGATTACAGGGGAGAAATAAAAGTAATCCTTTTTAATCACGGAAAAAGTGATTTTTTAATAAATAATAAAGATAGAATAGCACAAATGATTTTAACTCCTGTAATTAAAATGGATCTTGAGGAAACTGATGATCTACCAGAAACAATTAGAGGAGAGGGTGGTTTTGGCTCTACTGGAAAATGAGCAAAAATTTAAGTAAAAAAGAAATAGATAAATTTTCTAGACAAATAATTTTAAAAAACATAGGTCCATTAGGACAAAAAAAAATTCTAGATTCAAAGGTTTTAATAGTTGGAATGGGCGGTCTGGGATGCCCAGCGGCTGATTTTTTAACCCGATCTGGCATTGGGAAAATAGGAATTGTTGATCATGACATCGTTAGCCTATCAAATATTCATAGACAAAGTTTATATGATGAAAAAGATGTAAATCACTCAAAAGTTATAATTGCCAAAAAAAAACTAAATAGAATAAACCCAAAAACAAAAATAAATCTTTATAACTTTAAAATGGATAGAATAAAATTTGAAAAAATAATAAAAAATTATGACTTCATTATTGATGGTACTGACAATTTTGAAAGTAAATTTTTAATAAATGATTTAAGTTTAAAATATAAAAAATATCTTGTGACTGGAGCAATTAGTAAATTTGATGGTCATATTTTTACTTTTGATTTTTTAGATAAAAATACTCCTTCTTTACGAGACTTCTATCAAGAGGAAGTTATTACTGATGAAATATTAAACTGTGAATATGAAGGAATATTGGGACCAGTAGCAGGAACAATTGGGACAATGCTAGCTAATGAAGTTTTAAAAAAAATATTAAAAGTTGGCCAAAATTTAAATGGATTTATTCTTATTATAGATTTATTAAATTTAAGCTTTAGAAAAGTTAAATTAAATAAAACAAAAAAAAGTGAAAATAAAAAATTTAATAAATAATATTTTTATATTCTCTCTTTTAATATTCTTTATTAACTCAAGTAATGCAGAAGAAATATTCGTTTCTCTTAAAAAAAATAAGGTGAATGTACGCTATGGACCAAGTTTTGAATCTGACATTAAGTATGTATACAAAAAAATAAATTTACCTTTAAAACAAATTGATAAAAAAGAAAATTTTAGACGAATTATTGATTTTAAAAATAACAGCGGATGGATTCATATTTCACAATTAAAAAAAAGTAATTCAGTAATAGCTACTAAAGATAAAGTTTTATTTAAGAAACCTACATCTTTTGCTAAGCCTATTGCTCAAATAAAAGAAGGAAGATTATTAATTATAGAAAAATGTACACAAAATTGGTGCAAAATTACATCGGAAGAATTTGAAGGTTGGATTAAAACAGATAATATTTGGGGACTAAATTAACTAAAATCAGTAGATAAAGAGGCTATATTCTCTTTAGATAATTTTGTGCTATGAGAATATTCTTTATGATCAATACCAAGCTCGATTTCTGAACTATTAGATTTAAATTTTTCTATTTGATCTTCAGTAAAATTAAAATGAATGAACTGTACTGAAGAAGCTTTTCCCTCAGTAGAAGTTCTATCTACATCTTCCTCTGGAACCGCTTTAATTTTTTCACCATTTATTTTCATAAATACTGTTTCTTCTATTCCTCCAACTTTTCCAAGAAACGCCGCTCTTGAGATAGGATTATCTATTTCAAACATTAGAGTTGCTGTAAGCTCTTTTCCGTTAGGTATTAAAGGATTATATGCAGAAAGCTCATCCTGAAGTTGTTCATCACCACCTTTTTCGATGTATAGCATTTCTTGAACCTGAGCTAACATTGTCTCATAACTTTCAAAATAAAAAGTAGCATAAGGACCCAAAGAAACTCTTCTATTTTTTTTATAATCAACAATATTTTTTCTTAGTTCACTTCTCTTCCCTGTATAAACATCTAGAGACATGATATCTTCTTTTTGGATTTCTCTTTTTTCTCTAGGCATGATTACAAGTTATAACTTTTTGCCATTAATTCGATAGGATGTAGTGCCTCATCATTAGATATATTTGTATCAACTTCTAACTGTTTTAAATGTTTGCCGGCTAAAGGACAATCCGAAGCCATATACTTATTATTTTTAGTTTTAATTTGTCTGGCTGTAGGTCTTCCAACTTTATTTGCTAGATCATGAGTTTCTTTCATTACTCCAAAAGTTCCTCCATGACCCGCGCATCTTTCAACAACGTCAATTTTAACGTTTGGTATTAATTTTAACATATCTCTTGCTTTGATACCCATGTTCTGTGCTCTGGCATGACAAGCATGATGTACAGTTACTCCTCCATCAATCTCATTTAACCCTTCTTCTAATCCCTCATTGTTTGCTATATCAACCACATACTCATCAATATCCATAACATTTGCAGATAATTTTTTAATTTTTTCATCCTTTGGTAACAACAAAGGCCATTCGAATTTTAACATCAATCCACAACTTGCTGTTAAAGTTACTACTTTATATCCTTTATCAATCCATTCTATTAAATCTTTTGAAACTTTCTTTGCTTGTTCGACAACTTTAGGAAGATCTGCTTGCTCTAAAAATGGCATACCACAACAACCAGAATAAGCCTCCTGAACCTCTACACCATTTTTTTTCAAAACTTTTAAAGCAGCAATACCTGTATTTTTCTTATTAAAATTTACAAAACAAGTTGAATATATAACAACTTTTCTTTTTTTAGAGGATGTTTGATAGTTTATTTTGTCTTTATTTTTTTTGAAAAAATTTGAAAAAGTTTCTGAGTTATATTTTGGCAACTGAACCCTTTTATCTATTCCAGTAATTATTTCCAAAATTTTTCTAATTAATTTATTTTTAATATTAGATGCCCAATTAACTATCTTAGAGAACATGACACCAATTTTAGCGTTTCGGTCTATTTGAGCTAATTGTATTGGTATACTTGGTAATTTACCTAATTTTTTTTGAGCTGTTCTATATCGCAACATTAAATGTGGAAAATCTAAATCAAAATCATGAGGTGGAACATATGGGCATTTAGTCATAAAACACATATCACACAGAGTACATGCATCAACAACAGAGGAAAATTGATTGCTAGATAAGCTTTCAACATCCTCATTTTTAGACTCATCAATCATGTCAAATAACTTTGGAAATGAATCACAAAGATTAAAACATCTTCTGCAACCATGACAGATATCAAATACTCTTCTCATTTCAGCATCTAATTTTTCAGGATTTAAAAAATCAGGATGCTCAAAATCTATTGGATGTCTTATAGGTGCACCTAAACTTCCCTCTTTACTCATGTAATTAATTTTTTGAGATTTAAAGTGTTTTTAGTGGGCTTTAAGCCCACTAAGAAATTTGATTAGCTGATAGACTCTAAAGTTTTTTGGAATTTACCAGCATGTGATTTTTCAGCTTTTGCTAAAGTTTCAAACCAATCAGCAATTTCCTCAAAACCTTCTTCTCTTGCCGTTTTAGCCATACCTGGGTACATATCAGTGTATTCGTGCGTTTCACCTTGTACCGCAGAAGCTAGGTTAGCTTTTGTTTCACCTATTGGCATACCAGTTCCTGGATCACCAACTTCTTCCAGATACTCCAAATGACCATGTGCGTGACCAGTCTCACCTTCGGCTGTTGATCTAAAAACAGCAGCGACATCATTGTAACCTTCTATGTCAGCTTTTTGTGCAAAATAAAGATATCTTCTGTTTGCTTGGCTTTCGCCAGCAAAGGCTTCTTTTAAATTTTCTTCTGTTTTACTTCCTTTTAAAGACATTTTTTCTCCTTTTTAATGATTAGTAAATCATATAATGCATCTTGACTGTATGTCAATAGTTTAGAATTATTATAATGTATATTTTAAATAATTGATTTAATTAAGTTATTTTTGATTTTGATTATCACTCGCAACTCTTACCAAAACTTCGATCGAATTTATTTTTTTTCCAGAAATATTTTTTTTTATATTTATTTTATCTATATCATTTTTATCAATATCTATAAGCTGATGTGTGTCTTCATCAAAAAAATGATGATGTGCTGAGGTGTTTGTATCAAAATAACTTTTATGACTATCGATTGAAATTTCTTTTAAATATCCTTTTTTTTCAAATGCATGAACTGTGTTATAAACTGTAGCTAGTGATATTTTTTCATTCATTTTTTCCGATATAATTTTAACAAGATCGTTAATTGTGAAATGGAAAGTTTTTTCCCTATTAAACAAAACTTCACACATTTTTACCCTTTGCTTAGTAGGTCTAAGTCCTACTTCTCTTAATTTTTCAATAAAATTGCAGTTTTTTGGCATTATTTTTTATAATTATTCTAAAGTGTGAATAAAAATATATTGTTTTATTATATTATATTAGGATTAAATCAAGTATTAAGGGAGCTCAAAATTATGAAAAAAAACTCATACTCCTATAATGATCTTATAACTTGTGGGAATGGTGAACTTTTTGGTCCCGGTAATGCTAAATTACCCCTTCCACCAATGCTTATGTTTGACAGAATAACAGAAATCAATGAAAATAAAGGTGCTTTTAATAAAGGCTCATTAAAAGCTGAATTAGATATTAAAGATGATCTTTGGTTTTTTGATTGTCATTTTAAAAAAGATCCAGTTATGCCTGGGTGCTTAGGTTTGGATGCTATGTGGCAACTGGTAGGGTTTTTTCTAGGTTGGCTAGGAAATCCTGGTAAAGGAAGAGCTTTAGGAGTAGGTACAGTGAAGTTTACAGGTGAAGTTTTGCAAAGTGTAAAACATGTAAGATATGAAATAGATATAAAAAAAATTATGTCACCTGGAGGGACAACTGTCGGACTTGCAAATGGAATTGTTCTTGCAGATAATAAAAAAATATATTCAGCTGAAAGTTTAAAAGTGGGGTTATTTAAATAATGAGAAGAGTGGTTATTACTGGTTTAGGAGTTGTTTCATGTCTTGGAAATAACCAAGAGGAAGTTCATCAGTCTCTATTAAATTCAAAATCAGGAATTTCTTTTGCAGAAGAATACAAAGAGCATAATTTAAAGAGCCATGTCCACGGTAAACCAAATATAAAACTAGAGGATTATATCGATAGAAAAACAATTAGATTTATGGGCTCAGGGTCAGCTTATAACTATATTGCAATGAAAGAGGCAATTGAGGATTCTGGATTAGAGGAAATGGAAGTAAGTAACTTTAAAACTGGAATTGTAATGGGCTCTGGTGGCCCATCAATTGAAAACGTAATTCTAGCAGCAGATAAAACTAGAGCGAAAACACCAAAATTAATGGGGCCTTTTATTGTTCCCAGAACAATGGCGAGCACTGCTTCAGCAACACTTGCTGTTCCATTTAAAATAAAAGGAACTAATTATACAATGAGCTCTGCTTGTGCAACTAGTGGACACTGTATTGGAAACTCAATGGAATTAATCCAAATGGGTAAACAAGATATTGTTTTTGCAGGTGGAAGTGAAGAAATTCATTGGGCTATGACAGCAATGTTTGATGCAATGACTGCACTTTCTTCAAAATATAACGACAAACCTGAAACAGCTTCAAGAGCTTATGATAAAACTAGAGATGGATTTGTAATTGCAGGTGGGGCTGGCGTATTGGTGCTTGAAGAGTACGAACATGCCAAAGCAAGAGGGGCTAAAATATACGCAGAATTAACTGGTTATGGAGCAACCTCAGATGGATACGATATGGTAGCTCCATCAGGCGAAGGTGCTGTTAGATGTATGAAAATGGCAATGGCAAATGCTAAAAATAAAATTGATTACATTAATACTCATGGAACATCTACTCCAGTTGGTGATATAACTGAGCTTAATGCTATCAAAGAAGCTTTTGGAGAAGACATTCCAAAAATTAGTTCAACAAAATCGTTATCAGGTCATCCTTTAGGAGCTGCTTCAGTACATGAAGCAATCTATTGTTTAATAATGATGAAAAATAATTTCATAACAGGATCAGCAAATATTACAGATATGGATAATGACGCAAAGAAGTTTCCTATCATTGCAAAAACTGAAACGGGAGCAACTTTAAACACTGTTATGTCAAATAGTTTTGGTTTTGGTGGAACTAATGCTACTTTAATTTTTGAGAAGGTTTAATTTATGAGTTTAATGAAAGGTAAAAAAGGATTGATAATGGGTGTTGCCAACGAAAGATCTATTGCCTGGGGTATTTCTCAAAAACTATCAGAAGCTGGAGCTGAGCTAGCATTTACATATTTGGGTGATGCTCTAAAAAAAAGAGTAATTCCTTTAGCAGAAAAATTGAATTCAAATGTTACTTTTAGTTGTGATGTCGAAAAAAAAGAAGAGGTAGTAAAATTATTTGAAGATATTAAATCTCAATGGGGTGAAATTGATTTTGTTGTTCATGCAGTTGCTTTTTCGGATAAATCAGAATTATCCGGTGAGTATTTAAATACAACACGAGAAAACTTTTTAAAAAGCATGTTAATCTCATGTTTTTCATTCACTGAAGTTTCAAAAGAAGCTGCAAAAGTAATAAAACAAGGAGGGAGCTTACTTACATTGACTTACGAGTCCACTAAGGCTATTCCAAATTATAATGTAATGGGTGTTTGTAAATCAGCTCTAGAGGCTAGTGTTAAATACTTGGCTAGAGATTTGGGCACTAAAGGTGTAAGAGTAAATGCAATAAGTGCTGGACCTATTAAAACATTAGCGGCTTCGGCAATAGGTGATGCAAAATTCCTTTATAAATGGAATGAAGACCATTCTTTCCTGAAGAGAAATGTGGATATTCATGATGTTGGAAATTCAGCACTATATCTATTAAGCGATCTTGCAAACGGCGTTACTGGTGAAATTCACTACGTAGACGCTGGATATAACAAGGTTGGAATGCCAGACCCTAAAAATATAACATAAATTTGTTAAATATATCTAGTAAATGATGCTATTTACTTAAAAACAGAACAATCAGCATAAACATTACTTATTTTATACTCCTCATCAACAGATGATAACATTGTGAACATAAAAGTACCATTCTCATATAAAAAAATTGCAATACTTCCTCCAAAAACACCAGCAAAATATTCATTTCCATTGTCAAAATCTACTTCCATATCAAAATTTTTACCAAATATAGCACCATCAATTGTTATTTTCTTTTCGTATCTTTTAAATTTAAATTTTGAGTTTTTAAATGTTGTTGCCTCACCATCTTTAATGTTATTACTTTTTATAGTTTCACAATAATAAACATCGCCTATTTTTGCATAAGAAATAGAAGAACTACAAATTAATAAAATAGAAATAAGCAGAGATCTCAAAACTTAATTATTATATTTTAAATATTTTCTAAAATAAACCCCCTAATATTGTGAGGGTTTATAATATTTTTTTAAGGTATTATTCTACAGCTTGTTTCATAGAAAGTTTAACTTTACCTCTATCGAAGCCAATCACTTTAACTTTTACTTCATCGCCTTCTTTAACAACATCTGTTACTTTAGCCACTCTTTTATCTGCAAGTTCTGAAATATGAACTAGTCCATCTTGTTTTCCTAAGAAATTAACAAATGCACCAAATTCCATAATCTTCATTACTTTACCTGAATAAATTTTATTTAATTCAGCTTTTGCAGTGATATCTTTAATCATTTGCATTGCAATATTTCTAGACTCTTCATCTGGAGCAGCTACTGTTACTACACCTTCATCATTTACATCTACTTTTGCACCTGATTTTTCAACGATCTCTCTGATCGTTGCACCACCTTTTCCAATCACAGCAGCAATATCTTTTTTATCAACATTAACTTGTTCCATTTTTGGAGTATGTTTTCCAACATCAGATCTTGAAGCTGATAAAGCTTTATTCATTTCACCTAAAATATGAACTCTTCCGTCTTTAGCTTGGCTTAATGCCTGTTCCATGATTTCAAATGTAATACCTGTAATTTTGATATCCATTTGAAGAGAGGTAATTCCATCTTTAGTTCCAGCAACTTTGAAGTCCATATCACCTAAGTGATCCTCATCACCTAATATATCTGATAGAACACTAAAATCATCACCTTCTTTAATTAATCCCATTGCAATACCTGCAACAGGCTCTTTAATAGGTACTCCAGCATCCATTAATGCTAATGATGTTCCGCAAACGGTAGCCATTGAAGAAGAACCATTAGACTCTGTAATCTCTGAAACGACCCTAAAAGTATATGGGAATGCCTCTTTTGTTGGTAATGAAGAATTAATTGCTCTCCAAGCTAATTTACCATGACCAATTTCTCTTCTTCCAGTTCCAATTCTTCCAGTTTCTCCAACTGAAAAAGGAGGAAAATTGTAGTGGAGCATAAATCTTTCTCTTTGCAATCCATCTAAGCTTTCAATTCTTTGTTCATCGTCTGAAGTACCTAGTGTTGCAACAACAATCGCTTGAGTTTCTCCTCTAGTAAATAATGCAGAACCATGAGCTCTAGGTAAAACACCAACTTCACATGAAATTGGTCTTACATCTGATAAACCTCGACCATCAATTCTATTTTTATTTTTCAGAATGTCAGTTCTAACAATAGATTTTTCAAGATTTTTTAACTGACTATTAACATCTAAATCAGTATAATTTTCATCTTCCTCATAAAGCTTTTTAGCTTTATCAGTAATTTCAGAAATTTGATTTGATCTATCTTGTTTGTCCCTAGTTGCAAAAGCTTTTTTAAGATCTTCTGTAAAAGTTTCTTCAAGTTTTTTCTTAACTTCTGAAAGATCTTTTTTTTCAACAGTCCACTCAGGTTTTCTACATTCCTTTGCAAGTTCCTCGATCATTTCAATTACTGGCACAAAACCCTCATGACCAAATTTAACCGCATTTAACATTTCTTCTTCTGTTAAACCACTTGCTTCAGACTCAACCATAAGCACAGCATCTTTTGTACCTGCTACAACTAAATCTAATTTTGATTTTTCTAATTCTGACTTAGATGGATTTAAAACATATTTTCCATCTATAAAACCAACTCTTGAAGCTCCTACAGGACCCATAAATGGCATTCCTGATATAGCTAATGCTGCTGAAGATGCGGTAATTGATAAAATATCTGATTCATTTTCTTTATCATATGAAATTACTGTTGGTAATAACTGTACCTCATTTTTAAATTCTTCAGGAAACAAAGGTCTTATTGGTCTATCAATTAGTCTAGAGATTAATGTTTCGCTCTCAGTTGGTCTTGCTTCTCTTTTAAAATATCCACCTGGAATTTTTCCAGCTGCATAATATTTTTCTTGGTAATTTACAGATAATGGAAAATAATCCATATCAGGATTTACTTTTTTTGCTCCCACCACAGTTGCTAATACGACTGTCTCTCCACATGTTGCAATTATTGCACCGTCTGCCTGTCTTGCTACTTTACCTGTTTCTAAACTTATCTTCTTTCCTGCTACTTCAATTTCCTTCTTGTATACTTCAAACATTTCATTTCCATTTCGTTTCGTTCGTTTCGTTCCATTCCGTTCTATCTATCTTGACTTCTATTTTCTTAAATTCAATTTCGACAGTACATTTTTGTAAGAATCCATTTTATTTTTCTTTAGGTATTCTAACAACTTCTTTCTTCTATTTACCGCTCTCAACAATCCAACAGATGAATGTTTATCCTTTTTGAATTGCTTAATATGTTTAGAGAGAGTTTCAATTTTCTCTGTTAGCAACGCAATCTGAATCTCGGAAGATCCAGTATCTTTATCGTGTATTGCTAATTCTTGTGCCTTTTTATTCATGCCTCTTTCTTCCTATTTATTTGTTTGTTTTATTAAGTTTTCTATTTTTTCCGCATACTCAAAAGATTCATCTTTTCTAAAAAGTAATTTTGGTAAAAATTTCATAACCACTTTTTGTGATAAAATTTTTCTAATTAAAAATGAGTATTCTTTTAAAATATCAATCGTTTCCTCAGCATTTTTTCCACCTAATGGAAGTACATATGCTTTAGCAATTTTTAAATCTGGACTCATTCTAACCTCAGTAACTGTAATAGTATTAGTTTCTAAATTCGGCACCTTAGCCTCATTTCTTATAAAAATCATGCTTAAAGACTGCTTAATCATTTCTCCTACTCTAAGCTGTCTTTGAGATACTGGTTTTCCTATTCTATCTGCCATTAAATTGACCTCTCAGTAGATGTAACACTAAAAGCCTCTATTATGTCATTTTTTTGGAAATCCATATAATCTTTAACAGTAATTCCACATTCCTGACCATCACTTACCTGTTTTACTTGGTTTTTTTCTCTAAATATTGTTGAAACTTTTCCGGTATAAATAATAGTACCGTCTCTAATTATTCTTACATCTGAAGTACTATTAATTTCTCCCTCCGTAACTTTTGAACCAGCAACTTTTCCAGCACCTGAAACTTTAAATATTTCTAAAATTTGTGCGGTACCAGTAATTTTTTCTTGAACATCGGGTGCCAATAATCCTGACATTCTTTGTTTTATATAGTCTAGAACTTCATAAATAATATTATATGAAGATATTTTTATCTTCTCATTTTCAGCAAGTTTTTTTGCTTCTTTACTTGGTTTAACATTGAAAGCAATTAATACTGCATTTGAAGCTTTCGCTAATGTAACATCTGTCTCAGTTACCATTCCAATATCTGCTAAAATTATTTTAGGTTTGACTTCATCATGTTTTATTTGACTAATTGCATTTTTAATTGCTTCTGATGATCCATGAACATCAGATTTAATAATTAAATTTAATTCTTCTGTAGATTTATCTGAGAAAGCTGAGTCTTGAGTAGCAAACGTCAATGGATTTTTTCCATCCTTACTTTCTTGAGCTCTGTTTTCGCTTAACGTCTTTGCTTCTTTTTCTGTATCAAGAACAATAAAATCATCTCCAGCTTTTGCTGCGCCATTTATTCCTAAAATCTCAACTGGAGTTGAAGGTAAAGCCTCACTAATATTTTGACCTTTGTCATTAATAATAGCTCTAACTTTTCCCCATTTTAAACCACTTACAAAAAAGTCACCTCTTTTAAGTGTTCCAATGGTTACAATTATGTTCGCAACTGGGCCTCTACCAACATCAATTTTTGACTCTAAAACTATACCTGTGGCTTTAGACTCATAGTCTGTTTTAAGATCTAAAATTTCAGCTTGTAGAATTATAGCTTCAACTAATTTATCTAAGTTTTGTTTTGTTTTTGTTGAAATTTCAACCATTAAAGTATCTCCAGATAAATCTTCTGCAATTAGTTCATGTTCTAATAATTGATTTTTAATTTTCTGTGGATCTGCCTCAGGTAAATCACATTTATTTATTGCAACAACTATTGGAACATTTGCAGCTTTAGCATGTTTAATAGACTCAATAGTTTGAGGTTTAACTCCATCATCTGCAGCAACCACTAATACAACCACATCTGTTAATTTTGATCCTCTTGCTCTCATCTCTGTAAAAGCAGCATGGCCCGGCGTATCAATAAATGTTAGTTTATTATCTTGGCTTTCAATTTGATAAGCTCCAATATGTTGGGTTATTCCTCCAAATTCTCCTGAAACTACATTTGCGCTTCTAAGTACATCTAGTACTGAGGTCTTACCATGATCTACATGACCCATGACGGTGACTATTGGTGGTCGATTTTTTAAATTTTCAGTTCTTGAAGCTTTTATTTTTTTAATTATTTCTTCTGCTTTTTCTTCTCTAATCGGATTATGACCAAATTCTTTAACTAAATATTCTGCAGTATCTGCAGCTAATGTTTGATTAATAGTCACAGTAACGCCCATGCCAAATAAATGCTTAATTACATTGCTTGATTGTTCAGCCATTCTGTTTGCCAGTTCTCTTACTGTGATTGCTTCAGGAATATTAATATCTCTTTTAATTGGTTTTAAATTTTCTTGAGAAACATCTTTTGAAGCATTTTTAATTTCTTTTTGTCTTGCTCTCTTAACTGATGCTAAGCTTCTTTGTTTTGCATCAATCTCATCACTTAATGCTCTTGATACAGTTAACTTTAATTCTCTCTTCTTTGTCCCTGCTTTTAAAGTCTTTCTATCTTTGCTTTCACCATCTCCTTTAAGTCTTTTAGTGGCCCTCTGCTCTGCCAGTTTTCTCTTCTCAAAATCGTTTGTTATAGGTGGTGATTTAGGATTGAATGAGGGTTTTAAAGGAGTTCCTCTGTTGAAGGTTGGGGTTGCTCTTGGCTTATTCGTGCTAGATCTAAAAGATCCACCTCTACTAGAGAATTTTCCAGTTTGTTTTTCAATAACTACAGAATTTTTTCCTTGAGATTTAGCAATCTCAATATTCTTGATTGATTTTTTGGCTGAGCCTGAAATTGTTAATTTTGTTTTTTTCTCCATACTTCATCACTCAATCTTTATAAACAATGTTTCTTGCAGACATAATTAGTTCATCTGCTTCTTCTTTAGATAAAGCAAAATCTTCAAGATAACCTTGAATTTTTACTCTCTCACCTTTAACTACGTCATAACCACCAGTTAATTCATCAGATGCTAAGTCTGCAAAATCCTGTAAACTTAGAATTTTTTGTTCACCCAATGTAACTAACATTCCTGGAGTTAATCCCTTTAAATTGATCAAGGCATCTTCAAGACCTAATTCTTTTATTCTCTGAGAAATATCTTCCTGGTCTTTTTCATAAAACTCTTTAGCTCTTTCAATCAATGCTTTAGCAGTTTCTTCCTCTATACCTTCAATCTTCATCAAATTTTCAGCTGAACTATCTTTAATGTCGTCAATAGTTGAAAAACCTTCAGCAACAAGCAATTGACCTAGAGTTTCGTCTAATTCTAAATTTTTTACAAAGTTCTCTGTTTTTTCTTTAAATTCTAATTGTCTTCTTTCAGAGTCCTCTGCATCTGTCATTATATTAATTTCATAATTTAAGAGTTTCGTTGCAAGTCTAACGTTTTGACCTCTTCTCCCAATTGCTTTACTTAGATTTTCTTCGGTTAGAATTACATCAAGTTTTTTTCTTTCACTATCAACATTAACTCTTTGTACTTCAGCTGGGGATAACGCATTTGAAACCAAAATAGCAGGATCTTCTGACCAATTAACTATATCAATTTTCTCTCCTTGAAGTTCATTTACAACAGCTTGAACTCTAGAGCCTCTCATACCTACACAAGCACCGACTGGATCTAGTGATGTATCAACTGCTTTCACACATATTTTAGCTCTACTTCCAGGGTCTCTTGAAGAAGATTTAATTTCTATTAATCCATCATAAATTTCTGGAACTTCTTGAACAAAAAGTTTTTCCATAAATTTAGGATGAGCTCTAGATAAAAATATTTGTTGTCCTCTAGGTTCTCTTCTTACATCATAACAGTAAGCTTTTATACGATCACCTGCTTTAATATTTTCACGAGGGATCAATTCATTTTTTTGAATTATTGCTTCGGTCCTTCCTAGATCAACGATTACATTTCCAAATTCTAATCTTTTAACAATCCCACTTAAAATTGTGTCTTTCTTGTCAATAAAATCATTAAATTGTCTTTCTCTTTCAGCTTCTCTTACATTAAAACTAATTACCTGTTTTGCTGTTTGTGCTGCTATTCTTCCAAAATCAAATGAAGGAAGTGGTTGTAATACCTCGTCGCCAATAGATTTATCTTTATTTAACTCATTTAAATTAATTGCATCTTCTAAATTTATCTCAGTATTTGTATTTTCAGGATTTTCAGCGATCACTAATTTTCTAAAAAGTTCAATATCTCCATTGTCTCTATTAATAGAGACTTTAATTTCATTTTCCTGTCCAAACTTTGATTTTGCAGCTTTAGCAATACCTGTTTCCATGGAACTTATAATTAGTTCTTTATCAATAGATTTTTCTAATGCGACAGCTTCAGCAATTCTTAATAATTCGAGTTTATCTGCTCTTTTGTTTAACATAATTTTATTTACTCCAAAAAAAAATGGGCTGAAGCCCATTTTGTGAAATTCAATAATGTAAATGCAATATAGTAAAGTTTTTTTTTAATTCAACTGAAACTATTTAGAAAAAACATTAGTTTTATTTGTTTTTTCCCATGAAAATGAGCCATTTTCCTCTGGTGCTCTACCAAAATGTCCATAGGCAGCAGTTTTTTCATATATTGGTTTATTTAAATTTAACATTTCTCTGATACCTCTAGGACTCAAATCAAAATTTTCTTTAATTTTTTCTAAAACAAATTTATTTTTATCTATATCATTATCAAATAAATCGACATAAATGGATAATGGTTTTGATACACCAATTGCATAAGCTAATTGAATTAAACATTTTTCAGCAATTTTAGAACCAACAATATTTTTAGCAATATACCTTGCTGCATAAGCTGCTGATCTATCAACTTTAGTTGGATCTTTTCCTGAAAAAGCTCCTCCTCCATGTGGTGCAGCTCCACCATATGTATCAACAATAATTTTTCTACCTGTAAGGCCACAATCTCCATCTGGACCACCAATTACAAAATTGCCTGTTGGATTTACATAAAATTCATTTTCGTCAAAACCTTCAATAAAATTTTTTGGAATAGATTTTAACATATAAGGTCTTAATAAATCTCTAACTTGCGATTGATTAACATCTGGCGAATGTTGTGAAGAGATAACTACCGATTTTACTTTTGAAGGTTTTCCATTGACATACTCGAATGTTACCTGACTTTTTGAATCTGGTTCAATATTTTTTAATTTTCCAGATTTTCTATCTTCAGCCATTAATCTTAGAATTTTATGAGAATAATGTATAGGCGCTGGCATTAAAACATCTGTTTCATTACATGCGTATCCAAACATAATACCTTGATCTCCAGCTCCTTCATCTTTATTGCCAGATGAATCTACACCCATAGCAATATCAGCTGATTGCGAATGTAAATGACTTTCAATGTTTGTTGCTTCTTTCCAGGTAAATCCTTCTTGGTCATAACCAATATCTTTTATACAATTTCTTACTTTTTCAATTAATTCATCTTTTTTAATCTCGGGTCCTCTTACTTCACCAGCTAAGACAACTTTGTTCGTAGTAGTTAATGTTTCGCAAGCAACTCTAGAATATGGATCTTCAGAAATAAAACTATCAACAACCATATCTGAAATCCTATCAGATACTTTATCCGGATGGCCTTCAGAGACAGACTCGCTTGTGAATAGATAGTTTTTTAAATTACTCATTTCTAAGTTTCTTAAATGAAAATATTAAAAAAATATACAACAAAATTATAAATCCAAAAATTTTATTTCCAAATTTTGCAAATAGAGTCGTCTCTATTTTTCTTGACTCACTTAAATCTATGTAGCCTGATTTATTTTTATCAACTTTTTGCTCAATAATTCCCATGGGATTAATGATTGCTGTTGCCCCATTATTTGCAGACCTTAAAACATATTTTCCACTCTCTATAGCTCTAAAAATACTGTGGGTAAAATGTTGTTCTGGACCAATTGATTTACCAAACCAACCATCTTCAGAAATATTTACAATATAATCAAAGTTACTGTTTGTGAAAATTTTACCTGAATAAATTATTTCATAACAAATAAGAGGTAATATTTTTACCGACAAATTATTATATTTCAGATCAATTATATTTCTTTCTTCTCCTTTTGAATATGACTGGTATTCATTAGTAATTGTTTTTAAGCCAATACTTTTTAATACATTTTCAAAAGGCAAAAATTCACCAAAAGGAACAAGATTAATTTTTTTATATGAATTTACTGTATTAAGGTTGTGATCAAAAATAGATAACGAATTAAAATACCTAACATTCTGTTTTTCTTTTTTCTTACTATTAATTCCAATTGCTAGTAAATGATTTTCGTCAAATTTGTCTTTAAATAACCATTTATAGTCTTTTAATTGATCTTGTGAAATACCTGGAATTATGCCCTCTGGCCAAATAAAAATTACTTTTTCTTTTTTTTTGGGTGAACTGATTTCAATTAGTTCTTCAATTACCGAAACTGGATCAATATTTTCATAAAATCTGTCTATATTTATATTTGAATTTAAAATTCTTATTTTATAATCCAGTTTTTCTGTTTGTTCATTTTTAAACTTTTCTAAATTTTGTGAACCAAAAACGTAAAAAGAGATTGTTGTTATAAAAAATGCAATACAAATACTTATCTCTTTTTTGTTGTCTCTTAGAATAAATATAGAAGGGCTTGTAAATAGCGAAATACAAAAAAGATTAAAACTATAAGTGCCTATAATTGATGTAATACTTAAAATTTCAGGTTGATTAGAAAAACTATAAGCTATTAAATTCCAAGGAAAACCTGTAAGTATTGATCCCCTAATAAATTCTACTATTCCAAATATTAGAGAAAAAAGAAAAAATGAACTTAAAATTTTTTTTGGTTTTAAAATTATCAATAAATAAGGAATTAAACCATAAAACAAAGCTAAGAAACTTGGTACCAAGACTACTGTAAAAGGAATTAAAAATTTAAAATTTTCATCAAAAGTTAATGAGATTGAAATCCAATATAGATTACTTACAAAATAACCAAACCCAAATAACCAACCGTAAAAGAAAAATAATTTTTTATTTTTATAAAGCTCAATTTTTTTTATTAAAAAAATAAAGAACAAACTGAAAGTTAAAAAATTTATTATAATATAATTAAAAGGAGGCAAGCTTAAGGAAGTAAGTGCTCCTAATAAAATTAAAAAAATCAATTCAATATAAAATTTTCTTTTCAATTTAATTTATTTTTGATTGTACAGATTTAAATAAAAGATTTTCCTCTCTTAACATTTTAGAATAATCTTTATTTTTTTTATGATCAAAACCTAAAAGATGAAGAAAACCATGTATAAATATTTTAATTACTTTTTCCTTAAAAGATTTTGAATCTTGTGATCTAGGTTTATCTAGATAATTATAGCTGATGATAATATCTCCCAGATAAGTAGTTTTTGAAATTTTTATTTTTTTATCTAATGGAAAGGATAAAATATCTGTGGATTTATTTTTCTTTCTAAAAACCTTATTTAATTTTTTAATATTCTTATTATTTGAAAGTAATAGCGTTAAGGTTACTTTTTTATTCAAAAACTTATATTTTTTTGGAAAAGCTTTGCATATTTTTTTAAAAAAAATATCCCTATTTTTTAGCCTTTTTGACCAAGCCTTCTCCTCAGAGAAGACATTAACACTAATCATTATTTGAGTATGCTTTAACTATTTTAGAAACAAGTGGATGTCTAACTACATCTGAGTGATCAAAATCTACTATGGATATTTCTTTTAAATGTCCAAGTAACTCCTTTGATCGGACTAATCCTGACATAGTTTTATTTGGTAAATCAATTTGAGAAGGGTCTCCATTGACTACTATTTTTGAATTTTCTCCAATACGAGTTAAAAACATTTTGATTTGTGTATCTGTAGCATTTTGTGCCTCATCTAAAATTGCAAAAGAATTTTTAAGAGTTCTACCTCTCATAAATGCTAATGGTGCAATCTCTATATCTCCAATTTCAATCATTCTCTGTATTTTTTCAAAGTCAAAAAGGTCATATAAGGAATCATATAAAGGTCTAAGATAAGGATCTACTTTTTCCTTCATATCACCTGGTAAAAATCCCAAACGTTCTCCAGCTTCTACTGCTGGTCTAGAAAGAATTATTCGCTCAATCTTTTTTTCTAAAAGCATAGTCAATCCTACAGCTACTGCCAAAAAAGTTTTCCCTGTTCCTGCTGGTCCAGCTGAAATTATAATATCACTCTCCCTTAAAGCTCTCACATAACTTTTTTGTTTTTCAGATCTAGGAATTATAGATTTTTTCGGAGTTTTAATAATATCTGTAACATTATTATTTTTTACTTTTTCATTAATCATAAAGTTATCAACTGATGAAAGTATATCTTTATTCTCTATACTTCCATTGTTTATAAATTGATTGGCTAAAAATTGAATAGCGTTTTTAATTTTTTCATTTTTTTCAGGTGTTGATTTAATTAAAATTGAATTTCCCCTCGAATATAAACTACAATTTGTAATTTTTTCTAATTCTTGTAAGTTTTTATTAAATTCTCCCACAACACCAATTAACAAATTATTATCATGAAATATAACACTTAAAGAATCATTATCAGAATAAACAAACTTTAAAGACTGTTCGATATTTTTTTTAATTATCCTGCTCAAATTTTACGCAACCTTCTGATCTGAATTAGTTATAATTTCACCGAATAAAGTATTTCTATTACTATCTTTTATTCTTACTTGCACTATTTTTCCAATATCACTCTTTTTACCATTAAAAATTACAGATGTCATATACTCAGATCTACCAAAAACTTTACTTTTATCTTCAGTTAAATTTTCAACCAAAACCTCAATAGCTTTGCCCTCCAATGATTTGTTCATTTGAATTTGATTTTCGAATAAAATTCTTTGAATTTTTTGTAATCTTTCACTAGAAATTTTTTTTTCAATTAAGTCTAAATTTTCAGCTACTGTTCCTGGTCTTGGGCTAAATATAAAAGAGTAAGAGTTAATAAATTTAAGCCTTTTAATTAAATTAAAAGTATCTTTAAAATCCTGATTTTCTTCACCAGGATAACCTATTATAAAATCGCTTGAAAATTCTATCTTTGGATTAATTTCTTTTAATTTATCAAAAGTATTTAAATATTCCTCAATGGTATGTTTTCTGTTCATTGATTTTAAAATTTTATTAGATCCACTTTGAACAGGTAAATGAACTAGTGGCATTAATTTTTTAGAATTTTTATATACTTCAATCAAATCCTCAGTCATATCTTTTGGGTGAGATGTTGTATATCTAACTCTCTTAATTTCAGTTAATTTTTCAATCTTTAAAATCAAATCTGATAATCTATATCCTGCATCATAATAGGCATTCACATTTTGTCCTAGTAAAATAATTTCACTCGCACCATTATCAGCTAAATATTTTGCTTCATCTAAAATTTGATTAAATGGTCGAGAATATTCTGGCCCTCTTGTATATGGAACTACGCAAAAATGACAAAACTTATCACATCCTTCCTGAACAGTTAAAAAAGATGAAACTTTTCCAGCTTCATTTTTAACTTTACTCAAATAATTAAATTTAGAAACTGCATCAAATTCAGTTTCTTCAATCTTTTTATTTTTTTTAATATAATTTAAAATTGTATCATTAATTTTATGATAAGCTTGAGGACCAATAACTAAATCTATATAAGGTTCTCTTTTCAACATCTCTTGGTTTTCTGCTTGCGCTACACAACCTGCAATAATCACTAACGGTTTTTCTTTTGATCTAAAAATTTTTTTTACTCTACCTATTTCGTGATAAACTTTTTCTTTTGCCTTATCTCTTATATGACATGTGTTTAGTAGATAACAGTCTGCTTGTTCATATTTTTCTGTTTTTTCATAACCAATTTTTTTAACTGAGTCATATATTCTATTAGAGTCATACTCATTCATTTGACATCCAAAAGTTTTGATAAATATTTTTTGATTCATAATTATTGGGATTTTTTCTTAACCCCATATAATTCTAATTTATGATCTACAAGAGTATATCCGTATTTTTCTGCAACTTTTTTTTGAAGCTTTTCAATTTCTTCATCTACAAATTCTATAATTTCACCAGTTTTTACATCAATTAGATGGTCGTGATGACCCTCATTGAGTTCTTCATATCTAGCTTTTCCACCTTTAAATTCATGCTTTGTTAATATTCCTGTCTCTTCAAATAACTTTACTGTCCTGTAAACAGTTGCAATACTAATTTTAGGGTCAATTTTAGATACTCTATTATAAAGTTCATCTACATCGGGGTGATCACTGGACTCTGACATTACTTGTGCAATTAATCTTCTTTGATCAGTTAATTTAACACCCTTGGATAAACATTTTTGTTCAATTGTTTCTGACATAAAATAATTTTAACTCAAATAAATAGGGTTAATCAAATTTTTTTTGATATTAAATTTATCGCACAAATCAGGGATATTTTCATATTTTATATCTTTTTCACCTTTAAAATCTTGAATACTATAACAATAATAATCAATGTCTTTAGTTAAATTAAATGCTTTCACTATAGATAGTGAATTTCTAATTCCTGCAAAGCTTCCTGGACCTCTATTTATATAAATTGTATTTATATCACTAAGTTTTAATTCATTTGATTTTAAGAAATCATTAATAATTAAAGTTAATTTCTCAAAATTAATTTTAGTATTCTCTTTAGTAATATTATAAATATCATTATTAGTAATGATCATTAAAAAAAAATTTTCACCTGTAACGTCAATTATCAGTTTATTCATAATTATTTTATTTTCTAATGTTAGTTCTAAATCAGATGAAAATAATATCAAATACTATTCTAATGATGAAGGAATTCTGTCAATAATGTATCACCGATTTAATGAAAACAAATACCCTTCAACTAATATTAAAATGGATATATTTAAAGAACATATAGATATTATTAGAAAATCAAATTTTAATTTTCATAATCCAAATAATTTTGAGAAAAAATTTAATATACCAAAATTAAAAAAAGAAATTCTCATTACCGTCGATGATGCCTTTGAATCTTTTTATACTGAAGCTTGGCCCTATCTAAAAGAAAATAAAATTCCATTTATTTTATTTGTTTCAACTGAGCCAGTGGGAAAAAAGGGATATATGACTTGGGAACAAATAAAAGAAGTTGAGAGTAATGATTTTGCATTTATAGGGCATCATTCTCATACTCATGAATATCTTATAGATGTAAGTATCGAAGAGTTTGTTTTAGATATTGAAACAGCTAATAAAATTTTTATAAGAGAGTTTGGTTATGTGCCCAGTCTATTCTCATATCCCTTTGGTGAATACTCTAAATTTATGAAAGACTATATTTCAAAAAATTTTAAATTTGCATTTGGTCAACATTCTGGAGTAATTGATTTAAATAAGGATAAGTTTGAACTTCCAAGATTCCCAATTAATGAAAAGTATGGTGAAATTAAAAGATTTAAATCTATAATTAATTATTTTCCACTGGAATATAAAAAAATATATCCTGAGGAAAAACAATTATTCAGAAGTACAAATCCTCCCAATTTCAAAGTTGAATTTTTTAATGAACAAAAAAATTTATCTAATATTAATTGTTATTCTAATGAGGGAGACATTTGGGAAAAATCAAAAACAACTTTTTCAAATAACACTCTAACAATTGAATTTAGGGAGCCATTCAAACCAAGGAGAGGAAGAATAAATTGTTCTCTTAATGATAATGGGAAGTGGAGATGGTTTGGTGTTCAATTTCCAATAAAAGAAAATTAAATTAAACTTTCTAGATCTTTACTTGAAGGCAATAATCTTGCTTCATCAAAATCCTTTAAGTTATTTTGTTCAATAATTTTCTGTAAAACTTCAATATATTGATTACCAGTTTCTGCATATTTATCTAAATGTTTAGATAATATAATGCTATCTAGTGGTTTATTTTGATTTCTTAGTTCTGTTCTCGCTTTCCTCAAATTTTTATACGTAGAATGAGTGTTTAAATTTCTGAGGTATGCTCTTACAGACAACTGTAAGCTATGAAATTTCATAACTTTGTGATCTTTTCCTTCGTCCGCATTTTTAGGTTTTAAGCCTTCTCCAGACCATGTCCATTGACCAAATAAAGCATTTCCCTTTAAAGCAAATCTTGAAGTACCCCATCCAGTTTCTTTAGCCGCCTGAGCTATAGCTAATGATATTGGGATCTCATCCATTCTTACCTTTAAAGTAGACAAATCGTTTTGTTTGACACCATATTGTTTATATTTTTTTTCCAACCATTTTTTTTCAATATCGGTGTTGCTGTTTTTATTAAGAATAGTGAATAGTCTTTGTCTATCTATCCTAATTTTATTATTTTCCTTAACAATTAAAGGCAGAATAATTTTTATAAACATTTCTTTTCTTTTCTTAGTATTGCCAATATTTTTAATTTCATTTGGCAAAAGACCAATATCAATTGGTTTTACTAATTTTGTTTCTCTTACATCATTTAAATTATAATTTACTTCTTTAAAAAGAGACTCGATTTCAGACGTTGTATATCTAACTAAATTTATTTCAGAATTGTTTTCTTCTAAAATATCATACAATAAGTCTCTTTCATCAGTTTCGGTAACTAAATCTTCCTCTAATATTTTGTCTTTGTTTAGTGTATTATTTAAGATATTTTTTGAATTATTTGTAAATTCTTTGTTGTTAAAATTTTTATCTGCAAAATTAATGATTACTGGCATCACATAAAAGAATGCTATCACGATAGAAGAACTTAAGAAAAATCTTGATACAATACTAAAACTTTTATTTTTCACAAAGCCTGATTTTTTTAATTTACTCATAAATTATTATTGTATAGCAACAACTTCTTTTACCTCTGGTAAATAATGACATAAAAGATTTTGAACACCTTGTTTTAAAGTCATAGTTGAACTAGGACAGCCAGAACAACTTCCTTGAAGTTGAACTTTTACAACACCATCTTTAAATTCCTTAAATTTTATATCACCTCCATCTCTAGCAACAGCAGGTCTTATTTTTTGTTCTAAAATTTTTACTATTTTTTCCTCAATTTCACTTAAATCTGAAACATCTTCTTTTATATTTTCGTCAATTACAAACTCTTTACCATCTGCATAAAAATCATTTATCAAAGAAATTACTATATGTTTTATTTCGTCCCATTTAATACTCTGGTTCTTATTTACTGAAATAAAATCTTGCCCTAGAAATATACTCTCAACACCATTTATCGATAATATATTTCTTACTAGTTCATTTTTAATATCATCTTTATTTGTTATTTCATAAGGACCACTGTTTGAAACTTTCTTCCCAGGAAGAAATTTTAAGGAATTAGGATTTGGTGTTACTTCTGTTTGAACGAACATAAATTATATATAGTTAATTTTTAAAAAATTAAAACTTGATAATAAATTTTTTGTTAAAAACCCACTATTTCTTTAATTCTTTCAATCTTTTTAGATGCAATTAAATTCGCTTTTTCAACCCCATCTAGAAGAATATCATCTAAATAAGTTTTATCTGCTAAAAGTTTTTTTATCTCTTTTGAAATTGGTTCAATTTTATTCACTAATTCTGATGCCAAATTTTCTTTAAATTCTGAAAAATTTTTACCTGCAAAGTTCTTTACTGAGTTATCTAATGTAGAGTTAGTTAAACTTGAATAAATACCTAAAAGATTCTTTGCCTCTAATCTTTGATCAAGATCCTTTATATCTTGTGGCATAGGCAAAGGATCAGTTTTTGCTTTTTTGATTTTGTTTATTATTTGGTCCTTATCATCTGTTAAATTTACTCTACTCAAATCTGATAACTCTGATTTGCTCATTTTTTTTGATCCATCTTTTAGACTCATTATTCTTGAAAATTCTTTTTGAATCAATGGCTCTGGTACTTGAAGAAAGTTTTCTACTTCAAAATCATTGTTAAATTTTTGAGCTATATCTCTGCATAACTCCAAATGTTGCTTTTGATCATCACCTACAGGAACATGTGTAGCATCATATAAAAGGATATCAGCAGCCATTAAAACTGGGTATGAATATAAACCAATACTAGCTTTTTCTTTATCTTTACCAGCTTTTTCCTTAAATTGAGTCATTCTATTCAGCCACCCCATTCTAGCAACACAGCTCAATATCCATGCTCCCTCGGAATGAGCAGCCACTCCAGATTGATTAAAAATTATACTTTTTTTTGGATCTATTCCACTTGCTACAAAAGTAGCAACAGTTTCTCTGATATTATTTTTTAATTCTTTAGGATCTTGCTTTACTGTAATGGCGTGTAGATCAACTACACAAAAAATACACTTGTTATCCTTATCATTATTTAAATCAACAAAATTTTTTATAGCCCCTAAATAATTTCCTAAATGAAGATTACCAGTTGGCTGTACACCAGAAAAAATTTTTTTGCCCATAAAATTAGTACTTTAATTTAATATCATTCATTTGAAAAGCTTTGATGAAATAACACACAATTAAATAAAGCAATAATGCTAATATAACAGATAAAATTAAATATAAAGATTTAATTGATTGATTAAATGCTAAATCGTTTTGAAAAAAATTTAACAAAAAGTTGAAAAATAAACCCATCAAAATTGATGCAAAAATTATTTTAAAAAACTTAATAAGAAATATCTGATTAAAATAAAATAATTGTCGATTTTTCAAAAATAGAAATAACAATATTGAATTAAACCAAGATGAAATAGATGTGGCCACTGGAATTATTATAAAACCAATTTCACTAAAATAGTATATGCTAATAAAAATATTAAGCAGTACTGAAATCAAAGAAATATAAAATGGAGTTTTAGTATCGTGATTTGCAAAGAAAAAACTTGAAAAAACTTTTATCATAGCAAAAGCAGGAAGGCCTAATGCAAAATAATATAAAGCTAAACTTGAGTTATTAACAGAATTTTCATTAAAAGAACCATAGCCAAACAAGGCAGAAATAATTTGTTCTGATCCAATTATTAAAGCAATAGTTGCTGGGAGACTTAAAAATAAACTTAATTCGAGAGCTTTGTTTTGAATAAGCAAAATCTTATTTTTTTTTTTAGATTGAATATGTTTTGAAAGCTGTGGAAGTATAACAACACCAATTGCGATACCAGCTATAGCTAAGTTAATTTGATAAATTCTATCTGCATAATATAAGAAAGAAACTGCACTTGCTTGAAAGGACGCAATTATTGTTCCAATTAAGATATTAATTTGAGTTACTCCAGAAGAAAAAATACTTGGCAAAAGTTTTTTAAAAAAAAAATTAACTTTATTACTTACTTTTAATTTAAAACTAAATTTAAGTGAGTAATATTTTGAAACATATTTGTATAAAAATATCAACTGTAAGAAACCAGCTAAGGAAACACCATAAGATAAGTAATAAACTAGCTGGTCACCTAAAGACCTAGAAAAAACTAATACTAAAATTAAAACAATATTCAAAATTATTGGAGCCGCTGCTGCAGCTGCAAACTTATTATGAGAATTAAGAATTGCAGAAAAAAATGAAGCTAGACAAATAAAAAATAAAAAAGGAAAAGTAATTCTTGTTAAATTTATAGCTAACTCCATTTTTTCTAAATCGCCCACAAATCCTGGAGCAATAATTGAAACAAATGCGGGCATAAAAATTTCAATAATTATTGTTAAGAATATCAATCCTAAAAAAAGAAGATTAAATATGTCATTAGCAAACTTATTTGATTTTTTTTTACCTTTAGTTATTTCTGAGGAATAACTTGGGACAAAAGCTGCATTAAAAGTGCCTTCTGCAAACAGTCGTCTGAAAGTATTTGGAATTCTAAATGCTACAAAAAAGGCATCAGCCAACATCCCTGTACCAAGAAATATTGCAATTAAAATATCCCTTAAATAACCAAGTAACCTACTTACTATAGTATAAAATCCAAATGTACCTGTTGACTTAAGTAAATTCATAAATCATATTAGTCTTATTTTTACCCCAATTGTACACTTATTGTTATCAGAAATGAAAAAAACAAAAATTGATCATTACACAGACAAAGAAGCTTTAGATTTTCATAAAGACAAAAAACCAGGCAAGATTGAGATTAATTCTTCAAAAAATATGATAACTAAACGTGATCTTGCTTTAGCATATTCTCCAGGAGTTGCTGCTCCTGTAAAAAAAATAAGTGAAAATCCAGAAGCAGCTTATGATTATACAAGTAAAGGAAACCTTGTTGCTGTAATAAGTAATGGTTCAGCAATATTAGGGATGGGAAATTTAGGTGCTCTTGCATCAAAGCCTGTGATGGAAGGAAAGGCCGTATTATTTAAAAGATTTGCAGATATTGATTCGATTGATTTAGAAATAGATTGTAAAGATTCAGACGAAATCGTAAATTCAATTAAAAATTTTGCACCTAGCTTTGGTGGAATAAATTTAGAAGACATAGCTGCTCCAGATTGTTTTATAATAGAACAGAAATTAAAAGAAATTTTGGATATTCCAGTTTTTCATGATGATCAACATGGAACAGCAATTATAACAACCTCAGCATTAATTAATGCTTTGGATATTTGTGGTAAATCAATAAAAAAAATTAAAGTTGTAGTTAATGGAGCTGGAGCTTCAGCACAAGCATGTACTGAGTTATTTAAAAACTCAGGAGTAAAATCCGAAAATATTATAATGCTAGACAGAAAGGGTGTTATTTATGAAGGAAGAACTGAGGGAATTGATCAGTGGAAATCTAGATATGCAGTTAAAACTAAACATAGAACTTTGAAGGATGCTATTAACGGTGCAGATGTTTTTTTAGGATTATCTGCAAAAGGTGTTCTAAAAAAAGAGATGGTGAAATCTATGGCAAAAAATCCAATTATATTTGCTTGTGCTAACCCTGATCCAGAAATTACCCCAGAGGAAATTAGTGAGGTTAGAAATGATGCAATTGTTGCAACAGGTAGATCTGATTACCCCAATCAAGTAAATAATTTAATTGGATTTCCTTATATCTTTAGAGGAGCTTTAGATGTTAGATCCAAAACGATAAATGAAGAAATGAAGGTTGCTGCAGCTAATGCAATAGCTAAGCTAGCAAGAGAAGATGTTCCGGATGAAGTGGTTGCAGCTATGGGTGGAGAAAGACCTCATTATGGAAAAAATTATATTATTCCATCTACATTTGATCCAAGATTAATTAGTGTAATACCATCAGCTGTAGCAAAAGCAGCAATAGATAGTGGAGTAGCTAGAAAAAATATAGATGATTTTGAAGTTTACAAAGATCAACTAAAACAAAGACTAGACCCAACAGTAACCATCATGCAAGGTATAAATTCATTTATTAAGAAAAATCAGAAAAAAATTGTTTTTGCTGATGGTGAAGATGAAAATACTTTAAAAGCCGCTATAGCATTTAAAAATTCAAAATTAGGTATTCCAATCTTAGTTGGTAAAGAAAGTAAAATTAAAGAACAGATTAAAAATATTGGTTACAGTGAAAATTTTGACATTGAAATTGTTAATTCAAAAGACGAGAAAAAAAGAAAAAGATACGTTAAACATTTATTTGAAAAATTACAAAGAGAGCAGGGATTATTAGAACGAGATTGTGACAGAATGATTAGAAATGATAGAGTTGTCTGGGCTACGAGTATGGTTGCTTGTGGTGATGCTGACGGTGCTGTAACAGGCAATACAAGACGTTTTGGGGCTTCATTTGAAAAAATCAAGCAAGTTGTTGATGTAAGAAAAGGTGAAATTATGTTTGGATTAAACATGATCGTTCATAAAGGAAGAACCATTTTTATTGGAGATACAACCGTTCATGAATATCCCTCATCTGAACAAATGGCTGAAATAGCAATATCTACAGCAAGAGTGGTTAGACTTTTTGGATTTGATCCTAAAGTTGCTTTTGTATCCCACTCTACATTTGGGCAACCTCTGACAAGTAGAACAAAACATATTCGAAACGCAGTTGAGATATTAAAAGAGAGAAAGGTAGACTTTGAATTTGATGGAGATATGCAGCCTGATGTTGCCCTTAATCCAGAGTATGAAGAACTTTATCCTTTTGCAAAGATAGTTGGTAAAGCAAATATTTTAATAATGCCCGGACAACATAGTGCTGCGATTTCATATAAGCTGATGAAAACAATTGGAGAAACAAAAGTTATCGGGCCCTTATTGATTGGATTGGGGCTTCCAATTGAAATTGCACCTTTAAGATCATCAACTTCTGAAATACTTAACTTAGCATCAATCGCTGCTTATTCTTCACAAGTGATTGATTATAAAAAATAATTATTCTCTTTGAATTCTCAAATCTTCTACGAGAATTATACTTGCTATTACATCTTCTACATCAAGTATTTCCTTGGCTTCACTAATTACTAAGTCTTTTTCTTCCAGAGTTATTGCAATACCATAAACATAAATTTTCTTTTTGTAGGTATCTATTTGATAATTAGTTGCTTTAATATTTTTATTTAAAATTAATGCTGTTCTTAGCTGAGATGTAATTAATACATCTTTTGCAGATTGTTTAAAGTTAAATTCTTCTTTAATTTTAATATCGTTTCTAACTGATCTCACACCTTTTGATTCCCACGCCAATTTTGTAATTAGTAATTTTTCTTCAGGACTATCAACCTTTCCAGTTATGAAAATTCTACCGTCTAAAACTTTAGTTTTAACAGAAATAAGATATTTTTTATCTTTAGCTAAAATTTTTGCACTAATAGTTTTTTGCATTATCGAATCATCTATTTGAGTACCAACTGTTCTTGGATCTAAGGCAACTGAAACACCAGTTCCAAATAGACCTTTAGAACCAACACCTGCACAGCCAGTTAAAATAAGGGCCATTAAAACAAAAATTAATAATTTATTTCTCATTTTTTAGTTTTAGACAATAATTATATATTTCTTTCTTAGACATTGAAGCACTTTGACTTAAAATTTCTGTTATGTCTCTAATAGATAATTTATTGATCATTTTGTTAATTATATTCTTATCTGATTCACTCAATTTTTGAGAGACTTTTTTATCTATTTTTTTTTCAGAGATGACAACTGTGAGCTCACCTTTTGGTTCTTTTTCAAATAACTCTAATTCACTTACATTTTTTCTAATAAATTCCTCATAAATTTTTGTAATTTCTCTACAAAATACAATCTTTCTTCCAATAAAATTTTTTTTAATTTCTGGAATAATTTTATTGATTTTTTTTGGTGAAACGAAAAAAACTAAAGTATTTTCAAATTCTGAAAGTTTTTCTAATTCATTTGACAGTAGCCGTTTTTTTTCTGGAAAAAAACCATAAAATAAAAATTTATCTGAAAAACCACTAATTGAAACAGCTGTAGAAATTGCTGAAGGTCCGGGAATAGGAAAAATTTTTATCTCGTTATCAATACATTCGTTTACCAATATTGAACCTGGATCAGAAATACTTGGAGTGCCTGCATCTGATATTAAAGAAATTATTTTTCCAGACTTAAGATATTCAATAATTTTTACTAAATTTTTTTTCTCATTAAATTTATGATTTGAAATTAGCTTTGATTTTATATGATATTTATCTAAAAGCTTTTTTGAAACCCGAGTGTCTTCGCACAAAATGTAATCAGATTTATCTAAAACTTCAATTGCTCTTAATGTTATATCTTTTAGATTTCCTAAAGGAGTTGACACCAAATATAGACCATTTTCGTATTCTTTTAATTTAAATTGTGGTTTTATGATCATAATTTAGCTTAAAAAAGTATTATATTAGCATCAAAATGACTAAATTAATTAAAATTATTTATTTTATTTTTTTAAGTTTCTTCTCTCTTTTTTTTCATGCTGTTGATGCTCAAGAAAAAATCAAAATAGGATTATTAGTACCTATGACTGGAGATAATAAAAAAATTGGAGACTCAATAATTAAAGCAGTTGGATTAGCTGTTAAAGATATTGATAGTAATTTAATTGAAATATTTCCTAAAGATACCGCAACTAAAGCCAACCAAACTTTAAAATCTGCATTTGAATTAAGTGAAATGGGAATAAAAATTGTTATTGGCCCTGTATTCTATGAAAGTTTAACTTATTTAGATGAAATGAAAAATTTAACATTTTTATCATTAACAAATAAAACTTTAGATCTTCCAAAAAATGTAATTTCTGCTGGAATTAATTCTACATCACAGTTTAATACAATAAAAAAATTTTTAGAAACCAATCAAATAAAAAGAACTATTTTTCTAACACCAATTCAAGATTATGAATTTGAAGTTAAAATAGGAATGGAAAATTCAAAAATAAAAATTTTTAGAGATTACGAATATAACACAGAGCCCACAAAATTAACAAAACAAATAGAAGAAATTACAAACTACAGAATTAGAAAGCAAAATTTAGAAGATGAAATAAAGAGAATAAAAAATTCAAATGAAGTGAACAAAGAAAAAAAAATAAAAAGGCTAGAAAAAAGATACACACTGGGTGGTTTAAATTTTGACGCAGTAGTGATCGCTGATTTTGACGAAAGTCTAAAAAGTGTTTCTACATCACTTTTATATACTGACGTACTTCCCAAAAACAAATATTTTATTACTTTAAACCAGTGGTTTGATGAAAGTTTATTAAATGAAACTGACATTCAACCACTATATTATCCATCAATTAATAAAGAAAATTTTGATAACTACAAAATAAAATACTTTAACGCATTTAATGAGGATCCTACCCATTTATCATTATTGAGTTATGATCTCGTTGGCTTAGTTTATTATTTATCTTTAAACTCAAACACAGAAAAATTAAATAAAATTTTTAAAAGGAAAAATTCATTCAAAGGAAAAATAGGAATTTTTGACATTAAAAATAATAAAATTAATCACAGGCTAAATTTTTATAAAATTGAGGATCAAAAACTTATAGAAATCTTCTAATTTTTTTAAAAGCTTGTTGCCTATGATCTATTTTATATTTTTGAGATGGCTTAATTTCTCCAAAGGTTTTTCTTTTTTTTAAAGGAATAAAAATTGGATCGTATCCAAATCCATTTTTCCCTTTTGGTTTATCTGAAATACGACCTTCAACCTTTCCTATGACACAAGCAATTTTTTTATTTAAATACGAAATAGAAAGAGCACAAACGAATCTTGCTTTAATTTTTTTAGTTTTCCAATTTTTATCTTTTTTATCTAGCTCCCTATAAACTCTTCTTATAGCTTTGTTAAAGTCTCCATGTTTTCCTCCCCATCTTGCAGAATAAATTCCGGGCTTCATACCTAAAAAATCTATCTCTAAACCCGAATCATCAGCCAAACAAATGAATCCTGTTTTTTTTGAAAAATATTTAGATTTTAGTAATGAATTTTCTTTAAATGTCTTGCCGTTTTCAACTGGACTTTTAAGATTGAACGCTGAAGTAGAGTAAATTTTGATGTTTTTTGGCAACAAATTCTTGATTTCACGCAATTTACCCTTGTTGTTGGTACCAATGAGTAATCTTTTAATTTTTTGTTTAGACATCTAGAAATTACCAAAATCCTTACCATATATAATGCCATGGAAAAAGAGGAAAACCAAAATAGTACTTCTACAGATCAAAATCAGGATACGATTAAAGAGACTGAGAAACCTGAAGAACAACTTGCTGAAGAAACTAAACAAGAAACATCCAAAGAACCTCAAGAAGAAATTAAAGAACAAACTCCAGAAGAAAAAATTGCTGAACTTGAAGATAAAGTTGCAAGAACTTTTGCTGAAATGGAAAATCAAAGAAGAAGATTTGAAAAAGAAAAAGAGGATGCTTTTGAATATGGTGGCTATATTTTTGCTAAGGAAGCACTAAGTTTGATTGATAACTTGGATCGATCAAAGCATGTTCTTGAAAGTGACGATAAGTTAAAAGAAACTGAAGCATTAAAAAAAACTTTAGAACATTTAAACATTATTAAAAAAGATCTAATCTCAATATTTGAAAAAAATAACATTAAACCAATAGATAGTATTAACAAAAAGCTAGATCCAAACTTTCATCAAGCAATGATGGAAATAGAAGATGATACAAAAGTACCTGGTACAATAATTCAGGAAATTCAAAAAGGCTTTACTATAAAAGATAGGTTGCTCAGGCCTTCATTGGTAGGAGTGTCAAAAAAAGTTGCAAAAAAAGAAGAAAAAACTGAAGAAAATCAGGAAAATATAGAAAATAAATAATTATGAGATCAACTTGTAGTTTCAAATTTAAACCCTATATGACGAAGGAGAGACATTAATATTATGAGTAAAATAATTGGAATAGACCTAGGAACAACAAATTCATGTGTTGCCATTATGGAAGGAACACAAGCGAAGGTTTTAGAAAATGCTGAGGGAGCAAGAACTACTCCGTCAGTAGTTGCATTTACTGATGAAAATGAAAAATTAATTGGACAACCAGCAAAAAGACAGGCTGTTACAAATCCAGAGAACACCATCTTTGCAGTTAAAAGATTAATTGGAAGAAATTTTGATGATCCGACTGTAAAAAAAGACGTAGAAGCTGCGCCTTTTAAAATAGTCAATTCTGAAAAAGGTGATGCTTGGATTGAAGCAAAAGGTGAAAAATATTCACCATCACAGATTTCTGCTTTTATTTTACAAAAAATGAAAGAAACTGCTGAAAAATATCTAGGTCAAGCAGTGACTAAAGCCGTTATTACAGTACCTGCATACTTTAATGATGCGCAGAGACAAGCAACAAAAGATGCGGGAAAAATTGCAGGACTAGAAGTATTAAGAATTATTAATGAGCCGACTGCTGCATCATTAGCTTATGGTTTAGATAAAAAACAAAATAAAAAAATTGCTGTATATGACTTAGGTGGAGGAACATTTGATGTTTCTATATTAGAATTAGGTGATGGTGTATTCGAAGTTAAATCAACTAACGGTGATACTTTTTTAGGTGGGGAAGATTTTGATAATGCAGTTGTTGATTACTTAGTTTCTGAATTTAAGAAAGATAATGGAATTGATCTAAAGTCAGATAAACTTGCCCTACAGAGATTAAAAGAAGCAGCAGAAAAAGCTAAAATTGAATTATCATCCGCTGAACAAACAGACATAAATCTACCTTTTATTACAGCGGACAAAACAGGTCCAAAACATATTAATTTAAAAATGACTAGAGCAAAACTTGAGGCTTTAGTCGAAGACTTAATTGCTAAAACAATGCCTCCATGTAAAACTGCCTTGAAAGATGCTGGAATTACAGCAAGTGAGATTGATGAAGTGGTTATGGTAGGTGGTATGACTAGAATGCCAAAAGTATTAGAAGAGGTTAAAAACTTTTTTGGAAAAGATCCAAACAAGAGTGTTAACCCTGATGAAGTAGTAGCTATGGGAGCGGCAATTCAGGCTGGTGTATTACAAGGTGATGTTAAAGATGTACTTCTATTAGATGTAACTCCACTATCACTTGGTATTGAAACACTAGGAGGAGTTTCAACTAAGCTAATTGATAAAAATACAACAATACCAACAAAAAAAAGCCAAGTATTTTCAACTGCTGAAGATAATCAACCCGCTGTATCTATTAGAGTGCTTCAAGGCGAAAGAGAAATGGCAGCTGATAATAAAGCCTTAGGTAATTTTGAATTAGTGGGTATTGCACCAGCTCCAAGAGGTGTGCCTCAAATTGAGGTTACTTTTGATATTGATGCAAATGGTATTGTAAATGTTTCTGCAAAAGACAAAGGGACTGGCAAAGAACAAAAAATTCAAATTCAAGCCTCTGGTGGACTAAGTGATGAAGAGATAGAAAAAATGGTTAAAGACGCTGAAGCTAATAAAGAAGCTGATAAAAAAAAGAGAGAGTCAGTTGATGTTAGAAACCAAGCGGATACTTTAATTCATTCTACTGAAAAAAATCTAAAAGAACATGGATCAAAAATTTCTGATGCAGAGAAAAAAGCAATTGAGGATGCGTCAACTGCTGTTAAAGAAGCTTTAAAAAGTGAAGATATTGAAGATATCAAGAAAAAAACAGAAGCTTTAGTTCAAGCTTCAATGAAACTTGGAGAGGCAATCTATAAATCACAACAAAGTACAAAACCTGAGTCTGGAAAAGATGATGGTGGAGATGATGCGGGTAAAAAAGACGAGAATGTTGTTGATGCTGATTTCGAAGAAGTAAAAGACGAGAATAAAGAAAAAAGCGCTTAAACTGACATTTAATTGTCTGGGGTTATTTGATGGCTAAAAGAGACTATTACGATGTCCTAGGCGTTAATAAAAACGCAAACCCAGAAGAATTAAAATCTGCCTACAGAAAATTAGCTGTTAAATATCATCCTGATAAAAATCCTGGAGATACCAAAGCTGAAGAGAAATTTAAAGAAGCCAGTGAGGCCTACGGAATACTTTCAGACAAAGAGAAAAAACAAAACTATGATAACTTTGGTCATGCTGCGTTTGAAAATGGTGGTGGAAGGCCAGGTGGAGGTTTTGGTGGTTTTAGTGGAGCAGATTTTTCAGATATTTTCGAGGATTTTTTTGGAGATTTTGGTGGAGGTGGAAGATCAAGAAGTAGAAAGTCAAATAATAGAGGTTCTGACTTAAGATATGATTTATCTATTTCATTGGAAGAAGCTTACCATGGAAAGAAACAAGATATTAAGTTTTCAACAACTGAACAGTGTAGTACTTGCAAAGGAAATGGATCTAAACCAGGTTATTCTCCAGATAGGTGCTCCTATTGTGGTGGTAATGGCAGAGTAAGGTCTAACCAAGGCTTCTTTACTGTTCAACAAACATGTCCTCAATGTAATGGAAACGGTGAAGAAATTACCAATCCATGTAATGATTGTAATGGCCATGGTAAAAAACAAACAACAAAGAAAATATCTGTAACCATTCCAAAAGGTGTTGATGATGGAACTAGAATTAGGCTTGCAGGAAAAGGTGAAGCTGGAACAAGAGGTGGAGCAACAGGAGATCTGTATTTATTTATTAATGTTAACTCTCACAACCTTTTTAAAAGATCAGATGAGAATTTATTTTTTGAGTTCCCACTTTCACTTGCAGATGCTGCATTGGGAACAACTATTGAAATTCCAACTATTGACGGTGGAAAAGCAAAAATTAAAATTCCTGATGGAACTCAAAATGGTAAACAATTTAGATTAAAAGGCAAAGGAATGCCTTTTATAAGAAGAGGTGATTTTGGAGACCTGTATGTTCAAGTTAAGACGGAAGTACCTGTTTATTTAAATAAAAAGCAAAAGGAATTACTGGAACAATTTAGAGAGATTGAAAACGATAAGTCAAATCCAAGTATTAAAAAATTTTTTCAAAAAGCAAAGGATTTCTGGAAAAATTAAAAATAAATTTTAATAATACCTAATGATTATATGGCTAGCATCTTATCCTAAAAGTGGAAATACTTGGGTTAGATCCTTTTTAACTTCACTTTTATATACTGATGATGGAAAAAACGATTTTTCAAATTTAGATAAAATAAAACAATTTCCAGGTAGATATCAATTTAAAAATTTTGTTAATGACTTTCAAGATATAGAAGAAATATATAAAAATTGGTTAAATGCACAAGATTACATTAATCTTGATAAAAAAATAAAATTTTTAAAAACTCATCACGTAAATTGTACTATTAAAGATTATAAATTTTACAACGACTCAAATTCTTTGGGGGCAATTCATATAGTAAGAGATCCAAGAAATGTTTTAATTTCAATAAAAAATCACTTTTTACTTAAAGATTTAGATGAAGCTAAAGAATTTATTTTAAAAGAAAAAAATTGGGTAGGTATTGTTAAAAAT
>CACFCI010000002.1 GCA_902564785.1 uncultured Pelagibacteraceae bacterium | reverse complement strand
TTAGCAGAAGCAAAGATAGGTGGAAGAAGTTGTGTAATTTCTCAATCTGGTTTTTCAGGAGAAGCTGGTTATGAAATATATTTAAGAAATGCAACTTTGTATGCTGAAGATATGTGGAATGCAGTACTAGATGCAGGAAAAAAACATCAATTGATGGTTATTGCACCTGCACACCATAGAAGAATTCAAGCAGGTATTCTTTCTTGGGGACAAGACATGGATCAACAGCATAATCCTTTTCAATGCAATTTAGGTTATCAAGTTTCATTGTCTGGTAAAGGTGAATGGAATAAAAAAGCTGATTATGTTGGTAAAGCTGCCTTAGAGAAAATGGGTGCAGACATAAAAGCTGGAAAAAAGCCATATAAACTTCAATTAGTTGGAATGGAGCTGGGTGGAAAACCAATTGATGATTATGCGCCTGACTTTTGGCTGGTATCACCAGAAAGTGGTGGTGATCCTGTTGGGTTTATTACTTCACCATGGTGGCATCCTGAAAAGAAAACAAATATTGCTATGGGATATGTTCCGTTTGATGGAACTTTAAACCCTAATGGATTTCCAAAAGGTAAAGTTGGAACTAAATTTAAAGTTCATCTTCCAGAAAAATACTCGGACACTTCAGGAACACCTGTAGATGCTGTAGTTGTGGATATTCCATTCAAAGAGTCTTTCAACGCAAATACTAGAGAAGTTGTAAAAGGCTAAAATTCACTAAGAGGGAGCTGGATTAGCTCCCTCTTTTCAATTCTAATGATAAAAGGTTTTCTAATAGCAGTTTGCATTATCATTGCTATTGCTTTAATAATATTTCCATTAATTGTTTCTTATAAAGCTCAAAAAAATAAAAAAAATTAATGTTTGCTGAATTTTTAAATATAATTTTTAAGTCAATCAAATTAGACAAAACTCTTTATTCAGATAATAAAAATTTTGGAGAAGCGTCAATATACTTTGCTGGGATAATAATGATACTTGACGGTATCGCTGGAGCAGTAGCGGCGAACACCATTATTAAAACAGCTATAGCAATGTCTGGCTTAACTGCAATAGTTGCTTGGCTAATATGGGCAATTTTTATTTTTGTAATTGGAGTTAAATTATTTCCTGATAAACAAACTAAGGTTTCTTTTAAAAAAGTTTTAACAGCAGTTGGTTTTGCTCATGCCCCTGGTTTATTAAGATTTTTTGCTGTTACTCCAGATTTAATGATACCAATAATTTTTCTTACCCAGTTTTGGATTTTTGCAGGCTTAATAATTTCAACTAAACAAATATTGAGTTTAAAATCTAATATTAAATCTTTTGGAATAATACTTTTATCTTTTTTAATTATCGCACTTTTATCTATCTCTTTTGTGTTTAGCAGAATGAATATGCTTCCAGTTAGTCAAATAAGTTAGAGTGGAAAAATAGTTTTAGATACTCTGCAAGATTTACACAATTTAAATCCAGTAAGAATTAAATTTTGAGTAACACTCTCGTCTTCCTCTTTGCATTCGTCACAAATATTATTTAATTCTTCATTATCTAACTTAAGTTTTTTTTCATCAATTTTATCAATCATTATCAGTCAAACCAGCACCTGCTGCACCTTTTTTTAAACTGTCACTTTCTTCAACAAAAGTCTCTTCGGATAACTTGTATAAATTATTCCATTCGTCGTCAGTAAAGTTATCTTCATTTTCAAGTAGATTGACCTCAATTGAATTCGCTATCTTCGGAAATTCTTGATCAACAAAATTTGAACTAATATTTACATTTAAACTTAATAAAATTTTTTTTTCATCTATTTTTACGTAAATTTTTTTTCCAATAATTTCTGATGAACGACTTATGAATGAAATAAAAATTATTGGATAAGCAACATTTTTGAATTCAATTTTTTTTATATTTTCTAAAATACTTATTTGATCTAAAAAACTAACGCCTAAGGTAATTGGACAATAAGGACTGTTTAGTGAAGAGTTATTTTCACTAATTAAATTTAAATTTTCAAATTTACTTTTGCTTTTTTCGTCAAAATATTCATTAAGATGCTTTATACCTGGTAAACTAAATAGCTCTAACAACCTTATACTTTTTCCTGTTTCTTCAGAAACTCCCCAAGAATATCCTGCCGCTTTTGAGGCTCTTTTTACTGTAGTTTCAATTTCACTCAGTGATTTCATAATTAAATATTAGTTTTATATACCCACTGCTCATCATAACTTTTTAGCTCATTTGGGAGTGGAGCTCCCTGGAACATACAAATTCTTAACCATTTATCAGATCGTGGATCAAATTTTAATGCTCCAAAAAAAGATAATTTTAGTCTAAGCATATCAATTGGCATTAAGGCTTTACCAATTGTATTATCTTGTATTTCTGAATAAGGGAATTTTTCTACAATGAACGCTCTCCTGACAACATGTCTTAACTCAGAATTTGATGTTAAAAACTCAGCAATAGTTAAACTATTTTTTGAGACTAATAATTTTTCATAAAGTTTTTTTATATCTCTTGCTATCGCTAAAGGCTGTTCTAAATCTGATCCCTGCTCTTCAAAACGATCAGCCAATCTTGGTTCTTCTTTATTTTTTGAAATAAACCAAAAATTTTTATTATTTTCTTTTTCTTCAAAATTAATATCTAGAATATTTGGGTACCTTACCTCAATGATATTGCGTAATTCTTCAACTTTTCTATGAGTTGGGATATTAAAATATTTTTCTTCATCTGAGCTCATTTTTTTTACCAGCGGATTTACAATCTCGTTATAGGGCTCCATCATTATTGAAACTATATATTCGATACATTCCTCGCAAGTGTTATCCTCTAACCATTTATATAAATTGTTAAAAGGGTATTCAATTTCAAAATTAAAATCTTTGTCTATAAAATTTAAAAATTTTTCAACATCTTTTAATAATGATGAGATTTTTTTTTGTTGATATTCGCTATCTGTATTCCAGCTTGTAATATTTCTTAATGAATTTTTTACACAATTTATAAATAATTCACTATCTTGACTTTTTACATCTTTTATTTCTCTAATTTCTTTAAGTGCCATCTCTCTACTTAAAATCCAATTATTTAGTAGAGTTGGGTGATTAACTATAAAAGGAGCCATTCCTAAGCCTGTAGAATTACCAATTCCCAAGTTTTTACAAATGTTATAATCTAGTTTAACAGCTGTTTTTGGATTTTTATGATAAGCAACATGATTAACTTGATCAAAAGTAAATTGTCTTACCAAATAAACCAGCATCATTTCTAATCTGAATGGACCATTAATTTCTTTACGGTTTTTAATTCTAAATCGATCTGCTAGACCAAATTTACCTGAACCATATACTGCCGTGGTCCTATATAAATAGCCTACTTTTGATAATAAGTTTAAATCTGGCTGCTTACCTTTGCTCAAACTTTCAACCACATGATTATAAATTCTTATTGATTTGTTTGCTCTAGATAAAGTTAATTCTTTATAAGAAAGTCTACCAACTTCTTGTTTTGGAACTTCATTTTTTAATCTTTCAATATCTTTTTTTGCAGGAACTCCATCATGTAATGTAAAAGCTGCATCCCATTTTGTAGCAATAACTCTATCTGATCTTTCTTCATCTTTGATTTCATTTGCAAAACAAACCAAAGAATATATTCTTTTATTTTTTTTAAATGAATAAACGGCTTCTCCAAAACCATTTTCATTTAAATTAAATAAATCTCTTTTATATTCCCAGTCTTTAAATTCATTAAGAAAACTTCTTAAAAAAGATAATTTTGATTGATGAAAAGATCCAAGCCTTGATAATTTCATTATCTTATTTGGGTCTCTTAATTCAACTTTCATAATTAAATTGATTTATAAAAATTGTACCAGTTATTTCCAAGTATTCCATGTGTCTCGGTATCTGAAAAGCCTACTTTTTTAAGACCTTTTTCAATATTTGAGAACCCTCTTGCATCAATAAACCAATCAGGTTGTTTTGGAAAACCTGGTTTTTTTTTTGAACCTTCGCCAAAATTTTTACTTTTAGACCAAGAACCATTTCTCATCCACTCAACAACAGTGTCTGGATGATCTAAACAAAGATCTGATCCTATTCCTATTTTTTTTAAATCCATTATTTCAGCTGTTTTTGCCACCATTTCACAAAAGCTATCTAGAGTACAGTTTGTATTGTCTTTTAAATGGTGAGGGTATAACGATAAACCCAACATACCACCACTATCACTTAAATTTTTTAATAAATCTGAAGATTTGTTTCTTTTAGCTGGATGCCAAAAAGAAGGATTAGCATGAGTAATTGCAATTGGTTTTTCACTTAACTCAATTGCATCTAAAGTGCTTTTTTCTGCAGAATGTGACATGTCAATCACAAGGCCAACTCTATTCATTTCTCTTATAACCTCACGTCCAAAATTTGTAACTCCGCTATCTACTTTTTCATAACAGCCTGTTGCAAGTAAAGATTGGTTATTATAAGTAAGTTGCATAAATCTACATCCTAATTGATGAACCTTTTCAACAAGCTTTATGTCATCTTCAATTGGCGAACAATTTTGAAAACCAAAAAATATTGCAGTTTTATTTTCTTTATTAGCTTTATCAATATCTTGAAAATTCTTACCAGGAAAAATTAGATCTGAGTTCTCATCAAATAATTTTCCCCATTTTTTTATTTCAAGTTGTAATTCATCAAAATCTTCATGGTAAACAATGGTAACATGAACAGCATCTAAGCCAGCAGATCTGTTAATCTCAAAGATTTTTCTAGACCAATTGCAATATTGAAGATTGTCGATTTTATAATTCATAGTATGCTTAACTCTAATCAATATGTATTTTAAATACTATTAATTTTATTGATATTTTAAGTTAATTTTGAAATAAACAGATTGATCAATTTTCATGAAAAAAAATAGTAAATTAAAAGTTTCAATTATAATGGGAAGTCAATCCGACTACAAAGTAATGAAACTGGCCGAAAAAACCCTAAAAAAAATTGGAGTTTCATTTGAAACAAAAATTATATCTGCTCACAGAACACCACAAAGAATGTACGAATATGCCTCAAAAGTTGAGCAAAATCATATAGGAGTAATAATTGCAGGTGCTGGAGGATCTGCTCATCTTCCAGGTATGGTATCAGCACTTACATATGTGCCGGTGCTTGGTGTTCCTGTTGAAAGTAAAAAACTTAAAGGTTTAGATAGTTTGTTGTCAATTGCACAAATGCCTAAAGGAATACCTGTAGGAACCCTTGCTATAGGAGAAGATGGAGCCATAAATGCTGCTTTATTAGCTGCAGCGATAATCGCAAATGACAATCCAAATGTTAGAAAAAAACTTCAAAATTATAGAACTGCACAAACTAAATCTGTAAAGAAAACTCCAAAATAAAATGTCTGAAGTTACATTAGGTATAATTGGGGGCGGTCAACTAGGCAGCATGCTTGCAATAGCTGCCAAAAAATTAAGTATTAAAACTGTTGTTTTTTCTGATGATACAGATGCGCCAGCACAGAATTTTTGCAATCAATTTTTTACTGGTAGTTATGATAACAAAGATCAAATATCAGAATTTATAAATCAAGTTGATGTAGTTACTTACGAATTTGAAAATATACCTTTCGAGACATTAAGTGAAATCAATAAATTAAAACCAGTTTTACCAAAACCTTCTATTAACAGATTAATTCAGCATAGATTAGCTGAAAAAGATTTTGTTAACAAATTAAATATAAGAACTACAAGGTATGTATCAATTGAAAAAAAATCTGACATAGATGCTTTAGAAGATTTTTTACCAGGTATTCTTAAAACAACTACTTTAGGATATGATGGTAAGGGTCAATATCCAATAAATTCAAGCGATGAACTTAATTCGTTAAATATTGATTTTTCAAAAGGATTTATTCTTGAAAAACTTGTTAAATTAAAAAAAGAAATTTCAATTATCATTACGAGATTTAGTAATAATAAGTATGAAATATATGAACCAATCGAAAATACTCATGAAGATCAAATTTTAAAATATTCAAAAATTCCAGCTGAAATAAATGAAAAAATTTTTAATCAATCAAAGGATTGGGCTACGTTGATTGCTGAAGAACTTAAATATATTGGAACGTTATGTGTAGAATTTTTTATAGATAGAAATGAAAATTTATATGTAAATGAAATAGCTCCTAGAGTTCATAACTCAGGACATCTAACAATAAATGCATTTAATATAAGTCAATTTGAAAATCATGTAAGAGCTGTGTGTGGCTTGAAGCAAATTCCAATAAAAAAGATATCTAATGCTAAAATGGTAAATCTTCTTGGAGATCAAATTACTCATTACAGAAATATGACAAAGTTTAATGACAAAGAATTTTTCTATGATTATTTAAAAAAAGAGATAAAAGAAAAAAGAAAAATGGGTCATATCACAACTTTAGTATAGATGTTAAAATCAATAGAAGGTAATTTTGACAATCCAGAAGTTAATGAGCTTCTAAAAAAACACTTTGTTGAACTTAGAGCCGCTTCACCTGAGGGGAGTGCACACGTTTTAGATATTCCTGGTTTAAAAGTCCCATCAATTAAATTTTGGAGTTTGTGGGATGAAGAAAAATTAATCGGTTGTGGTGCTTTAAAATTTCTAGATGAAAACCATGGAGAGTTTAAATCTATAAGGGTTCATGACAATTTTAGAAAACAAGGCAGAGGAATTAATGTAATAAAACATTTAATAAAAGAAGCTAAAAAACTTAAAATAAAAAGATTAAGTATTGAAACAGGTGCAGGTGATTTTTTTATTCCAGCCAGAAAACTTTTCAAAAAAACAGGGTTTGCTGTATGCGAACCTTTTGCACACTATAAGGAAGACGTTAATTCGGTCTATTTAACTATGCTTATTGACGATATTTAAAATTTATTTTGTTACTTTATCAATTTTGTTGACAAAACCCTATAAAATCTAAAGAAAGCGACTATTACTTAATTTTAAGTAATAATTAAATAAAACAATAAAGTAAGAAGATAAATATGAGTCTACAAGGAAAAGTAAAGTGGTTCAATCCAACCAAAGGTTTTGGTTTTATTGAAAGAGAAGATAAAGAAAAAGATGTGTTTGTACATGTTTCAGCTGTAAGAGATGCTGGTATGAACGGTTTAGATGAGGGTCAGTCTTTGACTTTCGATGTTGAAGATGGTCCTAAAGGTCCTTCAGCAGTTAACTTAAAAACTGCATAATTTCACACTTCCTATTGGCTGAAAAAATATATTTGTTTTTTAATAAATTTATTATTCAGCCAGTACCAAATTTAATAACAACCTTTAAACACAATTGTAAATTATATAATTAATTTAATAAGTTAAACAAATACATGATTGGAATTTTAGGTGGAATGGGTACTCAAGCTGGTCTTGATTTTTGTAATAAGCTTGCGATATTGAATAGAGGAAAAATTGATCAAGAATATCCGTTATTTTTGCTTTATAATAAATCAAATATTCCTGGAAGACCCGAGTCAATAGGTTCTCAAACAAAAAACCTATCAAACAAATCTACTAATAAAATAAGTAAACAAAAATACAACAAAGTTTTAAAAAGTTTGCTTAAAGGTTGTAAGTTACTAGAAAAAAATAAATGTAAATTTATTGTCATACCATGTAATACAGCCCATTATTGGTTTGATGATTTGCAAAAAAAAATAAATATACCGATAATTAATATGCCAAAAGAAGTTTTCAAATTTACAAAAAAGAAATGTAAAAAAAACTCAAAAGTTGGACTATTGGCGACTGAAGGAACTCTTAAAACTGGAATTTACAAAAAAATTTTTCAAAAAAATTATCAATTAATAGAACCTTCACAAAAACTTCAAAGTTTATCAGTCAATAAATCTATTAAATTAGTCAAAATGGGTAATGTAAAAGCTGCTGCAAGAGTAATCAAACCTGCAATTAATTCATTGATTAAGATGAAGTGTAAAAAAATAATTTTAGGTTGTACTGAACTTCCAATTGCAATTTTTGCCTTTAAATCTTTTAAAAATGTAAAATCCTCAAAAGTTTTTTTAGATCCAAACTTAATTTTAGCTCATTCAGCTATGGTTAAACATAAAAATTAGCTTATGTCTAATAAGACTGAAAAGCCATATGTATTAAGAGCTGCTGAATTTATTTACTCAAATATTATAGAAATTAAAAAACAAAATCCTGAAATCAACAATATACAGGCATTTGAAATATTTATGACCACTAAAGAATATGATATTTTAAGTTCTGGAGAATTTCATGATAAATGGTTCTTGGAACTTAAGAATAATAAATTTTTTGACTCTATTACTAAAAAAAAAATCAATGAAGAAACTTTAAGGCTTCTAGAGCTTCAAAAAGACTCCATGGTAAAATTTTTAATGAAAATACCTAAACTTTATTATACTAAAAGTCATTTTCCTTTAGAAATTTCACAGCGGGCTTTTGATCATTTATGGAGAGTTTGTGAAAGCTATGAAATGTGGTGTAAAGAAAGTAACCAAGAAAATCTGATCTATCTTAATATTATTGAGTAGTACTATTTATATTAAGTATTGATCTAGTAATCTCTATTCTTTTTTTAACTAATTTTTGTAAATTTTGATTATCTAGTTTTTCTCTTGTAATCTTTATTCTCTTTTCAACTAATTGTCTTAAATCCTCATTAAATTTATTTTTTTTATACTTTTGATTATTTTTATTTATTTCTTCTTTAACTAACGCAAAAGAGTTTTTACCAGTTTTTTTTTTTATACCCTGGTCGATCATTATTTGAGCAGCTGCTTTATAAACATTTCCCGTAGTAAGAACTGTCAGTCCTGGACCAACAAATGATAAAATAGGTACAAAACCTGTCAAAAAGAAAAAAGACAGTATAACTGTTATAATTCTAAATAATTTTAACATTTTACTTAAAACTTAAGTGATTTGATATTTTATTTCTACATATAATTTGTTCATTATAGGTATTGATTTATTTGATTTTACTTTATTTTTTTGCTTATTAAAAATTATGATAAGAATATTTCCATTCATATTTGTTCTTCTTTGGTCTTCTGCTTTTATAACAACTAAACCTATTACAGATAACAGTGATCCTTTTGCTGCTCTTACTTTTAGATTTGCTTTAGTTGCTTTAGGTTTTTTTTTATATTCTATTTATTCAAAACAAAAAGTTTTAGTTGGTAAAAAAAACTTTTTAGAATCTTTATTGAGTGGTGTGTTGTTTCATGGTTTTTATCTTGGTGGAGTCTTTTATTCAATTTCAATAGGTATGCCTACAGCAATTGCAGCATTAATTGTTACTCTACAACCAGTTCTCACAAATGCATTAAGTGGTCCTATTTTAAATGAAAAAGTATCAACAAAACAATGGACAGGTGTTATATTAGGTTTTGCTGGTGCTGGACTTGTAATAGGTATTGATATTGGTTCTAAAATACCAACAGCTGGATTGATTGCGACAACAATAGCATTGTTAGCAATTACCTTTTCAACTTTATGGCAAAAAAAATTGAGCAACAATTTACCTTTATCTGTTAGCAATATGAATCAAGCCCTTGGTGGATTTATATTTCATTTTATAATTATAATTTTGTTTATTGATCCATATATTGATTTCACACAAACATTTGTTATTGCAATGAGCCATCAGATATTTATGGTATCATTTGGAGCATTCACTATTTTAATGTTTTTAATAAAAAATAACTCAGCAAGCAAAACTGTTTCTATATTTTTTTTAATACCAGCAACATCTGCTTTTATGGCATGGCTTTTCTTAAATGAAAGTTTAACTAGATTAGATCTAATTGGATTTCTAATAACTTCAATAGGTGTTTATATTGCAACAAGAGATTGAAAATTTAAGCTTATATAGATTTAAAGCCAAACTCTAGAGATGCATCTGTGATAGAATGATATAAAGATTCTCCAAAGCTTCTTAGCGCAAATAATCTTACTTTATTAGGATTTTCATTCAACTTATCAACAGTAAAAGTTATTCCATTATAAGTTGAGTTAATTGAGTTATTTTTTTCTAATGTATTAAAATTAAAAGGACAGCCTTTTTTCAAAACTTCTGTCGTATTTTTTCCTTCAATTTCAATAATAGCCCTTGAATGAGATAAATCTGTTACAGCAAAGTCTGTATCTTGAAATTTATCTACTACATTTTTTATTAAATCTTTTTTTATTGAAACTAAAAACCAGTTTTTTGGTCCATTCCACATAATCCTGGTAGTATCGTTAAACACTACAGTTAAAGGTTCATTTTTTAATTTTAAACCATCAATATCAATACTATCAAAAGAAACTGAGGATTTTTTGTACTGAACTATTTGAACAATTAGTAAATTTTTTATTTCAGATATTTTTAGTAAATCATTTTCATTTTTACCTTCACTATCACCAAATTGACCTTTTGCATGAACATTTGATAAAGCTGAAATTAATGTCATGATCTTACTCTTTCACCCTTCGGATCTACATAATGTGATGAAACTATCTCAACTGGTATTACTTTGTTTTTGAGTGGTGACATCGCAAAAAGCTTTTGACCAATCATATTTTTTCCATCTTTCAAAATTGCTAAAGAAAAAGGATTATCATATTCTACACTCCAACATGAAGCAGAGATATGACCTAATTTTGGATTTGGTAATGGAGCTTTATCATCTTTAACTAAATGAGAGCCTTCGGGTATACTTGTTTGTTTATCTAATGGAACTACCCCTACTATTCTTTGTCTATCTTCAGCGATAAACGCAGATCGATGTAGTGATCTTTTTCCAATAAAATCTTTCTTTTTACTAACAAGACCCTCTAAAGCGTTATCGTATGGAATTGTCCTGCCATCAAGTTCCGATCCAGCCACGTGCCCCATTTCAATTCTAAGAGTTGATAATGCTTCAGTTCCATACGGTTGAATATTAAATTCCTCGCCAACTTCCATTATTTTTTCCCACATAAAGTTTCCATAATCAGATTCAACATTTACTTCATATGCAAGCTCTCCTGAAAATGAAATTCTAAATATCCTTGCTTTTACCCCAAATAGATCTCCTTCCATATAGCCCATGAAAGGCAAAACTTCATTTGATACATCAGAATTTGGAAATAATTTTTTAAGTAAATCTCTAGATTTAGGTCCAGCTATAGCTGCTCCAGCCCATTGTTCTGTGGTTGAAACTACATTCACATTTAATTCATGCCAAACTAATTGCAAATAATATTCTAAATGTGAAAGAACATTTGCTGCTTGAGCTGTAGTTGTAGTCATATGATAATGATTTTCTGAAATTCTTGTAGTTGTTCCATCATCCATAACAATTCCATCTTCTCTTAACATTACACCATATCTAGCTTTACCGACTGGTAGCTTTAACCATGCATTTGTATAAACTCTATTTAACAATTCTGCTGCATCAGGACCTTTGATGTCAATTTTTCCTAGAGTTGTTACATCACAAACTCCAACATTTGTTCTAACGTTTTTAGCTTCTCTTTTAGATGCCTCAAATAAATTTTCATTTCCTTTTTTATAATATCTAGGTCTTAACCAAATACCCGCATCAACAAAAACTGCATTATTTTTTTCATGCCATTCATGCATTGGTGATTTTCTAGTTGGTTTTGAATGTTTTCCAACTTCTCTTCCAACAATTGCTCCAATTGAGACAGGTGTATATGGTGGTCTAAAAGTTGTATGACCTACTGCAGGAACAACTTTATTTTCAATTTCAGAAACTAACTGAAGACCATTTAAATTACTTGTTTTACCTTGGTCTGTTGCCATACCTAGAGTGGTATATCTTTTAACATGTTCAATTGATCGATAACCTTCTCTTAAAGCTATCTCTATATCAGATACAGCTACATCGTTTTGAAAATCTAAAAATCTTTTATAATTTTTACCTTTTGGTAATGGAACACACCAAAACTTATCATGTTGAGAAGATTTTTTTTCAACAACATTTGGAATAGCCACCTCATTATTTTTTTTTGTAATTTTTTTTGATAATTCACTTCCCACTTTAAATGAAGTTTTTAATGTTTCATCAAGCGAAAATACTCCATTAGCCGCACCTAAAGTGATTTCATTTTGTTTTGATTGTCCTGGAATAAAAGCATCAATTTCTTCTTTATACTTTGTCTTATTTCCTGATTGTGAAGCTAAATGAATTGTTGGTGTCCAAAAACCAGAAACACAAATACAATCACACTGAATGTTTTCTATTTTACCAAGTTGTTTTTTGTCTTCAGAAATACTTGCAATATCTGCAGATTTAACTTTTTTGTATCCTTGAGCTGCAACTACAACATATGAATATTTAATGTTAATTCTCAAACTTTTTGCTTCATCAATTATTTCTGATTCAGGATTTTTTCTTGAGTCTAAAACAACTGGATCTACTCCATGTTTTTTAAATTCAATTGCTGTTTCGTATCCACTATCATTATTTGTAAATACCAAAGGTTTTCTTCCAACTAAAACACCGTATACTTTTAAGTATTCTTTAGCGGCTGAAGATAGCATAACACCTGGTGTATCATTATTTCCAAAAACTATTGGTCTTTCAATCGATCCGGAGGAAATTAAAACTTCTTTTGCACGAATGTACCATAGCCTTTTATTTGGGTGATATTTTTTAGTTGAAGGTAAATGATCGCTAACTTTTTCCGACATCACAAGCATGTTGTGATCATAGTATCCAAAAATCTGAGATCTATTTTTTACAACGACATTTGGCATTGTTTTGAGTTCTGCAATTATTCCCTCGGCCCAATCTTTTCCTGATTGATTACCAATATTGACATCACTAGTTAATAAAGATCCACCAAATCTTGGTTTGTCTTCAGCTAAAATTACTCTAGCTCCATTTTTTGCTGCAGCATATGCGCTAGCTAATCCTGAAGGTCCTGAGCCTGCAATTAATAAATCACAATATTCATACTTATGTTCATACCTTTCATTATCATGTTTCGTTGATGCCACACCTAAGCCAGCTGCTTTTCTTATAAATGGTTCATAAATTCGATACCAAAAGCTTTTAGGCCACATAAAAGTTTTATAATAAAATCCAGCTGGTAGAAAAATTTTTAAAAAATTATTTATTGCACCAATATCAAAATTTACACTTGGCCAGCAATTCACACTTTTTGCTTCTAAACCCTCAAACAACTCCTGCTCTGTAGCTTTAATATTAGGTTCTGTTTCGCCATTTCTGTATAGTTGAACTACCGCATAAGGTTCATCAACTCCCGCTCCAAAGAAACCTCTAGGTCTATGATACTTAAAACTTCTTCCTATTAAATGAACCCCATTTGCTAATAAAGCCGATGCTAAAGTATCACCTTCATAACCAAAGTACGTTTTGCCATTAAATTTAAAAGATAATTTTTTATCTTTGTTTATAAATCCTCCATTTTCAATTCTAAAAGTTTGCGTCATTAAGCAACTTCCTCATCAGCTTTAAATGTTCTGAAAATTTCATGAGTTCCAGTATCTCTCTCAACCTTTATCCATTGTCTACATCCAGAAATATGTTGCCATAGTTCTAAATGCTTTCCTCTTAAACTTTTTCTATTGTAAACAAAATTATCCCATTCTTGATCTGAAACTTCTTTATTAATTTCCGGTCTTTTTACGCTTGCGTCTCCACCATATGAAAATTCATTTTGAGATCTCATTCCACAGTGTGGGCAATTTATATAAAGCATTTACGATATCCAGGTTTTTGTTCCAAGTCCCTTTTCATCAATAAGATGGCCGGTGCTAAATCTATTTAAACTATAACCGGCGTTTAATTCGTGAACTCTATCTTGTGCAATTGTGTGTGCAAATGTCCAGCCTGAAGCTGGCGTCGCTTTAAATCCTCCGTAACACCATCCACAATTTAAATACAATCCTTCAATATGTGTTTTGTCAATGATAGGTGAGCCATCCATTGACATATCCATAATACCACCCCATGTCCTAAGCATTTTTAATTTACTTAAAAATGGCATCATAGCTATTCCCTCTGTCAATACATGTTGCAAAGTAGGTAGATTTCCCCTTTGGGCATAACTATTGTACCCATCAAGATCGCCTCCCATCACCATCTCACCTTTATCTGATTGACTTACATAAAAGTGTCCTGCACCAAACGTAACTACATTATCTAAAACCGGTTTTACTGGTTCAGAAACGCATGCTTGGAGTAAATGAGTTTCGATTGGTAAAGTCATATTTAATTTTTCTGCTAAAATATTAGTGCTACCCGCAACGCAAATTCCAACTTTCTTAGCTTTAATATTTCCTCGTGAAGTCCTTATTCCTTTTATTTTACCAGCAGACACATCAAAACCTGTTACTTCACAATTTTGAATTATATCAACACCCATGGAGTCTGCTTGACGAGCATAACCCCAAGCAACAGCATCATGTCTTGCAGTTCCTGCACTAGGCTGCATCAAGCCTCCAAATATTGGGAACCTAACATTTTCAGAAAAATCAGCCATTGGAATTATTTCTTTAACTTGTTCTCTATTTAGAAGAATTGCATCAATTCCATTTAACCTCATTGAATTTCCTCTTCTTGCATAAGCATTCATTTGAGCGTCTGAGTGCGCAAGGTTAATTATTCCTCTTGGAGAAAACATTACGTTATAGTTTAAATCTTGACTCATCTTTCTCCATAAATCCATTCCGAACTCGCTGAAAAGTCCATTTTCATCGTGCATATAATTTGATCTTATAATTGTAGTATTACGCCCAACGTTTCCGCCACCGATCCACCCTTTTTCTATAATTGCAACATTTGTAATTTTATGTTCCTTAGCAAGATAATACGCTGTAGCTAATCCGTGGCCTCCACCACCTATAATTACAACATCGTATTCCTCTTTAGGTGTTGGATCTTTCCAAGCCAGATCCCAATTTTCATGGTTTGAAAAAGCGTTTTTAACAAGGTTAAATATAGAATATTTTTGCATTTAATAATTTTATAACAATCAATTTAAATAGTGCTTATTTTTTTTATATATATTTTTTAGAAGTTTCCAAATATCTCAAAAAAGGATAAGAAGTCACAGATAAAAAAGTTTAATTTATTTGATTATTTATGGCCGAAGTAAAATCTGACATTCAAATAGCTCGAGGAGCTAAGATGCAACCAATAAAAGATATTCTTTCAAAGGTTGGTGTGCCAGATGAAAATTTTGCTTTTAGTCCAATGGGTAGACACATAGCCAAAATAAATTTGGAATATTTAAACACTCTTAAAAAAGAAAATGGAAAATTAATTTTAGTTACTGCAATTACTCCCACTCCAGCTGGTGAAGGAAAAACTACAACTTCTGTTGGTTTAAATGACGGCTTAAATAAAATTGGAAAAAAATCTATTGTTTGTTTAAGGGAACCAAGTCTTGGTCCATCATTCGGAATGAAGGGTGGAGCTGCTGGTGGTGGTTATGCCCAGGTAGTACCAATGGAACAAATCAATCTTCATTTTACAGGTGACTTTCATGCTATCACATCCGCACACAATTTGCTTTCTGCATTAATTGATAATCATATTTATTGGGGTAACAAACTTAATATAGACGTAAGAAGAGTTGTTTGGAGAAGAGTAATGGATATGAATGATAGATCTTTGAGATCTATTATTGTTGATCTTGGTGGAGTAGCCAATGGTTACCCAAGACAAGATAGTTTTGATATTACCGTTGCATCTGAACTAATGGCTATTTTTTGCTTAGCAACAGATTTAAAGGATTTAGAAAATAGAATTGGTAATATTACAATTGGGTATACTAGAGATAAACAATCGATTTATGCAAAAGATTTGAACGCACAAGGCCCGATGACTGTTTTGCTTAAAGAGGCAATAAGACCAAATGTAACTCAAACTTTAGAAAATAATCCAGCAATAATACATGGTGGACCTTTTGCAAACATAGCTCATGGATGTAATTCTGTGATTGCAACAAAAGCAGGTCTAAAATTGTCTGACTATGTTGTAACGGAGGCTGGATTTGGAGCTGATTTAGGAGCTGAAAAATTTTTAAATATAAAATGTAGAAAATCAGGACTTAAACCAGACTGTGTAGTTATTGTAGCAACTATTAGAGCACTTAAAATGCATGGGGGAGTTAATAAAGAAGATTTAAAAAAAGAAAATGTATCTGCATTAAAAGATGGATTGGTAAATTTACGTAGACATATAAATAATATTAGAAAATTTGGATTACCTGTTACCGTTGCTGTAAATCATTTTATTACTGACTCAGAAGATGAAATGAAAACTTTGTTAGATTTTTGTGAAACACAGGGTGTAAAAGCCTCTAAATGTACTCATTGGTCTAACGGAAGCGAAGGAACTACTGAACTGGCTAAAAATGTTGCAGAAATCTGTGAGGATAAAAAAGATACATTTAAATTTTTATATGAAGATGATCTACCATTATTTAAAAAAATAGAAAAAATTGCTCAAGAAATATACAGCGCTTCAGAGGTAGTGGCAGATACAAAAGTAAGACAACAATTAAAAGAATTTGAAGAAAAAGGTTATCGTAAGTTACCTGTTTGTATTGCAAAAACACAATATAGTTTTTCTACAGATCCAAATTTAAAAGGTGCCCCTACAGGTCATGTTTTGCCCGTGCGAGAAGTAAGGCTCTCTTCTGGTGCTGAATTTATAGTTGTGGTATGTGGTGAAATCATGACTATGCCAGGTCTTCCTAGAGTTCCTGCAGCCGACTCTATAAAATTAAATGACAAAGGTGAAATAGAAGGTTTATTCTAAATTTAAATATTCTAACCAATTCTCTAATTCTTTCATTCTAGAAGCTTTATCTAATTTATTATTTTCAATTTCTATATGTTTAATGTGATTATCTATTTCATTATCATCTTTAAAAGCACCTTTTTCTAAAAGTCTCTTTTTTCTAAAAATAATCAAATTGATCATTTTATTATAAGTAATCTCAGGATGGTATTGAAGTCCCCATATGTTACATTTTCCAACTTTAAAATTTATTCCTTGAACGTTATTTATTGAGTTTGAGGCTAATAAAATTGAATTTTCTGGCATTGTTACTACTTCATCAAAATTAAATGCCGGTGTATTAAATTTTTTATCTTTATTTTTATAAAGTGGATGATTTAAACCATTTTCATTAATTTCTATATTTGATGCAATGCCTCTATGAGATCCTTTTGTCGCTTTTTTTACTTCCCCTCCTGCTGCGGTCACAGCGACTTGCATTCCCCAACATATTGCTAAAATTTTTTTAATTTTTTTTTGACACTCTTTCATAAATTCAATTTGCCTTATTATTTCTGGAGTATTGTTATAAATATTTAAACTACTACCTCCCCAAATAAGACCGTCATAGCTTTCAAGTGCATCAATATTATTATTGATATTTTCATCTGAAGAAGGATTAACCACATGGTTTTCTAATTTATCTGTAAAATAAGCCAAACTATCTTTGAGGCTTTCTGTATGTGTTTGAATTCCAGCTGCAGAAAAACTTTGATTTTCTTCTCGCAAGTTTCCTTCTACTATCAGTATTTTTTTCATTAAAATAATTCTCCAGAAATACTTTTTATATACATTTCTTTGAGATGATTTTGACTTAATTTTTTGGGATTTCCTCCTGTTGATGGATCTTCAAATGCCATTGAGGAAAGTTCATCTAAATCAATATTACTACAATCCATTACGTCTGACAATTTGTGTGGAATATTTAAATTATTTCTTAATTCTAAAATCCAATCTAAAAAACTATCAAAATTTTTATTCAAATTAAGATAATCACAAATTGATATTATTTTATTTTCAATTGAGGGTTTATTAAATGTCAAAACATAAGGCATAAATATTGCGTTAGATAAACCATGGTGAACATTAAATTTACTATTTACAGGGTGGCTCAATGAGTGAATTGCTCCCAATCCCTTCTGAAATGCAGTAGAGCCCATTGAAGCTGCAGAAAGTAAATCCATTCTAGCATTAACATCTTTTCCATTTGTGAATGCTTTAGTCAAAGATTTTTTAATTAATTTCATTCCTTCTATTGCCATACCATCAGCCATTGGATGATATCCTGGTGCACAAAAAGCTTCTAAATTGTGTGCTAGCGCATCCATTCCAGTTGCTGCTGTTAATCTTGGAGATAAATCTAATGTAAGTAAAGGGTCTAAAATTACAATTGAAGGTAACATTTTTGGATGAAAAATAATTTTTTTTGTACCTGTTTTTTTATTTATTATTGCAGATGCTCTGCCAGTTTCGGATCCTGTACCAGCAGTGGTTGGAACTGCAATAATTTTTGAAATTTTAGAACTATCAGCTCTTTTCCAGTAATCACCAATATCTTCGAAATCCCATAAGGGTCGAGATTGATTACACATAAATGCTATAGCTTTCCCGACATCTAAACCACTTCCGCCTCCTAAAGCTATTACACCATCACAGTCTGATGCATTATATGCATCAATACCTTCTTCTACATTTTCTCCAATTGGATTTCCCGTAAAATTAGAAAAGGAAGCTAAATTTTTGAAACTTTTTTTTAATTTTAATATTATATTTTTTATTAAATCTAAATTAATCAAATCTTTGTCTGTTACAAATAATGGGTTTGAAATATTTAACTCTTTACAGGCTAAGGATAAATCTTCAATTCTATTTTCTCCTATCCACATAGTAGTAGGATAATTCCAATTTATACCCATAACAAAATATAATTTTATTTTTTTAAAAATTGTTAGTAAGATATATTTATAAATTTATTAATGATAGGAAAAATTCTATGTCAAAAGTAGCAATCATTGGTGCTGGTCCATGTGGACTTTCAATTTTAAGAGCATTTGAGCATTTAGAAAATAAAGGAGAAAAAATTCCCGAAATAGTTTGCTTTGAAAAACAAGAAAGTTGGGGTGGTTTATGGAACTACAACTGGAGAACTGGTTCAGATCAATATGGAGATTCTGTTCCTAACAGTATGTATAGATACTTGTGGTCTAATGGACCTAAAGAGTGTTTAGAGTTTGCTGATTATTCTTTTGATGAACATTTTGGAAAGCCAATTCCTTCCTTTCCTCCAAGAGAAGTCTTGCAAGATTACATTTTAGGAAGAGTAAGTAAAGGAAAAGCAAAAAATAAGATTAAATTTAATACAAGAGTTACAAATACTGTTTATAAAAATGATAAGTTCGAAATTAGCTATCAAGATAAAGTTAATAATAAAATTTTAAATGAAACGTTTGATTATTTGGTAGTCTCTACAGGTCATTTTTCTGTTCCTTTCATTCCTGAATATAAAGGAATGAATTCTTTCCCAGGAAGAATAATGCACTCACATGATTTTAGAGATGCAGAAGAGTTTAGAGGAAAAGATGTGATTGTTTTGGGAAGCAGTTATTCCGCTGAAGATGTAGCCCTGCAATGTAACAAATATGGCGCAAAAAGTGTAACAATTGGTTACAGACATAATCCAATGGGTTTTAAGTGGCCAAAAGGCATGAAAGAAGTTCATTACTTAGATAAGTTAGAAGGAAAAAAAGCCATATTTAAAGACGGAACAGAACAAGATGCTGATGTAGTCATCTTGTGTACTGGATATCTCCATCATTTCCCGTTTTTAGATGAAAGTTTAAAATTAAAAACCCATAACAGATTGTATCCACCAAAGCTTTATAAAGGGGTTGTGTGGCAAGATAATCATAAACTTTTATACTTAGGAATGCAGGATCAATTTCACACTTTTAACATGTTTGATTGTCAAGCTTGGTACGCAAGAGATGTGATATTGGGCAAAATAAAAATGCCTAGTAATGAAGAAATAGATAAAGACATAAATAAATGGGTTTCAATGGAAGAAAAATTAGAAAATCCTGATCAAATGATTGATTTTCAAACAGAATATACCAAAGATCTTCATGAAATGTCTGATTATCCTGAAATAGATTTTGAATTAATTAGAAAACATTTTAAAGAATGGGAGCATCATAAAGTAGAGGATATTTTAACTTATAGAAATAAATCTTTTTCATCTCCCGTGACTGGATCGGTTGCACCAATTCATCACACACCTTGGGAAAAAGCAATGGATGACTCTATGGAAACTTTTTTAAATAAATAAAAAATTAATATTTAATTTTTAATTTTTTATTTTTAACAATTGCTTCTAATAAAGAGATCATTAAAGGAACTTTACTTTTATTAATTTTTTTTAATACAAAAGGAGCAATTTCTATTGCTAAGTCAGCACCTTCTACTGTATCATTTTTCATAAACTTTTTCTTTGCTTGTGTTAAAGTATAACCTTTTCCAAGATATTCTCCCATTTTACTATTTCTTCCTCCCAGTGCACTTACATATAAATCTCCCAAACCTGCCAAACCGTAAACAGTTTGCTTTTTTCCTTTAAAATAATTCGCAAGATATTTCATTTCTTCAATTGATTTTCTAAATAAAGCTGATGATGTATTATGCCATTGTCCTGCTCCAATTATCATTGAATAAATATTTTTTATAGCAGATAAAAATTCAACACCATTAACATCACTGCTAAATTCGGTTTGATAATAATTTGTTGAAATTAATTTTCCAATTTTTTTTGCAATATTTATATTTTTATTTGCAACAACAGTGAAGCTTTTAACTTTTCTAGCTAATTCTTTTGCTAAACATGGGCCTTTCAAAACTGAAACATTTAAATTTTTATTATACTTTTTTAATAAGCTAGACATTGAAATCAAATTTCCACCATCTAATTTAAGACCTTTTGTTAATACCAAAATAGGTGATTTATTTTTGATTTTTGAAAGATTTTTTCCAATCAAGTCTATTCCAATAGAACTCACAGCAATTACAATTAAGTCCCATTTGCGATTTAAAACTTCACTTGAGAATTTATTTATTTTTAATTTTTTTGGTAAATTTATATTTAATGGTGGGTGAAATTTTTTTTTTAAGCTCAATTTTTGTAATAATTTAAAATTATATGGCTCGGTTAAAGTAATAGAGTGACCATTATCTAACAATGGTATTGAAAAAGCAGCTCCCATAGCTCCCGCGCCAACAATTAATATTTTTTTCATTTTATCTTTATGCTAAGGTTTTTTTAATTGCTTGCTTCCAACCATGCAATATATGATTTCTAAGTTTTTTATTAATTTTTGGCTTAAAAGCTTTATCTTTTTTCCATGTATTTTTTATCTGATTTAATGATTTGAATTCTCCTACTTGATATCCTGCAAACAAAGCGACTCCAAGGGCGGTAGTTTCTAAGACTTTCGGTCTAATTACTTTTAAATTAATTACATCTGCCAAAAATTGTGAAAACCAATTATTAGCTACCATACCACCATCAATTTTAATTATTCTAGGCTTTAAACCATCTTTTTTCATTGAATAAAATAAATCATAACTTTGGTAAGCAACTGACTCAACTGTAGCTCTCACTAACGTTTTCCAATCACTATCTCTTGTAAGTCCTGTTATTAAACCTCTTGCATCAGGTCTCCAATAAGGTGCACCTATTCCACTAAAAGCAGGAACAACATAAACTTCATTATTGCTTTTTGTTGATTTAGCTATTTTTTCAGTTTCATAAGAATTATTTATTAATTTTATTTTATCCCTTAACCATTGTACTCCCGCTCCTGCTATAAAAATAGATCCTTCAAGAGCGTAGGTAGTTTTATTATTCAATCTATAACAAATTGTAGTTAATAATTTATTTTTTGAATTAATTTTTTTTGACCCAGTGTTCATTATTATAAAAGCGCCGGTACCATAAGTGCTTTTTATAGAGCCTTTTTCAAAACAAGCTTGTCCTACAGCAGCTGCTTGTTGATCTCCTAAAACGGCTGAAATTGATATTTCTTTTCCTGTAACTCTCTTATCTGTTTTTCCAAAATTATCTGCAGAATTTTTTACCTCTGGCAAGATGCTCCTTGGAATTTTTAATTTCTGTAAAATTTCATTATCCCATTTATTGTTATTAATGTTAAACAACATGGTTCTGCTTGCATTGGTTGCTTCAGTTAAATGCTGTTTACCTTTGGTTAATTTCCAGATTAAGAAAGTGTCTACTGTACCAAACAATAAATTATTTGTTTTTATTAACTTTTTTGAAACTTTTACATTATCTAAAATCCATTTAATTTTAGTGGCAGAAAAATAGGGATCTATAAATAATCCTGTTTTTTTTCTAAAAGTATTTTCAAAATTTTTATTCTTTATAGATTTACAATATTCCTGAGTTCTTCTATCTTGCCAAACGATTGCATTATAAATAGGTTTTCCAGTTTTTTTATTCCACAAAATTGTAGTTTCTCTTTGATTCGTAATTCCAATTGTAAGTATATGACCTTTTAAACTTTTAGCTGTTTTAATTACTTGTTTTAATGCTTTAATAGTTGTGGACCAAATTTCATTTGGATTATGCTCAACCCAGCCATTTCTAGGAAAGTATTGTTTAAATTCATATTGTGAAATAAATTTAATGTTACCTTTAGTGTCAAATAAAACAGCTCTCGATGAGGTCGTTCCCTGATCAATGGAGACAATAAATTTTTTCAAAATACTAAGCTATGCCAAGATGTTTTTTTCTTTTATCTACCCAACTTCTTATCAAATTATCAAATATTAAAGCAATAAACGCAACACAGATACCAAGAGTGAGTCCGATTCCAGCTCCATTTTTATCGGATAGAGCTTTTAAAATATACTGTCCTAAATCCTCAGTTCCTATAAAAGCTCCAATAATTACCATAAATAAAGCAAAAACTATGGTTTGATTAATACCGAGCATCATATGTGGAAAGGCTAACGGAAATTCTATTTTAGTTAATCTCTGAAATTTATTAACACCTGACATGGTAGCTGCATCATGTAGACCTGCTGGAACACTTCTAAGTCCCTCTATTGTATATCTGGTTGCAGGAATTGTTGCATAGACAATAACAGCAATTAATACAGATGTATCTGTTATTCCAAATAACATCATAACAGGAATTAAATAAACAAATGATGGGAATGTTTGAAAAATATCACAAACTCCAAGCATAAAGCTTGCTGTATGTTTATTTTGAAAACTTAAAGTACCAACTATAAAACCAATAGTGCATGACACAATAACTCCAAATGTTGCCATGTAAGTTGTAACTAAAGCTCTATCCCACCAAGGACTTAAAGCTATAAATAATGTTAAACCACAAACAATTAAAGCTGAACGAATTCCGCCTATTAAATATCCTGCTCCTACAACTAAAACTATAGTAGCTATAGCAGGCATTCTTAAATACAAAGCTCTCATCGGTTGAAGAACGTCTTGAATTAACCATGTATTAAATGCTTTTATATACACAAAAAAAGTATCAAAGATCCAATCAACTCCTCTATTCCAAAAATCAGCAGTTGAGATACCTTTGTTATGTGGAACTTCAAATAAATAATTATGAGTACCTTTGAACAAATAAGTTCCTATGTATGCAAGCACAATTCCAACAATTACTGTTCCAACAAAAAATAAAATATTCTTATTTCTTTGTATAAATGTTAAGTTACCAAAATAATCCTCTTGTTTATTGGCCCATGCTAATGACATTTTATCTAAAAGTATTGCAATTAAACTTATGCACAATCCAGCTTCTAAGGCCAAACCGATATCTAATCTATTTAATGCTAATAATAAATTATACCCTAAACCTTTTGCAGCTATAAAGGCTGAGATAACTGCCATAGAAAAACAAACCATTATAACTTGGTTTACTCCAATCAAAATATCTCTTCTTGCTGTTGGAATTAAAACTTTAAACATTAGTTGCCAATTATTGCATCCGCTCATTTTACCTGCCTCTATAACCTCTGGAGGAACTGCTCTTAAACCTAATATGGTTAATAATATCATTGGTGGAATTGCAACTACCATAGTTATGATTACTGCGGCATGGTCTCCGACCCCAAACAAAACCATAGCAGGAACTAAAACTGCATATTGTGGCATAGTTTGCATAACTAAAAGTATTGGATACAATGCTTTCTCAACACGTTTATTTTTAAAAGCTGCAATACCCAAACCTAAACCAAACATAAATGACAAGGGAGCAGCAACTAATATAAAAGAAAGAGTTTGCATTGATGGCTTCCATTGACCAAAAATGGAAATATAAATCATTGTTAAACCTGCAAATAAAGCAAGACCTCTTCCACTCAAATGATAGCTAAGTAATACTGCTCCTGCAGTAACAATAGTCCATGGTAAACCAGGTAATTCTGCCCAAGGATTATCACTAATCCAGTCCCAACCTGTAAATGTAACTATTGTATTTATGCCTCCTATTAAAATTTCTCTTATCAATTCAATTAAAAACGTCATAAAGAACGTTAGTTTTCTACTTACTTCTAATAATAAAGGTCGAGTTTTAAATTCTTGCGTATCTTCATTCCAAAACTCCAATGGCATCCACTCATTCATTAAAAAAAATAATGAATCATTAATCCAAATAGGTAGCCATCCTAATAAAGGAGGTAACCTCCAAAAAACATCAAAAGCGTAATACCTTACTTCTTTACCTAGAAAAATATATGTACTTTGATTTGGATCCTTAACAAATTCTGCCTGACCTCTTATAAATTTGTATGTTTCGGGAACATCAATTGCAAAACATAAACCAAAAAAAACAAGTAGTAAAAATAACCACTGAAATAATTTCGGATATTTTTTCAAAATTTCCATAATTAATTTCCGTTTCTTCTTCCTCCAAAAACTGTATTAATTATTTTTGAGGGATTGATTGAACCAATTAAATTATTTTTATCATCGATAACGCCAACTGTTTTTTCCTGGGTAAGAATTTTTTCAGCTACATTTTCTATAACCTCATCTTTTGAAACCTTTAAATCACCAACACTATCAGTGGATTTATCCATAACATCTTCTATTAATAAAACTTTTTCTCTTGGTACTTCCTCTGTAAATTTTCTCACATATTCTGTTGCTGGATTTAAAACAATCTTAGCAGGCGTATCTAATTGTTCGATCAAACCATCTTTCATTATTGCAATACGATCAGCAAGTTTCAAAGCTTCATCAAAATCATGGGTTATAAACATGATTGTTTTTTTTAATTGCTCTTGAAGTCTTAAAAATTCATCCTGCATTTCTTTTCTGATTAAAGGATCTAGTGCTGAAAATGGTTCATCTAGAAACCATATATCTGGCTCTACAGCAAGAGATCTTGCAATACCAACCCTTTGTTGCTGTCCTCCAGATAGTTCTCTTGGAAAATAATTTTCTCTTCCACCAAGACCAACCAGCTTTACCATCTCCATTGCTTTACTAATACTTTCCTCAACTTTAATTCCCTTTATTTGAAGTGGAAATGCAATATTTTCTACAACAGTTTTATGAGGGAGTAATGCAAAACTCTGAAAAACCATGCCCATTTTATTTCTTCTAAGATCAATAAGTTCTTTATTGTTTAATTGTAATAAATCCTGACCTTCAATAAAAATTTTTCCACCTGTTGCCTCTGTTAATCTAGAAATACATCTTAGTAACGTAGATTTGCCTGATCCAGATAAACCCATAACAACCAGCATTTCTCCTTTTGCAACTTCAAATGATGCATTATTCACTCCAACTATACACCCGTTTTCTTGAAAAGTTTTTGCGTCTACATTGCCGTTTGCTTCTTGAAGCATTTTTTGGGCATTTACACCAAAAATTTTATAAACCGACTCACATTTAATTACTGCATCAGACATAAATTTTTATAAAGTTATACGATATTTATATAAATTAAAATCGTAATAATTATTCCTCCTCATTAAAAATTTTTAATAAAATAAACTCTTGTATCAATTCCTGTACTTAAAAAACTTAATGCCTCACCACTTACTGTTATACTTTCGTCCACTCCAACATTATTTCCACTAACAGTAAAACCTGCAAAACATTTGCCTTTTTCTTGGTCCCATTTTACAAACGTTTCATCAATTTTGTTACCATTTATAGTATAAATCTCATGCGCTCTATGATTTAAAAAATTTGCACCCATAATTGCACGTTGTGGAATAAGTTTTGTAGCATTACAAACTTTTTCATATATCTCATCGGTCAATTTATAATGATCGGTTCCATCAAAGGTGACTAAAATTCCAGATGGAAGTTTTGAAATAAGCTCACTAAGTTTTTTTTCTTCAGCAATTCTCTCTTCTTCTAATTTCATTCTTTTTACAAGATCATCCCCTTGTCCAAACATTCCATTTAAAATAGTAAAAGATAAAATGATGATTAATGTTATTACAATTAAACCTATAAATTGTCTTAAGTCCTGAGGTAATTCTTTTAACTTGTTTAAATAATTTTCTTTAGACATTATTCTTGTAATTTACCGTTCTTCCAAGTTCCTGTTTTTTGTTTTCCATCAGACCAGGTGAAAGTTCCTTGTCCGTTCATAAAACCATTTGCCCACTCTCCTTCATAGGTAGAGCCGTCTGGGAAAAATAAAGTTCCTACCCCACTCCACTCACTATTTTTAAATTCTCCTTTGTATATGTAACCATTTGGCCAAGTTTCGACTCCTTTGCCATTTTTTTTTGTACCAACCCATTCTCCTTCATAAGTAGTTTTATCTGTATAAATCCACTTCCCATAACCGTTTTCACAATTGCCTTCTTTACATCCTGTACTTCGAGCAAAAACTGATGAGCAAAATAGAAAGCTTAATAGAAATAAAAGAAGAAATTTTTTCATAGATATATTTTACACAAAATTAACTAAAAAAAAATCCCCCCCAAATTATTGGGGGAGATCTTAATTTTTAATTTTTGTACTTATCCTTAATTTAGGAAAGCTTTCCAAGCTGACTCATTATCAGCTAACCATTTTTTAGCTGCATCTTGGTGAGTCATACCATCTACGTCAACTAAAGCAGCCATTGCTCCAATTTGACTTGTAGAAAATGACATTTTCTTGAAAACTGCTGCTGCATCAGGATGAGTTTTTGGGAAATCCTCATGAACTGCCTTTTTCAAGTATCCATCAGGAGAACCACATTTGCCATCTCCACCATCTGCTGGTCTGCAACCTGCTGTATATGGAGGGAAGTCAATAAATGTAAAACCAGCACCATCTGTAAAATTTGGAGTCCAGTTAAATATAATTGTTCCTCTTCCTTCTTTTTCAGCTGCTTTTAATTCTGCCCAAAGTGCATCAGCACCTCCTGCAAATTTAACCCACCACAAATCACCTAAACCAAGTGCATCAATTCTTTGAGGAATTAAGTCACCATGCCAAGTTTGTGGACCTTCCAACATTCTTCCTTTTCCATCTGGAGAGTCAGGTGTTGTAAAGTTTTTAGCACAGTCTGGATTTTTTAAAGCTGTCCAATCTGGTAGACCTGGACATAACCCTTTTTCAACGACCCAGTTTGGATATCCCATGTCTTCAAGTGTTCTTGCCTCATGATCTCCCCAATCTAAAAGACCACCTTTATCTCTAGCAGTATCGAAAGACTTACCAAATGCAGACTCCCAAACTTCGTGTGATATAGTTACATCACCTTGTCTAATTGACTCGTAAACTGCTTGTGAGTCTACACCCTCAGCGTATGTAACATTGTTACCCATACTTTCGAAAATTCCACCTATAACATAAGCCATTACAATTTGGCTTGACCAGTTATGTGTCGGGATTACGATAGGTTTTTTGCTATCAGCGTTAGAAATTCCTGCAAAACTTACAACAGAAATAACTAGAGCAGATAGTAATGATATTATTTTTTTCATATATACCCCTCTATAATTAATAAAATTAATAAGGAAAGTATGTTCCTATTTAAAGTTATAGTCAACTCGTTTTGATTATAATATGGTCACAATAGAAAATTAAATTATCGCAGTATATGTTTGGCACAAGTAAAGATATTAAAAATCCTGGACTAAATATTTTACCACCTGGAGTTGAACGACACGTTGTAAATGGCGGTGGTCTTACTGCTTTTCAAATTTTTCCAGATGATGAAGTAGAAATTATTAATAATGAGGGTAATCAAATCTGTGAAATTATTTGTTTTAACAAAGATGGTAAATCTGATGCTGGAATTTTAAATCTTAAAACAAACAATGACAAAAATTTTATTAGATCTATTCTAAATGGTAAAGATGAAACAATATTAGCAACAAATCATCAATTAAAAAAAAGAAACTTAAACATCTTAGATTCAAAATCTTCAATCATATTTGATTTAGATACAAAGGCGGGAGAAAGTATCAAATTAAAATCAAAGGATAAATGTTACACAATTTTTGCTGCACCTGGTGAGGATATGGATGTAACAAATCAAAATCCCCCAAGTGATTTAACAATTTTTATTAAGAGGTCTAACATAGTTAATAATAAAGAATTAAATGTAATACCAGATCCTATCTTTGAACCTGTGTATGAAGAAAATATAAATAAAGAAACTTCTATATCTTACCAAGTAAAAGAAGGGGACTATATCCAAGTAATAAGTCCAACTGGCAGACAGTGTTCCGACTTCGTAGCATTTGATACAAGAAAACTAGAAAAAGGAATAGAAAAAGGATTGGACTGGCAAACTACAAGAACATTTATGGGAAACACTTTTCCTGGACCTGGGTTACATTCTAAATTTTATGATACAGATCATGAGCCTCTTGTTGAAGTTATAAGAGATACTGTAGGAAAACACGATACTTTTAATCTAGCATGTACTTCAAAATATTATGAAGACGCAGGATATTTTGGTCATCCAAACTGTTCAGATAATTTAACTGAAAGTATGTCAAAATTTGGCGTAAAGAGACAAAAAGGTTGGCATGCAATTAACCTTTTTTTTAATACTTCTGCTGCAGGTTTAAATTCTGTCATCTCAGACGAGTCTTATTCTAGACCAGGAGATTATGTAATGTTTAGAGCTTTAAAAGATTTAACAATTGGTACAACAGCTTGCCCTAGTGATATAGATGCATGTAATTCATGGAATCCTACTGATATTTTTGTTAGAACATACGATAAAAATAAACAATTCAGCAAATCATTTGCTTTTCGAATGAAAACAGACTCAGAAAAAAAATTAACTAGAAATTCAGGATTTTACGAAAAAACATCAAAATTAACTAGAAACTTTGTTGATGCAAGAGGTTTTTGGTTACCAAATGATTATACCAAACATGGTTTAGTTAACGAGTATAATGCTTGCAGAAATGATGCAGTGCTTATTGATTTATCGTCATTAAGAAAATTTGAAATAATAGGTCCCGATGCAGAGGAATTAATGAATTACACACTTACAAGAAATATAAAAAAACTTTCTGTAGGTCAGGTGGTTTATTCAGCAATGTGTTATGAAAATGGAATGATGTTTGATGATGGAACTCTCTTAAAATTAAGTGAAACAGGTTTTAGATGGATATGTGGAGATGAATATGCTGGAGAATGGTTAAAAGAAATTGCTAAGAAAAAAAATTTTAATGCAAATATTAAAAATTCAACAGATCAAATTAGTAATGTTTCTTTACAAGGTCCAAAAAGTAGAGAAATTTTAAAAAAAATTATTTTTACACCCCCTACTCAACCATCGATAGATGAATTAGGTTGGTTTAGATTTACTATTTGCAGAATAGAAGAATTGCAGGGAATTCCTCTAATTATCTCAAGAACTGGTTATACTGGTGAACTTGGTTATGAAATATGGTGTCATCCAAAACATGCTCCTGAAGTTTGGGATAAATTAATGGAAGCAGGAAAAGATGATGGTTTGATACCAGCTGGATTTGCTGCATTAGACAGACTTAGAATTGAAGCTGGATTAATTTTATTTGGAAATGAATTTGACGGACAACAAGATCCTTTTGAAGCTGGCATAGGATTTGCAGTGCCTTTAAAAACAAAAGAAGAGGATTTTATTGGTAAAGAAGAATTAATTAAAAGAAAAGCCAACCCACAAAAAAAACTTGTTGGTTTAGAACTAGTGGGAAAAGAAATTGCAGGTCATGGAGACTGTGTTCATATAGGCAGATCACAAGTAGGTATTGTTACAAGTGGATGTTTATCATCAACCTTAAATAAAAATGTTGCTCTGTGCAGAATTGATTTACAGTATTCTGAAATAGGTACAGAAGTAGAGGTAGGAAAAATAGATGGACACCAAAAACGAATTAATGCAAAGGTAGTTGGTTTTCCATTCTATGATCCAACAAAATCAAGAGTGAGAGCATAAAGAAAATAATGCCCAAAGAAAAAAAAACACTCTTAGATTTTTGGGAGGATCAAATGAGGCAATCTCATACATCAAGTAATTATTTTTTTAGAAAATCACCATCTCACTATCATATGATGTTGTTAGTAATGTCTGCTTATAAAGAGGGTAAAAAATTATCAGTAGAAGAATTAAAAACAAAACTATTCAAGACTTCTAGACCTAAATCAGCTTTAATAATTACAGAAGCTTGTGAAAAAGGATTCTTTAGACTGGAAAAAACTTCAACTGATCAGCGAATTAAAAATATAACGCCAAGTGAATCTTTTATTAATGAATTCAATGATTATTTACTTACTTTAAAAAACATAAGTTATTAGCCAAATTTTTAAATAAAATCGAAGTATCTACTTTTTATATATAATTTTTAGTTCTATAAAAAATTATATTAATTACCCATGTCAAAAAATAATGTTTTGACATGACGGCATTACCTTCGAAAGCAAAAGTGGTTATCATCGGTGGTGGAATTCACGGACTTAGCACTGCTTGGAAACTTTCAGAAACATACAAAAATCCTGGCGACATAATTGTATTAGAAAAAAAAGATACTGCCGCTGGAGCAAGTGGGATTGCATGTGGCGTTGTAAGAAATAATTATTTCCAACCAGCAATGAGAGAATTGATGGCTCACTCAGTTTCAGTTTGGGAGAGCGATCCGAAGGCATTTAAATATAATCCAGTTGGTTATTTACAAATATCACCTGAAGTGATGCATAAAGATGTTGCAAGTATCTACGAACAACAAAAAGCAATCGGCTATGAGTCAGATTTTATAGAAGGTGAAAAAGATTGTGCAAATTATTTGAAAGGTATTTTTGATGATTGGCAAGCACAAGGTATAACTTCTGTTCTTCATGAAAAAAAAGGTGGATATGCATTCAACAAAGATTCAATTAAAGCACTAGAAAACAAATCTACTTCAAATGGTGTTCAAGTAATGAAAGGTGTAAAAGTAACAGGTTTTAAAAGAGGAAGTAACAGTCAAGCAGTTACAGGTGTCGAAACTGACAAAGGAAACATTGAGTGTGAACAAGTAGTAATTGGTGCAGGTCCATGGGCAAGAGATTTTTGGAACATGCTAGAACTACCAAAGACCGCAAATATTTTAGGTAAAGATGGTAAGATGCATGAGACTGACATGTGGACATATTGGTTTTTACAAGAAGGTGTTATTGGAGTTGAACCAGATTTTTTAAAAACAAATGATGGCAAACAACCACCTGTAGTTCACGTAGACTCTACAGCTCCATTATATTCGGACAAAACAAAAAAATTAATTACAGATAAGATTTGGGGAATTTATTACAAACCTGATATTGAAGGTTTAGGAGTGCAAGGTGGAACATCTCCTTACATTGTTAAAAAACATTTTGATCAAGTTAACGTCGATCCTTATGGGTTGGATTCACCTGAGTATCAAACAACAGATGCATTTAGTGAAATGTGGTGCTCAGCATTAGCTCATTGTCAAAAAAGATTTGAAGGTAAATCTGATTTATATAGAAAAGGACCTTCAGGTGGTCTTGGATGTATGACACCAGACTCGTTCCCAATCTTTGATAGATTTTTTGAAAATGTTTACATGATCGCAGATGCAAATCATGGTTACAAAATGATCGGTGTTGGTGAGCTTGTTGCAAAAGAAATTCTTGGTACTGAAAGTGATTTGTTAAAACCATTTAGATTCAACCGTTACGAGAAGGGAGAACTACACCCTACTTCGAACAGTCCGTTTCCTTGGAGCTAGACTCAAAGCCTAGACACAAATAAATTTTTCAGCTACGTTTGAATAAATTAAATTCATTGAGGGGTGAAAATGACAGATCTAGAAAAACATGTTAACCAGCCAGGTAGAGCAAAATTAGTTAAAAAAGTTAGAGAAAAAATTAACGAGCTTGGCATCACTTACATTTATTATCAATTCATTTCTGTAACAGGAAGAGTTGTAGGTAAAGGTATACCTGCAGATCATTGGGAAAGAACTGCAGAAAAAGGATTTCAATTAGTTTACGGTGCTACAGCAAACTTATTCTTAGATCGTCACAATAATTATATTGGATATGGTCCTGAGGCTATGGAGCTTGTTGGAATACCTGATCCTGAAACTTTTGTTCAATTACCATGGGATAAAAGAGTTGGAAGAGTATTTGTAACTTGTTTTAGAAACAGAGAAGAAAGAAAAAATCCAGGCGGTCATTTAACTTCAGACTGCAGAGGAAACCTAAGAATTTTCATGGATGAATTTAAGAAAAAACATGGTCTAGAATTAAGAGTTGGAACAGAGCCTGAAATGATGTGGTTAACAAAAAATGAGGATGGAACGCCTACAGGTAAAGGTTTTTCTAAACCATTCTGTTATCACATTGATCAATTCGAGTCCTTAAGACCAGTATTTATGAAAGTAATCGAATATGCAAAAGCAATGGGTCTTGATATGATTCAAGGAGATCATGAAGATGCTCCAGGACAATTAGAATTAAACTGGACTTACGATAACGTTTTAAGAAATGCAGATAGATTATCAACATATAGACAAATTTGTGCTCAAGTTGCTAGAGAACATAATTTAATAGCTTGTTTTATGACAAAACCATTTATGGGTGTTTCTGCTAGTGGTTGTCATACAAACATGTCTTTATGGAAAGGTGGAAAAATAAAACTTAACAAACTTGGAAATAAAACTCTACCAGGTGTAGAAGAAGTATTTAGTTATGTTGAAGGTGGAACTAATACTTTCATGCCGGATACAAAAGACATGCAATTACCAGGAAAAATTGGTTTGCAATCTATTGCAGGCATTATGAAGCACTTGCCAGCATTAACAGCTCTTGGATCTTCAACTGTAAATTCTTACAGAAGATTATGGGATCAAGGTTTTTGGGCTCCCGTTTATGCTGATTGGGGATATCAAAACAGAACTTGTGGTTTAAGGGTTTCTGCTCCAGGAAGATTTGAATACAGATCAGTAGACTCGATGCACAATCCTTATCTATTAGGTGCTGCATTATTAAAAGCTTGCGACGAAGGTATAAGTAAGAAAATGAAACCAGCAGCTCCTGAGTCTAGAAATATTTATGAAGCTCAAAAAGCTGGTAAAGATGTTAAAAAACTTCCATTAAGTTTGGGTGAAGCTTTAGATAGACTGGCAGAAGATGAAGTAATCAAATCTGCAATGCCAGATGAAATGTATAAAGTTTTTCATTGGTATAAAAACGATGAGTGGGAAAGATTTCTTGGTGCAACAACACAATGGGATCTGGATACTTATCTTGATTGTCTACCGTAGGTCACAGAAATAGATAGAAAGGGTATAAATATATGTGTGGAATAGCAGGTTTAATTCATAGAGGGAAATCTTCAAATGTTGGAAGCGAACTACAAGGGATGCTCCAAGCGTTAAAACATAGAGGAGAAGACTCTACAGGTTACGCTTTATATGGAGATACAGATGGAAAAAATTTCATTATGCGTTTTAAAGTTGGAGAAAACGTAGGAGAAGGTAGTTCATCAGTTATGGAAGATGTTTCTGTTTACGATGAAAGAAAAAAAATTGTAGATGAAACTCTGGCTGAGATGGGAGCTAAAATAGTTAAAGAAGAGAGAACTCTTCCCTATTCTTTAAGATATGAAATTGATTATAATGTTAAAGACCTTTTAGAATTTTCACAACGTATAGAAAGTATTCCTGGTGTAGAAATTCTTTCTATGGGTAAATCTTTAGAAGTTATTAAAGACCTTGGAAACGCCAAAATGGTTTGCGATAGATATAGTTTAGACAAAGTAGTGGGTACGCATGCAATTGGTCATGCTAGAATGGCAACGGAATCTGGTGTAGATATAAAGTCTGCTCACCCATTCTGGGGATATCCTTTTAGCGATGTATCAGTAGTTCATAACGGACAGTTAACCAATTATTGGAATAACAGAAGAGTTTTAGAAAACAAAGGTATGAGATTTATGTCTGAGTGTGACTCAGAATTAATTGCAGTTTACCTAGCTGAGAAAATGAGAGATGGAGCAACTTTAGAAGAAGGAATGAAAGCATCTTTAACAGGTTTAGATGGTGTTTTTACTTACTTTGTAGCAACAAAAGACTCTTTAGGAATGGCAAAAGATACAATGGCAGCAAAACCTTTAGTTTTATATGAGTCAGATGATTTAGTGGCTATGGGATCTGAAGAAATTGCGATTAGATCTGTATTACCACAAGAAATTGATACATATGATCCATTTGATGGGGAGGTTAAAGTATGGCAAATTTAAAAACTGTTTCAAAAAAATCAAAAGCCCAATCAATGGGTATGCATACAGAGGTATTAACAGGAAGAACTCAACAAAAATTCTTTAATCCTGATGAGGCAGAAAACTTTTATTACTTTGGTACGTACGATGTAGATTTTAACAAAAGAACCGAGCTTGATGTTAAAGACATGACAGCTCCTGAAGCAAACAAAGAAATTGATAACTTAATGAGTCAAGGGTATGGAACAATAGTTATTAAAAACCCTCAGGGTAAACACAGTCTTGGAGTTGGTATTTTAAATAAACTGAATTTAATTTTTGAAGGAAGTTTAGGGTACTTTGGTATGGGTTCATGCGATGGTCCAATAGTCAGAATTAATGGAAGAGTTGGATGGTCATGTGCGGAAAACTTAATGGCTGGTAAAGTAGTAATCGAAAAAAATGCTGGATCTTGTTTTGGTGCAGCAATTAGAGGTGGAGATTTAATTTGTAAAGGTAGTGTTGGTGCCAGAACTGGTATTGACATGAAAGGTGGAACTATCATTATTGGTGGAGATGCGGGTGCATTCACAGGTTTTATGATGCAAAGAGGAAGAATAATTATCCTTGGAGACGTTGGAATTAACCTGGGTGACTCTATGTATGATGGGACAATTTTCGTAGGTGGAGAAATTGGTTCATATGGTAGTGATGCTGTAGATTCAGAATTAACATCTAGTGACCAAGACTGGCTTAAAAGAAAATTAAAGGTTGCTGAAATCGGTGAAAATTTTGATGTAAGTAAAATGAAAAAAATTGTAGCAGGTAAAAAACTTTGGAATTATGATAATTTGGAACCTACAGAGAAGAAGGGAGCAATATAATGCCTAAGAAAAAATCTAAAAAAGTTAAAAAAAATGGAAAAGGTGTTGGTGGAAAAGCTGATGTCCATGTACATGAAGAAGGTAAAAGAAATAAAAGTTTATTAGGTCATAACGCTATCTTCACACCTGAAGTAATAGACGATATTCATATTAAATCTCAATTAGGAAGATACAGAATGCGAGGAATGGCATTGATGAAAAAAATTCCTACTTTTGATGATTTAGTTTTCTTACCTGGAACACTAACTAGATTTGTAATCGAAGGTTACAGAGAAAAATGTGAAACGAAAACTGTTATTGGACCAAGATGTGAAAATCCAATTGAGTTAGATATTCCAGTTTATATTACTGGAATGAGTTTCGGTGCACTTTCTTATGAAGCAAAAACTGCTTTAGCAAGAGGAGCAACTATGGCTGGGAGTGCTACATGTTCAGGTGAAGGTGGAATGATACCTGATGAAAGAAGATACTCTGAAAAATGGTATTACCAATGTATTCAATCAAGATATGGTTTTAATCCACATCATGCACAATTAGCAGATGGAATTGAAGTATTTATTGGACAAGGTCAAAAAGTTGGAATGGGCGGACACTTAATGGGTCAAAAAGTTACTGACCAAGTTGCTGAAATGAGATCGTTACCATCTGGTATTGATCAAAGATCTCCAGCGAGACACCCTGACTGGCTAGGACCAGATGATTTAGCTTTAAAAGTAGAGGAACTAAGACAGTTAACAAAAAATAAAGTGCCAATTCAGTTAAAGTTAGGTGCATCTAAAGTTTATGATGATGTACGTATGGCTGCAAAATGTGATCCTGACTCCATTTACTTAGATGGAATGGAAGGTTCTACTGGAGCAGGCCCACATATCGCTGCTGCAAACACTGGTATTCCAGGTATTGCTGCAATTCGAGAAGCTAGAAGAGCAATCGATGATGTTGGTAAAACTGGAAAAGTAACATTAATTTATGCTGGTGGAGTAAGAGACGGTGCTGACATGGCTAAGGCTTTGGCTCTTGGAGCTGATGCAATCGCTATTGGTACTGGATCTATGATTGCATTAAACTGTAACAAAGATATCCCAGAAGCTGATTTTGAAAAAGAAATGGGTGTAAAAGCAGGTGAATGTTATCACTGCCATACTGGACGTTGTCCAGTGGGTGTTGCAACACAGGATCCTAAATTAAGAGCAAGATTAAACCCTGATGATGCTGCTTTACGAGTTTATAACTATCTTCACTCAATGACTTTAGAGGCTCAGCTATTAGCAAGAGCCTGTGGAAAAACAAATATCCACTCTCTAGAGCCTGAAGATTTAGCTGCTTTAACATCAGAAGCATCAGCTTTAGCAAAAGTTCCATTAGCTGGAACTAACTACACAGTTGGTGTTGATAACTACCACAAAATATAGAGGTAACTATTATGCCAAAGAAAAAAAATAAAAAAGTAGCAAAAACAAAAGAGATAAAAGGTCAGTTAGGCAAAAAGAAAGAGACTGCCAGAGAAAAAATGATTGGTCAGTCTATTGGTTATAGATACGATGTTAATCTTTTACCTGACTATTCTAAACTAACTCCTTTTCTTAAGAAATATATAGAAGCGATGGGATGGGATGATTTAAATTGGTTGGAAGATGTACATATGGGATATGAAGAAGATAGACCTGCTGTATTCTGCCGAAATGCAAATGGTTGGGTTACAATTCCAAAGTCAATTAAACTACCCAATAATCAACAAGATAGAGATATGATTGCAAGAGAACTTTTGGTTAAGTTTCAAATGTCTCCAAAACATCCGCTTGTTGATTTGAAAAAAGCTTATTTAAAATTTTAATATTTCAATTAAAAGTTGATTATTTTTAAAAACCTTGTGCACAAGCTAGGTTTTTAAAGGTTTTTATATTTGTATCGAATCATAAAATTTAATAGGGTTTAATTAAACTAATATTAGGAGATATATTATGACAAACGAGGGTGAAGCTCTTAGAGTCATATTTACAGAGTTTTACTATTGGGTAACAGTAGTACTGATGTTTTTAATTCACGTCGGTTTCTGTATGTATGAAGTTGGAGCATCTCGATACAAACACCATCAACATACTCTTATGAAAAATACAATGCTGATACCTCTGGTAACAGTAACGTGGTTTTTATTTGGTTGGTGGATTTACTGGGCTTTTCCAACAGGACCTGGATTAGCACCATCAATAATGACTGAAAGTACAGCCTTAGTAACTGGAGGTGGATTTGGAGGAAATGATCTTGCTAATCCTACTAACGCATTTATGGCAATTAATTTAAATGACCATTTAATGGGTGTATTCTGGGCTGCATTTTTATTATTCTCATGGACTGCTGCATCTATTGTTTCTGGAGCAGTTATAGAGAGAATAACAACCTTTGCTTTTGGAGTATTAGCCATAGCTATTGGATCTGTTTTTTGGTCTATAGATGCTGCATGGGGATGGCATTTCGATGGCTGGATGTTAAAACTTCTTGGGTATCATGATGCTTATGCATCAGGAGTAATCCACGCGATTGCTGGTGGATTTGCATTAGGTGTTCTAATAGTTTTAGGGCCACGAATTGGTAAATTCTCATCGAGCGGTGAGCCAAGAAACATTGGACCGAGGAATCCTTGGTTAGTAACAGTAGGTTTGTTTTTAATCTACACAGGTTTCTGGGGATTTTATGCCGCGTGCAATGTACCTATATACGATCTTGGACCTGAATATGGGATGGAAGGTGTCACTTACTGGACAGCAACAAACATCTATTTAACACCTACAACACTAAGTGGTATAACTATGAACTTTCTGATGTCATTATCAGGTGGTTTATTGGCAGGATATGTTATTGCCAAAGGTGATCCTTTCTGGACTTACTCAAGTGGACTAGCAGGTATAATTTGTGCATCAGCTGGAAATGACTTGTATCATCCAATTCAAGCTTTGGTAATTGGTATGATTGGAGTTGTTATAGCTTACAAACTTCATTATTGGGTTGAGCGAAAGTTCAAAATTGATGATGCAGTTGGCGCAGTAGCTGTACATGGTTATGCCGGATTTGTTGGGCTGGTAATTTGTGGATTTGTATTAAACGGTTATCCTTCATCCGGATACGGAGTTGGAGAAATGTTTGATGGATCAACTTATGCTACAATTAATCCTCTAGGACAGTTCATTGGAGCAATAGTAATGTTTGTTATTCTTGGTTTAATACCTGGATATATCATTGCTAAAGTTCTTAACGGTATGGGTAAATTAAGAATCCCTCGTGAAGTTGAAATAGCTGGACTAGACTATGAAATGATGGAATCTGCAAAGGAAGATGAAAAAGCGGTTTCGTCTGCAACTAGGTAAAGGAGAAAAATATGGCTACAGTTACAGATTGGATTACACATCTAACAACAGATACCAATGCAGATAAAGATGGTATTCAAGTTGGTGGATCAATTTATCCAGGTGCAGGTTCTAGTGAACTTTTACTAGTTCTTTTATTGATTGCTATATGGATTGGATGGCATGTTATTACTAATAGGTCTGAAAACAATGAACTTTCAAACCTTTCTAGGAAGAGACATGGTGCTAACGATCACAAAAGCAATATTACCGACTGGTAATTTAAATTAAAATTTGGGCGCTACTTAAATGTAGCGCCCTTTTTTATGTTCTAAATTTATGGAAGATAATAAAGAAGAATTAAGACCCTCAAAAATGAGAGGAGTAGCATTTCCTAAAGCTAAGTACGGTGTGATACTAGCTATAATTGTAATTATTGTTGTAAATTTAATTTATTACAAAGAAACAATTTTATCTTTTTTTAAATAATTATGTTAACTTAGGTTGTGTCTAAAAATTTATTTCAGATTGCTAAGCAAAAAAACATTAAATATTTTTTAATCAGTTTTGTAGATTTATTTGGCGTACTAAGATCAAAATTAGTCCCTGCTCACGCCATAAAAGAAATGCAAACTGCAGGAGCTGGTTTTGCTGGATTTGCAGCATGGTTAGATATGACACCTGCTGACTCAGACATGTTTGGAATTCCCGACCCAGATAGTTTAATTCAACTTCCTTGGAACAAAGAGGTAGGATGGTTAGCATCTGATCTATGGATGAATGGCAAACCGGTAGATGCATCACCTAGAGTGATGTTAAAAAATCAGATAAAAAAACTTAAAAAACAAAATTTAACAATGAAATCAGGTGTTGAGTGTGAATATTTTTTGATTTCACCTGATGGCAATTCAATTGCAGATCCAAGAGATACACAATCCAAACCTTGTTATGACCAATCTGCATTAATGAGAAGGTATGATTTAATTAAGGAAATTTGTGACTGTATGATTGAAATGGGATGGGGCCCTTATCAAAATGATCACGAGGACGCTAACGGTCAATTTGAAATGAATTGGGATTATTCAGATTGCCTAAAAACCGCAGATAGACATACCTTTTTTAAGTTTATGGTAAAAACAATTGCTGAAAAGCACGGATTAAGAGCAACATTCATGCCTAAACCGTTTGGAAATTTAACCGGTAATGGTTGTCATGCTCATGTATCAGTTTGGCAAGGTACTAGAAATAAGTTCTTAGACAACAAAGATAAACTTGGTTTAAGTAAAATGGCATATAATTTTTTAGGAGGAGTAATTAAAAATGCTTCATCTTTATCTGCATTTTTTAATCCAACAATCAATAGTTATAGAAGAATAAATGCACCACCTACAAAATCTGGAGCATCATGGTCACCTAGTAGTATTTCGTATACAGGTAATAATCGAACACACATGATCAGAATTCCTGATCCTGGAAGATTTGAATTAAGATTAATGGATGGTTCTGCTAATCCTTACTTATTACAAGCAAGTGTTTTAGCAGCTGGTCTGTATGGTTTAAAAAATAAAGTTGATCCAGGTAAACCTTTGGATTGCAATATGTATGAAGATCATCATAAATATCCCAAATTACCTAAACTCCCTGATGAACTTGGACAATCATTAAATTTATTAAAAAATAATAAAGATATGAATGATGCTTTTGGCAAAGATGTTATTGAAAGTTATATAAAGTTAAGAAGTTCAGAAATGAATGAATTCAAATCCAAAGATAATTTTGATAAAACAAAAGATGTTACAAAGTGGGAAAAAGATAATACTTTAGATTGTTAGTACATGACTATATTATCTAACGGTCATCAGTGGAAATACACGGAATTTACAGACAATAAAAATTACTCATTTAACAAAAAAGAAATTCTTAATTCTTTAACCTCAGAAGAAATTGATGATGCTTATAAAAGTATTTCTGAGTGGAAAGGTTATTCTCCTACTCCCCTGCTTTATTTAAATAAACTTTCAAAAGAATTAAATTTAAACAAAATTTTTTATAAAGATGAAAATAAAAGATTTGATTTAAAATCTTTTAAAGCTTTAGGTGGAGCTTATGCGGTAGAAAAAGTAACCAAAGGAAATAAAGATATAGTGGTAGCAACAGCTACTGCTGGCAATCATGGAAGATCAGTTGCCTGGGGTGCTAAAAGATTAGGTCTAAGCTGTAAAATATTCATTAGTGAATTTGTAAGCGATGCAAGAGGCAAAGCTATGGCAGCACTTGGAGCAGATGTAGTAAAGGTAAAAGGCAATTATGAAAAATCTTTGATGGAATGCATAAAACAGTCTACTGAAAATAATTGGCAAATAGTTCAGGATGTAGCTTGGAAAGATTATATGATCGTCCCAAAGTATACAATGGCAGGTTATACGGTAATGATGAAAGAGATAACTAATCAAATCCAGGAAGAAAAAATAACTCACATCATTTTACAAGCTGGTGTTGGTGGCATGGCTGCTGCCATGGTTGCAGGTATTGCAAGATATTTGAACTATGTTCCAACAATTATAGTTGTTGAACCGGATAGTGCCGCGTGTGTAATGGAAAGCATTAAAACTGGAAAAATAGAAAAAATAGATATTAAAAGAGAAAGCTTAATGGGTGGTATGTCCTGTGGTGAAGTATCATTGGTCCCATGGGAAATACTGAAAAATTCAGTTAAACATTGTATTAGTTTACCAGATGATGATATTGCAAAAACTATGAAACTACTTGGAAATTCAAGCTTTAGTGATGATAAAATAATTGCAGGAGAAAACTCGGCACCTGGCGTAATCAGTCTGATTACAAGTTGTGAAGATCATGTAATTAAAGAAAAATTAGATCTAAATGAAAAATCTAATGTTTTGGTTTTTGGTTGTGAGGGAGATACTGATCAAGAAATGTATCAAAAGTTAATTAACCAAAATTAAACTAATGAGTAGCACAGGTATTTTTTGGATTAGAGAGGATTTTAGAATTGAAAATAATCCTGCTTTATCTTTTGCTACACAAAATCATGATAATGTAATTGCATTATATGTTTATAATAACAATGATTTTGACAACAAAAGAGAAGCTCAAAAATGGTGGGTTTTTAAATCTCTAGAAACTTTAAAAAAAGAATTATCAGATTATAAAATTAATCTTGAAATAGTAAAAGGTGACGAATTAGAAATTTTTTCTAAATTTAATAAAAAGGATAAGCTTTCAGTTTATTGGAATAAAATTTATGAGCCAGATGTTATAGCTAAAGGAAAAAAAATACGTGACTTATTTATTAAAAATGAAATCAATTATAAATATTTCAAAGGAAATATTTTAAATGAATTTCAAGAGATAACAAAAAATGATGGAACTCCCTTTAAAGTGTTTACCCCTTTTTGGAGAAATGCGGAGCAAGTTTATTTAAATCAACCACCAAGCAAAAATTATATTGTTAAAAAGAAAATAAAAAAGATTATATATTTTAAAAAGTGTATTGAACCAATAGATATTTTACCAAAAAAAAATTGGTATAAAAAATTTGAAAAATATTGGAAAGTTTCGGAAAATGAATCAAAAAAAATACTTAAAAATCTAATTGAAAATAAAATTAAAGATTATGGAACCTCTAGAGATATACCATCAGTTGAAGGAACCTCTAAATTATCCCCTTACATCAAACATGGTCAAATTAATGTAGGGACTATTTGGAAAAAATGTTCTGAAATTAAATCAAAAGGAATTGGTTATAGAAAATATATTAATGAGCTTGGTTGGAGAGAGTTTTCACATAGTTTAATTAATTATTTCCCTGAATTCTTAAAAGGAAATTTTAGAAAAGAATTTGATAAATTCCCTTGGGTAAAAAATGAGAAATTCTTAAAAGCATGGAAAAAAGGAATGACCGGTTATCCTATTGTCGATGCAGGTATGAGAGAATTATATGAGACTGGATGGATGCATAATAGAATAAGAATGGTTGTTGGTTCATTTTTAGTCAAACATTTGAGAATTAATTGGACCGAAGGTGAGAAGCATTTTAGAAATTGTCTACTAGATTTTAACAAAGCAAATAATGTTGCTCAATGGCAATGGGTTGCTGGCTGTGGTGCAGATGCAGCACCTTATTTTAGAATATTCAATCCAATACTTCAGGGTGAAAAATTTGATAAAGAGGGCAATTATGTAAAAAAATGGGTTCCTGAACTTAAAAATGTTCCAAATAAATTTATTCATAAACCATGGGAAATGGAATTAAAGTATCAAGAAGCTATAAAAACAATTATTGGCAAAGATTACCCGGGCCCTATTGTTGTTCATGAAAAAGCTAGAGCTGCAGCTCTTGAAGCGTTTCAATCTTTGAAGAAAAAATAAATATAATTTTATTCTCCAATAAAATGATGAATTATAGTTCTTTTTTGAGCCTCTAATCTGTGTTCAAATAAATATATGCCCTGCCAAGTTCCAAGCAACAATTCACTATCTTTCACGCTAAGAGAAATTTGATTATTTGTTAACGCAGATTTAATATGTGCAGGCATATCATCTTTACCTTCTGTGGTATGAACATATAGTTTATTATCCATAGGGGCTAATTTATCAAAATAATTTTTTAAATCTGTTTGTACATCTGGATCTGCATTTTCTTGTACAATTAATGAGGCGCTTGTGTGCTGAATACTTAAATTAAGAATACCATTTTTAAAGTTATTTCGACTAATCCATTGAATTGTATCATTAGTAAACTCATATAACCTTTGACCGCGAGTATTAATTTCAAGATTATAAAATTCTTGTTTCATTAATTATACTCTTTTGATGTAAGTTCATACAAACGACTAATGGTTCGTTTAAATGGTTTTTCTAACAATCTTGAAGAGGTAAATTTATCTAAATTTAGATCAGCTGTGACTGCTAATGAAATATTTTTATCATAAATTACATCTAATAAAGTGATAAAACGTTGTTGTTGATTTGAATTCACATCATTAAATTGAGGTATTTGCTCAATTACCAAAAATTTACAATTTTTAATTATCTCTAAATAGTCTTCAGCGCCTAAATTTCGGTCACATAATTCTTCAAATTTTATTCTTACTATGCCTTCATAAAAATTTTCCATTTTAAAATCTCTACCTTTTACATTAATTGAAATTTTAGATTTTTTTTTATTTTTAGTAATTGTTCTAAAAAATTTATTGATTTTAAAGTTAGTTTCTTGATTTAAAGGATAAAAATATCTTTGCTGTTGTTTGTCATTTGATTTTCTATAATCATCTTCAATTTTAAGTTCAAACTCTATAGATTGTTCCTGCATTATTTTTATAAAGGGCATAAATTGATTTCTTTGAAGTCCATCTTTATAAAGTTCTGAAATTTTAGTATTAGAGGTTACAATTATCTTAATTTTCTCTTTAAATATTTGATCAAATAATTTTCCTAAAATCATAGCATCTACAATATTAGTTACTTGAAATTCATCAAAATAAACTAAAGAAGCCTTTGATTTTAAATCTTTTACAAATGAATTGATTATGTTTTCTTCACTATTTTTTTTTCTTTCATGAGCAAAATCATGAAAATTTAACATAAATTCATTAAAATGTTTTCTTAATTTTTTTTTATCTAACAAATCAAAAAAGAAATTTAAAATCATAGTCTTTCCTACTCCAACATCTCCGTAAAGATAAAAACCTTTTTGAGATGGTTTTTTTGAAAAAAATTTTGATAAAAATGATTTGAAATTAATTTTATAATATTCTTCTAATTTTTTAATAACATTAATTTGATTTATATTTGCCTCTAAATCTTGATTTTCGCAAAAAGATATAAATTCTTTTTCAAATGATTTGGGCATTAATTTCTTTTAGTTTTAAAATCGATACCATATTCTGATCGTGGACCTTTTCTCAATCCAAATGGACCAGGTATAAATAGTGTCATTGGATTTGTTCCCTGTTCAAGATCTACTCTATGAAAAGAATTTGCTGATCTAAAACCTATATAACCTGGCTTTCTCCAAAATTTTCCATCTTTTGTTGTCTCCCAATATCCTCCCCTTAAAATAATTGTGATGTAGGGGCACAAATGATTATGAACACCCTCGCCATGATCATCATCTAGCATCTCATGTATTAATATGTTGAATGGAAACCATTTGGGTCTATTTCTAAATAATACATAGTATCTATTCATCCATGGTTTTGCCTCATGGAATTTAGGGTGCGATGGCCCCCTATCTAATACAACCTTTTTTCGTCCGATCTTTTCTAAAATTTTTAAGATCATATTTAATTATACTGTAAGATCGATCCATTCCTTAGTACAAATAAATTACCATTAAATATAAATGGTTCGGAAACTGCACCACTAGAAACTTTTTCAAATTTTATTATATTTCCAGCTTCAATACCGGCAACAATCATGTGACCATTCGAAAGAGTTAAATATAAATTTCTATTTCCTATTACAAAACCTATTGGAAAAATATTGCTTCTTTCCTTTTCTTCATAATTTTTAAACAAATCAGTAACTCTTAAAATATTGCCTTCATTTTTATCTAATACATATAAAAATCCTTCTTGAGAAACTGTAAAAATCAAATTTTCAATTAGAATTGGTTTGGTTATAGAATTAATCTTATTAATCCAATTTATTGTGCCAGTTCTCAAATCAATTGAATAAAACTGATTTTTATTATTAGAGAAGAAAATTGAATTTTTGTCAGACACAAGTTTAGAATTTTTAAAATTGTAAGTTTCATTAATAATACTGCTGCTTTGAGTTGGTAATTGCCATGTGATTAAACCTGTTTTAATATTAACAGCAGTTATATCACCTAAAGAATTATTAAAAATAATATTATTATTTACAATTATTAAAGAATATTTGTCATTTGATATTGTAAATGAGTCCTCTGTTTTTAAATTCCAGCATTCAGAGCCATCTTTTATTTTAAAACACCTTAATATATTTTTATAATCAACTGCAAAAAATTTATCTTTATATCTTTTTAAATTTGAATTAAATGAATAAGTATTATTTCTGATCCAATTAAGCTCACCAGTATTAATATTTATTGAATAATATTTTGCTATACTATCAGTAATTATAAGGTTTTGGTTATCATGTAAAAAATTAAGTTTTGGCTTTAATCTTTTTTCAGCTTTTAAATAATGATTTTGTTTCCAAAGAATTTTTTGATTTTTATCATATCTAATAATTGATCCTTTTTTGTCAAAAAATATAATCCCATCTTTTAAAAAAACTGGTTTAAAATTAAAGTTATTTTGCTTTTCTAGTTTAGAAATTTTATATTTGTGGATGCGATTTAATTTACCATTATATGTTTGCGAACCAAAATTATTTTGATCATCAATTATTTTATTATTAGTTTTAATCGCTGAAAAATCTAATCTTAAACCTTGATTAAATTCTGAAATATTTTTGTTTTCTTTAACAAATGCTTTAGTTACATTTTTATTTATATCAGATGTATTTTCTTTGCCTTTCCAAATTTTAACATTTTTATTCAGGGAACAATTGTTGAAAAGCAAAAGTAAAATTGAAAAAAATATTAACTTATTCACCTAAATCTCGATTTATTCTTTTCTCTGCTTGCAACCTTATATTTGCGTTTGAATCCTCTAAACTTATTATTTGATTAAAAAATTCTTTAGCTTTTTGTTTTTCATTTTTTGCGTAAAAATATTCTCCAATTAAATACATAGCGTGAGATTTCCATACACTTTTTGAATTTATAATTGGTTTTAGTATACTTAAAAGATCACTTTCTGTTACTTTATCTGCATTATAAAGAGCCTTTTTATAAATGATCAAATTTTTAATCTCATTATCCAACTTTGTATCTATAATTAAAATATCAAACAATGAATTAACAAGCTTCGTGTCACTTACCAGATTGTTATCAATAATAAAATAGAGCGATAATGGTGAATAAGTTGGGTCTTTTTTATTTATTACTTCAATTAAACTTCTAGCTGTTTTTTCACTATTTTTTTCTGTGTATTCAATAGTAATTGAATTAAAATTATCTGATATTTCCTTTTTTTTATCATTTAAATATTTGTCGTAACTAAATGCAACTATTATGGCAATGATTAGAATAATTATACCTGATATTATTTTTATTTTATGATTTAAAACAAAGTTTTTAATTTTTTCGTTTCTAGTATTTGCGTTTATAATTGATAAATCTTCATTCATAACTAAATCATATTCCTTAAAACGTATTGCAGAATACCTCCGTTCTTATAATACTCTAATTCATTTTTTGTATCAATCCTGCATAAAGTTTTGATTGTCTTAATTTCACCAGATATATATTTAATTTCAACATTTACCTCATCAGACGGTTTAACTCCTTTCTCAATATTTAAAATAGAAATTAATTCAGATCCAATTAATTTAAGATTTTTTCTATTAACGTCGCTGATGAATTGTAGTGGCAATATCCCCATTCCAATTAGATTAGATCTGTGAATTCTTTCAAAGCTCTCTGCAATAACTGCTTTTATTCCCAGTAATTTTGTTCCTTTAGCTGCCCAATCTCTTGATGATCCAGTTCCATACTCTTTGCCCCCAATAACAACTAAATCTGTTCCTCTTTTTTTATATTCAACTACTGCATCATAAATAGGAAGAACTTTTTCTTCCGGATATAACTTTGTAAACCCGCCTTCCGTCCCAGGCGCCATTTCATTTCTAATTCTTATATTTGCAAAAGTTCCTCTCATCATAACCTCGTGATTTCCTCGTCTCGAACCATAAGAGTTATAGTCTTTTGGCAAAATTTGATGTTCCATGAAATATTCACCAGTTGGACTATCTTTTTGAATACTACCAGCTGGCGATATATGATCTGTAGTAACCATATCACCTAAAATTAATAATGGTCTTGCATCTTTAATTTCCTTAAATCCCTCTGGTTTATCTGTTAAAGAGTCGAAGAATGGAGGTTTTTTAACATATGTTGATGCATCATCCCAATTATAGATGCTACTTTTATCAGTTTTGATTTTTTGCCATTGAGTTGGACCAGCAGAAACATTTGAATATCTTTTTACAAACATTTCTGCATTTAATGATTCCTTTAATGTATCTTCTATCTCTTTATTTGTAGGCCAAATATCTTTTAAAAATACTTTGTTACCTCCTCTATCTATTCCTAATGCATCTTTGTATAAATCAACTTCCATATGCCCAGCTATTGCATATGCTACAACCAGTGGAGGTGAAGCAAGATAGTTTGCTTTAATATGCGGTGAAATTCTACCTTCAAAATTTCTATTACCCGATAGTACTGAAACTGCATAAATATTTTTTTTTTTGATAGCATCAACAATATTTTCTGGAAGTGGTCCCGAATTTCCAATACAAGTTGTGCAACCATACCCAACTAAGTTAAAACCAAGTTGATCTAAATAAGTATTTAATCCAGCTTTTGCTAAATAATCTGTAACTACCTGAGATCCAGGTGCTAAAGAAGTTTTTACCCAAGGTTTAACCTGTAAACCTTTTTCAATTGCTTTTTTTGCTAAAAGTCCAGCCCCAATTAAAACATTTGGATTAGAAGTATTAGTACAAGAAGTTATTGCTGCAATCAATATTGAACCATCTTTAATTTCATAATCTGTATTTGTTACTTTTGAAATTGATTTTTCATCTTTATTTGTAGCTTCCTTCAATACTTTTTGAAACGAACTAGGTGCATCTGTTAAAGGAACTTTGTCTTGAGGTCTTTTAGGTCCTGAAATAGTAGGTACTACTGTAGACATGTCTAAAGATATAATATCAGTAAATTCTACTTCTTTGCTTACCCATAGACCTTGCTCTTTTGCATATTTTTCAACAATATCGACTGTTTGTTGATCTCTTCCAGAAAATTTTAAATAATTTAATGTTTCCTCATCTATAGGAAAAAATCCACAAGTAGCACCATATTCAGGTGCCATATTCGCAATTGTAGCTCTGTCTGCAAGAGTTAAATTTTTTAAACCTTCTCCATAAAACTCAACAAACTTACCAACAACTCCTTTATCTCTTAACATTTTTACAACAGTTAAGACTAAATCAGTTGCAGTAGTTCCTTCTGGCATTTTGTTTTTCATTTCAAATCCAATAACCTCTGGTATCAACATAGAAATAGGTTGACCTAGCATTCCTGCCTCAGCTTCAATTCCTCCAACACCCCATCCTAAAACAGATAGACCATTTACCATTGTTGTATGACTATCTGTTCCAACTAAAGTATCTGGAAAAAGATATTTATCTCCTTTAAATTCTTCTAACCAAACAACTTTTGACAAATATTCTAAATTTACTTGATGACAAATACCTGTTCCTGGTGGAACTATTCTAAAATTATTAAATGCTTGCTGTCCCCATTTTAAAAAGGAATATCTTTCACTATTTCTCTCGAATTCTATATCAACATTTTTTTCAAAAGAATCTGGATTTGCAAATTGATCAACTTGCACCGAGTGATCAATCACTAGATCGACGGTAGATAATGGATTAATTGTTTTTGGATCTTTATTTTTTTCTTTAACAGCTTCTCTCATAGCAGCCAAATCTGCAACTGCGGGTATTCCTGTGTAATCTTGAAGTAATACTCTTGCTGGTCTGTATGCAATTTCAGTTTTAGATTTTTTTGTCTTTAGCCAATTTTTAATCGCTTCTATTTGAGATTTTGTTACACTTAAATCATCTTCATATCTTAATAAATTTTCTAATAAAACTTTAAGAGATTTTGGAAGTTTATTTATTCCTTCAAGTCCATTATTTTCAGCTTCATTTAATGAATAATAATAATACTCTTTATTGTTAATTATTATTTTTTTAAGTGAATTATAAGAATTTTTGTTTCCTGGAGTCATATTATAAATAAAAAGTTATTATGCTTAATAAAAGAAGCACTGACATAACATAATTAAAATAATTAATAAATTTCTGATTTGTCGCAAATTTCCTAAGAAATTTACCAATAAATGTCCAAAGGGTTATGCTGGTGACCGAAACTAGTAATGCTAAAATAATAATTTGAGTAGTATAATTCACAAAATTCTCACCTGTTTCTATATAGGTAGAAACAACAATTATCGATGCAATTACTGCTTTTGGATTTAGAAATTGAAAAATAAAAGTTTCTATAAATTTAACTGGGTTAGAATTTTTGTTTTCTTGATTTGTAGACACTGAAAAAGAAATTTTATAGGCTAAGTAAATCAAAAATAATGTACCTAGATACTTTAAGATTTCTTGAATTATTGGGTGAAGTTTAAATATATTTATTAATCCTAAAGCAACACATAATAAAAGAAAAGGGAAACCCAATGTTACTCCAATGATATGTGGGAGCGTTTTTTTTATTCCAAAGTTAAATCCAGAGTAAAATGCAACAAAATTATTTGGCCCTGGCGTAAAGGCTGCGACTATTCCAAACAAAGTAATTGATAAAATTTCAGGATGCATTGTTAAGCAATAGGTAAACCATTCTCTGATTTTTGAGATGGATGAACCAATATTACTTTCCCTTCCTTATCAATAGATCCAAGAATAAGTACTTGTGAAACCACTCCAGCAATATTTTTTTCTGGAAAATTACAAACACCTATAACCTGTTTATCTTTAAGGTTTTCCTCGTTGTAATAATGCGTAATTTGAGCAGACGATTGCTTAATTCCTATTTCATCTCCAAAATCTACTTCAACAATTAAAGAAGGTTTTCTAGCTTTTTCATTTTTTTTCACTGAAATAACTGTACCAACTCTAATATCAACTTTGTCAAAAATATCGTAGGTAATTTGTTCTTTCATATTATTAATATATAATGGATGGAAAATATGAGTACAGAAAATAATTCAGAACTTTTGTTCAAAAACTCAATTAAAATATTAAACGACCTAATTAGTTTTAAAACAATTTCGGGAGAAGATAATAATTCACTAATTGATTATTGTGATAATATTTTGAAAAAGCTTGGAGCTTCATCTTTCCGAACTTTCGATGAAGAAAAAAAAAGAGTAAATTTGTTTGCGACCATTAAAGCAAAAAGCTCTGGTAATAAAAAACCAATAATTTTATCAGGACATACTGATGTTGTTCCTGTGTCAAAAGGATGGGCGACGGATCCTTTTAAGGCAACAATTAAAAATAATAAACTTTATGGTAGAGGATCTTGTGATATGAAAGGTTTTATTGCATGTACTCTAGCATTTGCTCCAATTTTCTCAAAATCAAATCTTGATAGAGATATTCATTTTTCATTTACTTTTGATGAAGAGACCGCTTGCCAGGGAGCACCTATACTTATTGAAGAGTTAAAAAAAAGAAACATTAAAGATGGAATTTGTATTGTTGGTGAGCCTACAAATATGAAAATTATTGACGCTCATAAAGGATGTTATGAATACACAACTTATTTTAGAGGTCTGGCTGGACATAGTTCGACTCCTCATAAAGGCGTGAGTGCAGTAGAGTATGCTTCTAGATATGTTAATAAATTAATAGAGTTAAGAGAAAAATTAAAAGAAAGATCGCCAAAAGACTCTATATTTGATCCTCCATATTCCACTTTATCTATTGGAGGAATATTTGGTGGAATAGCTCATAATGTAATTGCAGATAAATGTCATGTTAACTGGGAAACAAGACCAGTGGTCAAAGAAGATGCTGTTTTTTTAAACAAGGAGTTAGATAAATACGCTAATGAAATTTTATTACCAGAAATGAAAAAAGTTTTTCCAAATTCTTTCATTGAGAAAAAAATTATCGGTGAAATAGTTGGTTTTGATAGAGAAGAAAAATCTGATGCTTGCGAGTTAATATCTAGTTTAACTGGCGATAACTCAAGGCAAGTAGTTTCGTTTGGCACTGAAGCAGGTTTATTTCAAGAAATTGGTATCAGTACAGTTGTTTGTGGTCCTGGTTCAATTGAACAAGCACATAAAATTGATGAATTTATAGTTTTAGATGAACTAAAAAAATGTTTAAAACTTTTAGAGGGTATCAAAACAAAATCTATTTTGAATTAATAAAAAAGCCCATCACATTAAAGCAATGGGCTTAGTTATAACTAACTTAAAGGTTTTTATTTTTATCTTTTAGATATAGCTAAATGAACAACAGCACCTAATGATGCTCCTATTATCCAAGCATATCCACCTCCGCCACCTAAATTAGCGAAGAAATCACTTAAACCTAAAATTAAGATATTTGGCCAAACCGTTCCAACAGCAATATATCCTGATAAAATCCAGGCCAAAATTGCTTTACGGTTAAAACCTCCATTGTAATGATATTTTGCACTCGCACTATCATCAAACAAATCGTCAACATCTAATTTTTCTTTTTTAATAATATAATAATCAACAATCATTATACCAAAGACTGGAGCTAAAATTGCTCCAAGTGTATTTACAAATGGAAATAATCCCATTTGAGTAATAACTGCTACCCACATACCTCCAATTATAAATCCAAAACCAGCAGTAATTAATCCACCGATTTTAAAATTTATTTTACTTGGTATTAAATTTGCTAAGTCATATGCAGGTGGTATAAAGTTCGCAACCATATTAATCCCAACTGTTGCAGCAAAAAATGCAAATGCAGCAATTACTGTTAATCCTAAATTATCAACTTTTGCTACCATATCTGTTGGGCTTGCTACGTACTCGCCAAAAATAGCAATCGTTCCACCAGTAATCATTAAAGTAATAAAAGAAAATAAAACTACATTTCCTACTAATCCCCATAGGTTACCTTTTTTCATTTCATCCTCATTTTTGACAAACCTAGCGAAGTCACCAAAATTGATTACTACAGCGGCAAAATATCCAACCATTATTGAAAATACTGCTAAGAAAGCTCCAAATGATCCTAGGCCTTCAAAACCACCTGACCTTTCTCCACCAGAAAATATATTTCCAACTTCTGAAAATAATCCACCACCAGCTTTAACCCATATAATAATCATTAATAATATCATTACAGCATAAACTGCTGGACCAGCGAAGTTTAAAAATCTTTTAACAAGATCTACCCCTTGCCAAAATAGATAGATTTGGAACAACGAAACAAATATAAATGAAATCCACATTACACCTGTCATACCTAGTAGCATTACCTCACCTTCTATTCCTGTAATACCTGTTATTAAAAGTGCTACAGCTGTCGAAGCAGCATAGGTTTGTGCTCCATACCAAAACATAGCAACAAGTCCTCTAGCCATTGCTGGAAAGTTTGCACCAAAGACACCCATACTTACTCGAGCAAATACTGGATATGGAATTCCATGTTTTACACTTGGTTTACCTGATAGGTTTACAAGCCACATTATAAAAAATCCTGCTAAAATTAATGCAGCAAATACAGCCCAGCCATTTAATCCTGACGCTAAAAACAAAGATGCTGCCAAAGTATAACCAAATAAACTTTGAACATCATTTGCCCAAACGTTAAAGATTTCAAACCACCCCCAATTCTTTTTATTAGCTGGAGTTGGCGCTAAATCTGAATTGTAGAGTTTTGATGATCTACTCATACTGATCTCCTTTTGTTATGGTTTAAAAAAAATTTAAACCTGTTATCTCATCCATAGTGCGACATTATGGACTTTTAAGGAGAGTGTAAATAAAAATAATGAACAACTAGAGATAGAATTAGTTGCTCCAACCACCTACTGCTTTTACTTCTAAAAATTCCTCTAAGCCGTGTTCACCTGCTTCTCTGCCTATTCCAGAATGTTTGAAACCACCAAATGGAGCGTCAACAGCAATACCCGCTCCATTTACATCAACCATTCCGGATCTTAATTTTCTTGCAACTCTTTGTACTTTTTCAGGATCTTGTGTTTGGATATAGTTTGTTAATCCATAAGCAGTATCGTTCGCAATTTTAATTGCGTCTTCCTCTGTTTCAAATGGGATAACAGATAAAACAGGGCCAAAAATTTCTGTCCTTGCAACTTCCATATCGTTATTTACGTCTGCAAATACTGTAGGTTTAACAAAGTAACCTTTGTCTAACCCATCTGGTTTACCTGTTCCACCAGCTACTAATTTTGCACCTTCGTCTATACCTTTTTGGATTAAAGTTTGTATTTTATTATATTGAGTTTCTGAAATAACAGGACCAATATGTTCGCCTTCTTTTTTAGGATCACCAACTTCAAAATTTTTGGTATATTTTTTTAATCTCTCAATTGCATCTTCGTACATTGATTTTTCAACAAGCATTCTTGTTGGAGCATTACAAGATTGACCTGAATTTCTAAAGCATCTCAAAGCACCTCTTTCAATCGCTTCAGAATCAGCATCCTTAAAAATAATATTTGCTCCTTTGCCACCTAGTTCTAAACTTACTCTTTTAAAATCTTTAGCAGCATTTTGTGAAATTAGAGCTCCTGCTCTTGTTGATCCTGTAAAAGAAATCATATTAATATCTGGATGACTTGTTAGAGCATCTCCTGTTGTTTCTCCATCACCATTAACTAAATTAAATACTCCTTTTGGAAATTTTATTTCGTCAATAATTTCAGCAAGTATCATTGAAGATAGAGGCGCTAACTCTGATGGTTTTAAAACCATAGTGCATCCTGATGCAATTGCTGGCATTACTTTTAAACAAACTTGATTCATTGGCCAATTCCATGGTGTTATCAATGCACATACACCTTTTGGTTCATAAATCAGCCTTTGGTTAGGGGCATGATCGCCTAATGGTTTTTCAAATTCAAAATTTTTTAGATATCTAATAAATGATTTAATATGACTTGCTCCTGTTCCTGCTTGCAATTTTGTTGCAAAATCTTTTGGAGCACCCATTTCAAGAGTTATGGCTTCAGCAATATCAGACCATCTTTTCTTATAATTTTCATATAATTTTTCTAATAACCCAATTCTTTCCTCTTTAGATGAAAATGCCCAAGATTCATAAGCATCTTTTGCTGCATTAACAGCCATATCAACATCTGTTTTATTTCCTAGAGTAATTACTGCACAATTTTCTTCTGTTGCTGGATCAATGACTTTAATTTCTTCAGAGCTATTTGGTTCAACCCATTCTCCATTAATATAAAAATTTTTTTTATCTAACATGATATCACGTTATCCTTTCTTTATGTTTTTGCAAATAAATTAGTTAATTCATAAACAATAGTTGCTGCTGCTAAAGAAGTTACTTCTGCATGATCATATGCTGGGGATACTTCAACTACATCAGCTGAAACTAAATTTAATCCTGATAAGCCTCTTAAAACATTTACCATTTCTCTTGTAGTCATACCTGCAATTTCTGGTGTCCCGGTGCCTGGAGCAAATGCCGGATCTAAGACATCAATATCAATTGATAGATATAAAGGATTGTCTCCTACTCTTTTTCTGATTCTTTCGGATATTTTGTCTGTTCCCTCTGATTGAAAATCATCACAATGGATTATTTTAAAACCAAAACTTTCATCGTTTTTAATGTCATCTCTGCTGTAGAGTGGTCCTCGAATTCCAACATGCATAGAAGCATCATCTAAAAACAATCCTTCTTCTCTAGCTCTTCTAAATGGAGTTCCGTGTGTATAAGGTGCTCCAAAATATGTATCCCAGGTATCTAGATGGGCATCAAAATGAACCAATGATACTGGTCCTTTATTTTTTTTATTGATTGCTCTCAATAGAGGAACTGCAATAGTATGATCTCCCCCCAAACTTATAATTCCTCCAACCTTATTTAATAAATCAGTCGCACCCATCTCTATTTGTTTAATTGCTTCATCAATGCTAAATGGATTACAAGCAATATCACCAGCATCTGCAACTTGCTGAATTTTAAAAGGTTCAACATCATAATTAGGATGATAGTTAGTTCTTAAATGTCTAGAAGCTTGTCTTATACTTTGCGGACCAAATCGTGCTCCAGGCCTGTAACTTGTGCCGGCATCAAAGGGGATTCCAACAATTGCAACATCACAACTTTCTACATCTCTTAGCTCGGGAAGTCTTGCAAAAGTACTTGGACCAGCAAATCTAGGAACTTTAGTTCCACTTACTGGTTGAATTGGGTTTTTATTTCTTTCTTTTTTCATTTTTTTATAATCTAAGATAATATTATCTAATCTAATTCGTCTATAATAATTTAATGAAAATTTTAATTTTATTTGTTCTTTTATTTAATATTTCGCATGTAAATGCTGATGAAATTTTCAATCTGATAAAAATTCCAAATTTAGAAATTTATAAATTAAAAAACAATAATAATATTCGATATTTGAGTGCTAAAGGTAATTTTAAAATTGGTGTAAACAAGAACATTACTTGTGATAAAGTTGATATAAACAATTTAAATACAAAATTTCCTGTAATTGAAAAAAATCTTAATCAATATAATGCTAATTTTCTTAATAAAATAAAATTAAAATATATTGTATTTTGTGAAAATTTATTCATATCTGAAATCAATACCGGAGGGATACCTGATAATAAAAATAGAACCTTAATTTTAGATATTAATTTTAATCAAAAATATTTTGAGAGAATGATACATCATGAAATTTTTCACATGATTCAAAATACTCACATTGAATATTTCGATGAAAATAAATTTTCCTCTTTTAATCAAACATCATTCAATTATACTGAATGTTCAACTTGTTCAGATAGATTGAATTTAGAACTATATGAAAAAACTGATGGTTTTTTGACAGAATATTCTAAATCTATCCCATCTGAAGATATGGCAGAAATTTTTTCATTTTTAATGACTGATAAAGGAACAATCAATGATAAAATTAGTAGTGACAAAATCCTGAATAACAAAGTGAATTTTATAAAATTAAATTTAGCTAAAATAGATAAAAATATTTTGTGATCAAAATTATTAAAGCCTCAAAATCAGAAAAAATTTTATTTATATTTTTAATTAGTATTTCAATTTTTGTTTTTACATCTTTTTTTTTATTAAAAAATAAATGCCTATTTGTTGAAAAAAATAATTTAAGTAAACTTAATTTTAATGAACCTAATAATATTGTAATAATGAATGTTGAGTGTGGAAATGTAATAATTGAAGTTTATCCAGATATTTCTCCAAAAGCAGTAGAAAGATTTAAAATTTTAATTGAACAAAAAATGTATGATGGTTCTGCCTTTTATAAAGTTTCAGAAAATACTTTTGTACAAGCTGGAGATATTGAATATGGAAATATAAATAATTTAGATTATTCCAAAATCGGTAGCGGAAAGTCTGGATTAGGATTATTAAAATCTGAGCTTAGCAATGATTTTAAATTTACTGAGGGAAGTGTAGGTTTTGCTAGAACAACCGAATTTGATACAGAAGATAGTGAATTCTTTATTACATTGAAAGAAATCCCAATTTATCAAGGCGAGTATACTCCAATTGGTAAAGTAGTTTACGGTTTAGATATTTTAACTAAAATTAAAACAGGTAATAATGCAATTTATGTTTTAAGGCCTGATTATATTAAAACATTTAGATTATTGAATTCTAATTAACTAAAGGTTTGCCAGTTAACAACGTGTGTTTAATTCTATCTTGAGTTTGTTTTGTCTCTATCAATCTCATAAAAGAGTCTAGTTCTAATCTATACAAATCATCTTCTGATAACACTTTTTCAATAGTAGTGTCTCCACCGCTTAAAACGTTTGCAAGCTCGGTACCCACATGCATGCCATGATCTAAAATTACCTTCTCATTATATAATTTCTCTAAAACCTTAATCATTTTATCTTTCAATGGCTTTCCAGAAAGCTTAAATTTACACTCTTCAGGAGTAACAAAATCAGTGTTTTGATCAATTAAATTTTTTGCTTCCTCAAAAAGACTATTTCTGTTCATTATTTTTCTATCTTCTGGTCTTAAATACTTTAATGGCTCAGCCTCGATTGGTGATGTAGCTGTTTTAGCATAACCAATAATATCAAAAACTTTTAGTGGTGCATAATCTGGATCTGATTTTGCTTCTTCGGTTTGTGACCATCTCCACAACATTTCTTTACATCCACCACCCGCTGGAACTAATCCAACAATAGTTTCAACTAATCCTATAACTAAATTTGTATGTGAGGCAACAAAATTGCTTTGAACTAAAACCTCAAACCCTCCTCCAAGAGTAAGTCCAGAAGGAGCTGATACAACTGGGTACTTAGAGTATTTTAAAGCTTTACAAGTATCCTGAAAATATTTAATGAATTTTTCAATTGATTTAAAATCTCCTTTGTCTGCAAAATTCATAGTATAACTTAAATTAACACCTGCTGAAAATTGCATGCTTTCATTAATTACAATTAATGGTTTGTCAGTTGCATTTTTCAGTGCATCCATTGAGTCATAATCTAATGCACAAGCCTTTGTTGTAAACTCAACAATATTAAAATCTTTAAATCGATGAATCTCAGCAGAATTATTTTTATCCAATTTAATTGCTGATGGTCTTACTTTTCCTAAAGTCTGAATATCTGTATAAAGCTGTCTTTCTCCATAGAAGTTTTCATCTTTTGTTTTTGATAAATTTTCTAAAAATTTATTACTTTTAAAGTTATGAATTCTTTCAAAAAAATTCTTAACGCCTATCGATTTCAACATTTCAAAAGGCCCCATTGACCAATTAAAACCAAGTCTCATAGCTTCATCAATATCATTGAATTTATCAGTAATTCCTGGAACAAGTGAAGACGCATATTTAATTATTTTTGAAATTACAATCCAAGCATACTCACCAAACTTATCTTTTCGATTAATTAAATTATTGATATCAACAGTCTCGATTCCTAAATCTATTTTTTTTGTAGCCGAATACTCTCCTGTCTCTAAATTAATTGCTTCTAAAATTTTTTGATCTCCACTTTTATTAATTCTATAAAAGCCACCTTTTCCTTTACGGCCTGTGTAGCCTGTATCAATTAATTTTTTTACTAATGGAATTTCTTTTGCAACAATTTGAAACTCGTCTTTATCTGAAAGTTCCTTTATAAAGCTTTTTAATACATCTGCCATCAAATCAATTCCAATTAAATCATATAATCCAAACACTCCTGTTTTGGGTATGCCCATCGGTCTACCAAAAACTGCATCTGCTTCTTCTATTGAAAGTTTCATTTTGAATGCTTCCGTCATAGCAACTTGCATAGCATAAACACCAATTCTATTACCTAAGAAACCCGGGGTATCATTACAAATTATAGCTCCTTTACCAAGCTCTATTTCACAAAATTTCTTTAAAGAATTTATTTTATTTAAGTCGTTATTTTCATTTTTAACAATTTCTAATAATCCCATGTATCTGACTGGATTAAAAAAGTGAGTGATACAAAAGTCTTTTTTTTCTTCATCATTAAGTTTTTCTGATAAAACTTTAATTGGAATTGATGATGTGTTTGACGAAACTATTGCACCTTTTTTTCTGTTCTTAAATATCTTCTCGTAAATATTGTGTTTAATATCAATTCTTTCTACTACTGCCTCTACCACCCAATCTGCATCTTTTACTACATCAAAATTTTCATCAATATTTCCAACGTTAATATTGTTAATTTTACTTTTATCTATTAGCAAAGGGGGTCTAGATTTATAAATTCTCTCTCTAGCCTTTTCACTAATTTCAGTTGTCAAATCTAAAAGAGTTACTGGTACACCTGCGTTGCATAAATGGGCTGCTATCCCACTTCCCATTGTACCAGAACCAATAACTACAACTTTTTTAATTTCCATGAAAAACTCTATATACGAATAAATTATTTGGGTAAATTATCTATTTATTCCTCTTAATCTTTCAGATCTTCTTCTTAATAATTCAGCACTAATTAATATTAAAGTAGATAAAATGATTAAACACGTAGCTACTGCAAGAATTGTTGGACTCAATTGTTCTCTCAAACCAGTCCACATTTGTATTGGAATAGTTGTATTTTCTAAACCTGCTAAAAACAATACCACAACAACTTCATCAAAAGATGTAACAAATGCAAACAAACCTCCAGATATAACTCCAGGCAATATTAGAGGTAATGTCACCTTCATAAAAGTATTAACAGGATTGCTTCCTAAACTAGCTGCCGCTCTTGTAACACTATGGTCAAAACCAGAGAGTGTTGCGGTAACAGTTATTACAACAAATGGTGTTCCTAGTATTATGTGTGCTAAAACTATTCCTGCATGTGTTGCAGCGAGACCAACTTTTGCCATAAAAAAGAAAATTGCAACTCCAGAAATAATTAAAGGAACTATCATTGGAGAAATTAAAGTAGCCATTATAATACCTTTGTATGGCATATGCCTGCTACTTAATCCTAAAGCAGCTAAAGTTCCTAAAATTATTGAGCCAATGGTTGCAAATATAGCAATTATAAAACTATTCTTTGCAGCTAGTCCCCAAGGATTTTTGGTTCCATAAATCATATCTTTGTACCACCTTAAAGAAAATGCATCAGGGTCTAGATTTTTCATTCCCTCTGAAAAAACTAAAAACTCCTCTGCGTTAAATGAAAGTGGAAAAATTACAAACAAAGGTGCTATCAAAAAGAAAAATACAAAAGTACAAATTGCGATATAAATATAATGCCAAATTCTGTATCTTGTTTCTGTATAACTTGGTAATGCCATAATTAACCTAATTTAATATTATCAACTCCAACCAATTTATTGTAAATCCAGTAAATAACTAAAACCCCACTAAGTAACATCAATCCCATTGCAGATGCAAAACTCCAATCTAGAGTTTGTTTCATATGGAATGCAATTTGATTACTAATTAAAGTTCCTGATGCACCACCAACTAAAGCTGGGGTAATGTAATAACCAATTGCTAAAATAAATACCAACAAACACCCTGCTCCAATTCCAGGAATTGTTAAAGGAAAATAAACTTTCCAAAAGGCGACGAAAGGGGTTCCTCCCAATGATTTTCCAGCTCTCATCAAACTAGGAGATATTGTTTTCATAACGCTGTAAAGTGGAAGGACCATGAAAGGTAATAAAATTTGAGTCATCGCAACATAAGTGCCCACTTTATTATACATCATTTCGGGCCTATTATCGTCTGCAACAAGCCCAATCATAACAAAAAAATCATTTACGACTCCCTGTTGTTGAAGCAAAATCATCCAACTAGCAGTTCTAACTAATAATGATGTCCAGAAAGGCAGAAGGACACATATCATTAAAAGATTTGAATATTTCATTGGTAATGTTGCTAGCAAATGAGCAATGGGATAACCCATTAAGAAGCAAAATAATGTTACAAAAAATGCAATTTCTAATGTTCTAAGCCAAAGAATTCTATGAATTCTCCTATCTTCCTCTACCTGGGTAATGCTTCCATCTGCTGCGTAATACATATCCATGCCTTTTAGGTACTTTGCCATTGTGTATGGTGGAGCGGTTCTTTTTATAGCTTGCCAATATTCCACATCTCGCCAACGCTTATGTACTTTCATTATTTGTTCTTTAATACTTATGCTTTCATCAATTTTATTTCTTTTAACTTGTCTGAAAAGTTTTTTAGTAATGGAATTAAAACCATTCTTTTCTTTATTTAATCTTTGACCAAGTTTTCCATGCTCTTGCTTCTCAACAAGTACTTTAAAATCATAATAAAAAGCTGTAAAAACCTCTTCAGGTGGCAACTCTTGTCCATCCCATTTTTCCATCTCTTTAAAAGTTTTTGGAAGCATATTAGTTATCATTTTATCATCTATGCTTCTGCTAAACATCTCTCCTATTGGAAAAACATATGTGATTATTAAAAATAAAAGTAATGGTGCCACAAGAAGAAAGGCCTTAATTTTATTTTTCTTCTCAGCTTTTTTTAAACTGACCTCTAAAGGAATCCCGTCAGTTGTTAATATTTGTTTTGTTTCAGAGCTCATAAAAAAATAGGGCGGTTATAACTAACCGCCCTAAATATATTATATAAATTCAGTGTTTAAAACTGAAATTATAGGCCTGCTTTCATTGCTTCCCACTTTTCACCGATCTCTGTTCCGTTATCTGCCCAGTAGAAAGGATCAACTAAGAAATAGTTCTTAGTATTTGCAGGAGCTGTTGGCATTTGAGGCATCATCTCTGTTTTACCATCTTTGTACCATGGCTCACCAGCTTTGATTACATCAAGAGAAGATTTTCTCCATGGAGCATATGCAATGTACTTAGCACTACCAGCTAACATTTCAGTGTTAGTCATCATAGCTAAAGCTTTTTTAGCATTTGCTTCATCTGGTCCACCTTTAACAAGTGCAAAATATTCATAGTCAAGACCTTGTCCATCCCATACTTGTTTAATTGGAGCACCTTCACCTATTTCAGCATTAAAGAATCTTCCATTCCAACCTGTTGCCATTACAACTTCACCTGCAACTAATAGTTCAGGTGGTTGAGCACCAGCAGACCAGAATACACATCCACCATTTGGATCTGTACAAAGTTTTTTAATTTTATTCATTGCTCTATCAAGACCACCGTCAGCTTCAAGTTTTCTGTAGATTAAAGCTCCACCTTTACCCATTTTTACACCGTCAGCAGCTAAAGCAATTTCTAAATTAGTTAAAGCGCTTTTGTAGATCGCTCTTTTACCTGGAAATTTTTTAGTGTTAAAAAAGTCCTTAATTGTTTTTGGCTCTTCTCCACTAAATACTCTTGTATCAAAAGCATAATTCCACGAATATAAAATGTTACCTACAGCACATTCACTTGGCATTCCTGTAAAAAAGTCTTCACTCGCAGGAGTTCCATCTGGTGCAGCTGGGAAGTCTTTGTCAAAATCAAATTTAACAAATAAACCTTCATCACATCCGTTAATAGTATCGAATGCAAATAAGTCTATGATATCCCATGTTATAGCACCCGCTTCTTTTTGTGCTTTGATTTCTGATAAACCACCAGAATAGTCAACCCAGTTGATTTCTATTCCAAGTGCTTTAGCAGTAGGATCACCATACCCAAGCTTTTGAGACTCTGTATAAGCTCCACCCCATGATGCTACTGTAACAGCAAAGGCTGAAGAAGTTAGAGATACAACAAAAGAAAGAGCTAGTAATAATTTGCTTATTTTTCTCATTATTCCTCCGTTTAAACGTTGATATAAATTAATTTATATAACTAAAAGTACAACAAATAGCTAAAGTGAAGTCAACAGCTGATTTTGTCATTAAAATGTATATTAGATATATCTATTTTATAATGTAATTATTTTGGGTCTAATGCTCTAGCATCAGTGCTGTCCCATCCAATGTTAATATCTTGACTAACTTTTAATTCTAAATTGGACGTACTGTTAGGGACTTTAAGAATAAACTCAGAGCTACCTAAAAGATTTAGTCTAACTCTTGTATGATCTCCGTGATAGATTACTTCTTCAATCTTTCCAGTAAACATATTATCCATCTTGTCAGTTGGATTAATTAACGCCCTTTCAGGTCTTAGAGAAACAGTAGTTTTCTCACCTTTAGACTTAACAGAAATTGGGTTAGCTAATATTTCCGAGTTTGCTAATTTCACTTTACATTTATCTTTTGCGATATCAACCACTTCACCATTAAAGGTATTATTTTCACCAATAAACTCCGCTACGAAAGAATTAACTGGCTTTTCATAAAGTTCTGCTGGATCAGAAAGTTGTTGAACTTTCCCATCATTAAATACTGCAATTCTATTTGACATTGTTAATGCCTCACTTTGATCGTGAGTTACATATACGACTGTTACACCTATACTTTCGTGAATATGTTTAATCTCGTATTGCATACTTTCTCTCAAATTTTTGTCTAACGCTCCCAGAGGTTCGTCCATTAAAACCACTGCAGGATCAAAAACTAAAGCTCTTGCAACAGCAACCCTTTGTTGTTGACCACCTGAAAGTTGAGCTGGCATTCTGGTTTCAAAACCATTTAAAGAAACCATAGATAATGCTTTATCAACTTTTTTATCTATTTCATCTTTTTCAACTTTTCTTACTCTTAACGGGAAAGCTAAGTTTTCATAAACTGTCATATGAGGAAATAACGCATAGTTTTGAAACACCATTCCAATTCCTCTTTTGTGAGGTGGAATATTAGAAATTATATTTCCGTCTAATAATATTTCACCATGAGTTGGAGTTTCAAATCCAGCTAACATCATTAGACATGTCGTTTTACCTGAACCAGATGGACCAAGCATGGTTATAAATTCACCTTCGGCAATATCTAATTGAAGATCTTTAACAACAAGAACTTTGCCATCATAACTTTTATCTACTTTATCGAATTTTACAAATTCTGGATTTTTAGACATAAAGGTGAATATAAAACATTTGTGTAAATAGATTTCAATAGCTAATTAACTCTTAATATGAAGCTCTTTTGGAAAATTACAGAACAACTCAGATCCATTCTCTGTAACTCTAATTGCTTCTGAAGCTTCAACACCCCAATCACCGAACTGCATCACTGCTATCATATGAAAGCAAACATTAGGTTCTAAAACTGTCATATCTCCCTTATAAATATTAAGAGTATGTTCCCCCCAATCCGGAGGATAACCAATTCCTATTGAATAACCTGTTCGAGATTTTTTTTCTATTCCATACTTATCTAGAATTTTCCAAAAAGCTTGGGCAACATCATCTGCTGTATTTCCAGGTTTGATTGCACTAATTCCAGCATTCAGTGCTTCGATAGTTTTATTCATTGTATCAATCTTCAATTGATTAGGTTTTCCTAGCAGAACTGTTCTAGCCATTGGAGCATGATATCTCTTATAAACTCCAGATAATTCAATAATTGTAGCCTCTCCTTCTACAAATTTGTCCTGAGTTGCTGTTAAATGTGAAGCAGAAGTTCCTTTTCCTGTAGGAAGTAAAGTTGCAATACTAGAATACTCACCACCAAATTCCTCTGTACCATAAAATAATGTTTTTTGAATTTCACCTACAGCATCACACTGTCTAACACCTGGTTTAATTACTTCTGTTGCAGTTTTCATTCCTTTTTCTGATATTTTTGCAGCAGATTTCATAAAATCAATTTCAGCATTAGATTTAACCAACCTTGCCCAATTAACTAAACGATCACTATCCTTTATTTGTGCGTTTGGTAATCCCTGTTTAATTTTTTCATAACAGAATGCAGTAAAATAATGGGCATCCATTTCAACACCAATATTTAGTCTGTCCCACTTTCTCTCTTTAATTATTTCAACTAAATAATCATAAGGATGTTTCGGCCATTTATGAATGTAATTTTCATCGTAAACAATAACACTTTCGTTTTTTAAGTAAGTTGTAATATACGCACCACCAGCATCCTGTGCTCTTACAAAACATAAAGGTTCATCTGCATCTATATGAACAACAGCACATTGAGCATAATAAAAGGACCATGCATCATAACCTGTTAAATAATTCATATTATTAGTATCATGTGAAATTAAAAGTTCGATGCCTTTTTCCTGCATCATTTTTTGAACTTTTTTTAATCTTTGTTTGTATTCTTCTTTACTAAATGACATCAATTTACTTGGAATAATTTTCCAAACCCTTCAACTGAATTATTTTTTTTAATCTTTACAAGGGTATCCCAAATTAAAGCCTGATTACTAGATAAAACTATTGTATTTAATTTTTTTTCTAATTTATCGATAATTTCTAGAACTGGTAAAGCAGTGCATGAAACAAATAAAGCATCTGCTCCATTCAAGTCTATTTTTGATAATACCTCATACAAATAATCTTGATCTACTTTTCCAATGTCATAATCATCTTGAATATCAAAATATGAATTTGAAGTAACTTCAAAACTTTCGCTTTTAAAATAATCTAAAACATCATCATTTAATTTTTTGCTATATGGTGTAAAAATTGAAACTTTCTTAATATTTAATTTCTTTAACGCTTTAATAGCTGCGGTGCTAGGAGTTGAAACTTCTGCCATAGGCTTTGCAACTTTGACTTTTTTTTCTATTGAGTCATGACCAGCTGCAATAGTCCCCGAAGTACATCCATAAACTACACAATCCAAATCTTGATCTGGCAGAATGTCTTTTGTAACCTCAGTGATTTTATTAGACATTTTAATGAGGTTTTCTTTAGTGAGAGGGTTATAGCACTCAATACGATTTACAAAGAAATCGATTTTTCTATTTTTAATCACATTAATGAAATCTTTTTCAATCATAAAGTCACTTGCAAGCGCAATTAAGCCAACTCTTGGATTCGCTTGGCCAATAAACTTTGGATCTATTTTTGTTGAATTCATATTTTAAAAAGTGAATATATCACAAGTTCTTAATAATCATTAATATTAAAATAGCATGAATATAAAAGATACTTTTGTAGCCTCCTTAGTTCCTATATTTTTAGGCTTCGGTTTTGTAATTGCAAAACCTGCTTTTGAATCTTTCCCACCTGTACTGTTAATGGGCATAAGATTTACATTTGCTGCATCATTATTAATTTGGTGGTTTCCAATACCAAAAGGATATTTAAAAAGAATATTTGCTGCATCATTAGTGGCTAACACTTTGCAATACAGTATTACTTATACTGGATTAGACCTGATTGATGCATCTGCTGCTGTTCTTTTAGTCCAAACAGAAGTTCCTTTTGGGGTTATTTTTGCTTACTTTATGCTTAGAGAAAAACCAACTATTAGAGCTTTGATTGGAATAGCTATCGCCTTTGTTGGTGTTTATATTTTAACTGGATCTCCAAACTTAGATGGAAAGTTTATTGGGATTGGACTTACGATTTTAGGCTCTGCTGTATGGGCTCTTGGACAAGTTATGGTTAAACCTTTAAGTAAAGAAATAAATCCATTAGCTTTAGTTGCATGGTTGGCATTATTCTCTGGGCCAATATTAGTGATGCTATCTGCAATAATTGATGGGAACACAATTAATTATTTAACAAATGCAAAATTTGATCATTGGATTATTGCAATTTATATTGGTTTCATAATGCAACCAATTACTTATGGCTGTTTCTATTATGTTTTAAAAAACAACCCGCTTTATAAAGTTCTTCCTATAGTTACTATGGGTATCCCACCAACAGGATTGTTAGCTGCAATTTTTCTTTTAGGAGAAAAACCAACTCCAGAATTGTTTATAGGTGGATCAATAATAATAGTGGGGGTAATTTTAATTGTATTTACAAAAAATAAAAGAGAAGAGGAAATAAAATGAAAATAGGTTTTATTGGATTAGGCAATGTAGGAGGTAAACTTGCTGGAAGCTTAATAAGAAATTATTTTGATGTTACTGTTAGAGATATAGATGAAGGTTTAACAAATTCATTTAAAAAACTTGGAGCTAAAATTGCAAAGTCTCCTAAAGAATTAGCAGAACAATCCGATCTAATTATTACTTCGCTTCCTTCACCTGAAGTTTCCGCAGAAGTTATGGAAAGTGAAGATGGAATTATAAACGGTTTATCAGCAAATAAAATTTGGTTAGAAATGAGTACAACAGATGAAAACGAAGTTAAAAGACTTGGAAATAAGGTAATATCAAAAAAAGCTATCCCGCTAGATGGGCCTGTAAGTGGTGGTTGTCATAGAGCTGCTACAGGTAATATTGCTATATTTGTAGGTGGAGAAAGAAAAGCTTTTGAAAAAATATTGCCTGCATTAACTGTAATGGGCAGAAAAGTACTTCATACAGGTGAATTAGGTAGTGCATCGGTTCTTAAAGTCATAACAAATTATTTGGCATCAGTTCATTTAGTAGCTTTAGGTGAGGCATGGACTGTTGCGAAAAAATCAAATTTAGATCTAGCTAAAACATTTAAGGGTATTGCAGTTTCATCTGGAAATTCATTTGTTCATGAAACGGAAAGTCAGGTTATTTTAAATGGTTCGTATAATATTAATTTCACGATGGATCTTGTTCTAAAAGATACTGGGTTATTCGATAATCTAGCAAAGAAATTAAATGCTCCATTAGAAATTTCTCCAAAAATAGTTGAAATATTTAAAGATGGAGAAAAAAAATATGGATCAAGAGCATGGTCATCAATGATTGTAAAAAGAATGGAAGATTTAAATAAAATTGATTTTAGAGCTGATGGATTTCCTGATGAGCTTGTGGATAATGAACCAGAAGAAAAAGGCTATGAAATTTAATTAATATGTTAATATTAATAAATGTTAGATAAAAGAAAATTTTACATAAATGGTAAATGGGTTGATCCAGTAGAAAAAAACAACTTTGAGGTAATTAATCCTTGCAATGAAGATCCTTGTGCAATTATTTCATTAGGTTCAAAAAAAGACACAGATAATGCTGTTAAGGCTGCAAAAACTGCTTTTGAAACCTGGAAAGAAACTAGCAAAAAAGAAAGGGTGGATTTGCTAGAAAAATTATTAGTAGTTTATAAAAAAAGATTTGGAGAAATGGCAGAAGCTATTTCGCTAGAAATGGGAGCTCCAATGGATTGGGCTACTGATGTTCAAACTGGATCAGGACAAGCACATTTAGAAGATTTTATTTTAAGATTGAAAGAATTTAATTTTAATGAACACTTTGATCAAAAATCTAATAACCACATTTGTTATGAACCAATTGGAGTATGTGGATTAATTACTCCATGGAATTGGCCAATAAACCAAATAGCTCTTAAAGTTGTCCCGGCATTTGCAACAGGTTGTACAATGATACTTAAACCATCAGAGATAGCTCCTATTTCTGGGATGTTGTTCGCTGAAATGATTGATGAGGTTGGATTTCCTAAGGGTGTATTTAATTTAGTAAATGGTGATGGTGCAGGTGTAGGAACACAAATTTCTAGTCATCCTGATATTGATATGGTTTCTTTTACTGGATCAACTCGTGCTGGAAAACTAATTTCAAAAAATGCAGCTGAAACTATTAAAAGAGTTTGTTTAGAACTTGGTGGCAAAGGTGGAAATATAGTATTCGCAGATAGTTATAAAAATGCTGTTCGAGATGGCATAAGAAATGTTATGAGTAATTCTGGTCAATCTTGTGATGCACCAACAAGAATGTTAGTTGAAAAATCTATATATAAAAGAGCAGTTGATGAAGCAGTTGATGAAGCAAATAAAATAAATGTAGATCAAGCCTCAAAGAAAGGTGATCACATAGGACCTGTAATATCAAAAACTCAATATGATAAGATCATCAGTTTAATTGAAAGCGGAATTTCTGAAGGTGCAACGTTAGCAGCCGGTGGTCCAGAGTTACCTAACGGATTAAACAAAGGTTACTTTATAAAACCAACAATTTTTACAAACGTTACAAACGATATGAGAATAGCAAAAGAAGAAATCTTTGGTCCTGTCCTTTCAATTATTCCATTTGAAACTGAAGACGAAGCGGTAAACATTGTTAATGATACTTCTTATGGTTTGGGAAACTATTTACAAACAGAAGATAAAGAAAAAGCACATAGAGTTGCTAAAAAATTAAGATCTGGTTGTGTTTATATCAATGGTAATGCGGCTGATGCCGGAACTCCTTTTGGAGGTTACAGACAATCAGGAAATGGTAGAGAGGGTGGTGTTTGGGGTCTTGATGAGTATCTAGAAGTTAAAACTGTTACCGGATGGAAATAAAAATTTATGCACTTAATCCATCGTGGGATCGTAAACAAAAAATATAAAGAAAACCTTTTAAATTCATTTAAACAATCATTTAAAAAAGGATTTGGAATAGAAACTGATATACACGCAACTAAAGATAATAAATTTGTCTGTTATCACGACTTTACTTTAAGAAGGATTTTCAAAAAAACACAAAGCGTTAAAAACTTAAATTATCAAAAATTAAAAGAAATAAGTCTCAAACAAAATAAACCAATTCCCCTACTCCAAGATTTATTAAAGATTTCAAAAAATAAATTCTACTTATTTATTGAAATTAAACCCAAATTCTCAACAAAATTGCTTAAAAAACTAATTAATGAGACATCTAAATATTCAAAATGTGTTTTTATTTCCTTTAAACATCAAAACATTTTTAATCTTTTAAAATTAAATAAAAAAACAAAAGTAGGTTTGTCTTTTTCACCACCAACAACAGTGAAATCCATAGTAAAAAAATCAATAATTAAAAATATAGATTGCTTCATTCTTGATAAATCTTACATCAAAAACAACAAGATTCAGAACTTAAAAATTAAAAAATATTTTTATACAATTAAAAATCATTCTGAATTCAAAAAATATAATAAAAAAAATAATCTAATATTCGAAAACTTATAATTGTTGCTTAAGATAATTTAATCTTCCAATTATTTCATCTCTATCCATATAATAACCTTGAAGGTGCCTGTGTCCTGAGTTTGGATCAAATTCTGTTCTTCCATGAAGTAATCTTCTATTATTAAATGAAAAAATATCACCTGGCTCTAATCTGAAATTAATTTGAAATTTAGAATCATGTAATAAATTTCCAAATCGATGATGAGCTTTATAAACTGAGTCCATAATATCCGGATGGCAATCAAGAGCATCTAATGTTGCAATGCTATAACGAATATCATTATAATCTCCATCCTTAGTGAGTGATATTGCTGTACCATATACACTTCGTACTGCTTCTTGAGTGTAGTCTTTATCTCTAAATTTAAGTGGAGTATTTACCAATATATCAAAAGTATCTTTTTCGTTATTTTTTAAATAATCTGCCACAGCAAATGCATCTACAGCTGATGAGTCGCCACCCTTCGCTGAATTTATTAAACAGTGTAAAAATTGATAACCAGGTGGATTTTCAAACCAAGGCAAATCCATATGATTTCTTAAAGCATGAGCTGTATATGCAGAATTATTTGGTTTTGGAATATTAATTACTTCAAAAGGTGTTTTAAAAAAAGTTTCTCTAGTGTGACTTATACAGTTTAAAACTTTTAATGCAGAATTTTTTTCTACTGGAGCATTTTTAACAATAGCTATTCCAGTATAATGTAAAAGCTCTAACCATTTAATCAAACCATCATCAGAATTTATAATTTCATCATGATCAATATGAATAGATTTTAAGTTATTTTCTAAAGAACTATCCCAAAGCTTATAAGGTGAGACATATTTTTGCTTATTTTTTAAAGTATAACAATTTTCTCTTAACCATTTTGGATCATAATAGCTTGTATGGTCTCCTTCGCTCCATTCAATTTCTAATTTTCCATCTGAACTTATAGAATATTTTGTGGGATTAATGTTTTGTGATACTTCCAGAATATTAAACATTCTATGTCTTGAATCTTTATCATGAGCAGTTGGACAATTATCTCTTAGCCAAAGGTAGTTAAACTTACTCTCTTCACCATCATTCCAAATAACTTTTAAATACGTTGAATTTTTTTCTAGTTTAGAAATTAAGCTCACACTTAATTTTTATATAAAAGAGTAATCAAATCAACTCAATTAATAGTTGTATTAATAATTCAAAGCTTGTTTTTTATCTACATTCATTATTAAATCTCGGTATTAAAACTTAACCTTAAGGAGATAATTTAATGAAGTTTTTAAAGAGATTAACAATCTCAATTTTCCTTCTGTCATCTTTGATTGTAAGTAATGCAAACGCTGGTGATTGTAAGGCAAGATTGGGAGATTTTGACTGGAGTAGTGCTAACATCCATACAGCAATTACCACTTTTATTCTTGAAAAAGGATACGGGTGTGAAGTTTCTGTAACTAAGGGAAGTACTACCCCAATAATGGCTGCTCATTACGACGGTCAATTAGATGTTATTACTGAAGTTTGGTATGACAACATTATTGCTAATTACGAGCCACATGAAAAGGCTGGTACTATTATTAATATTGGAGTTAACACACCAGACTCTCAACAAGCATTCTATGTAGATAAAACAACAGCTGATAAATACAATTTGAAATCAGTTGATGATATGAAAGATCCAAAAATTGCAGCTTTATTTAAAGATCCAGAAGATCCTTCAAAAGGAAGAATGACTAGCTGTATTTCAGGTTGGACTTGTTACACTGTTAACTTGGTTAAACAAATAGAGTACGGTTTAGATAAGTACTATACTAACTTTGACCCGGGTTCAGGTGGAGCATTAGATGCTGCTATTGCAGGAGCTTTTGCTAAGAAAAAACCAATCTTTACATATTACTGGGCACCAACTGGTCTAATGGGTAAAGTTGACCTTGTTAGACTTTCAGAACCAAAATTTGATTCTGATTGTTGGAATTCTATGTCCGCTGTTGTTGAAGATATTAAAGCAAACGGACCAGATGCTTACAAGAAAAGCTGCGCATGTGAATATAGAGATATGGCTTTGACAAAATCTGTTTTAACTGATTGGGCGAAAGCTAATCCTAAAGAAACTGATTTCTTAAAGAAATATACTATACCAACAGCTACAGTTAACAAAATGTTAGCTTTTTATGAAGATGAGTCAGATGGTGATATGGAACTTACCGCGATGCACTTCTTAAAAAATGAAAGCATGTGGAAAGATTGGGTGCCAGCAGACGTTGCTAAAAAAGTTAGCGCCGCTCTATAATCCAATATATTAAATAATTATGAAAGAGCCCTTCGGGGCTCTTTCTGTAAGTAAAAAATAAATTATGGAAGCATTAAAGAAAAATAAAAAAATAATTTTTAATATTGGTTTGTTGGTTATTTTTGTATGGTTATTAATAACCAGCTATTCTCAATCAAAAAGAAAACCAGATAATATTGGAGAATTATTAAACGATTTTTCTTGGTTAGGAGGTAAATGGCCAAAGTGGTTAGATTTACCATTAATGAATTGGATCAACGTTGGTTTTAAAACACTTAATGAAAAATATGGATACATATTTGAAGCTATTAATAATGTTCTTTTGTATATGTTGATGTTAGTAAAAAACTTTTTAATTCAAGCTCCATGGCCATTGGTTATACTTGGTGTGGTAGTTCTAACTTATTTTGCAAGTGGTAGAAAAGTTGGAACAACAGTATTTGTAGGATTTTGTACTTTTTTTATAGGATTTCTTCACCCAATATTTTGGCAAAAAGCAATTGAAACAACTGCGATAATGTTAATTGGAATATTTCTTTGTGTTATTGCAGGCATTCCATTGGGAATAGCAATGGCAAGAAGCGTAAGAACAAGAAATGTAATTTTGCCAGTTTTAGATTTAATGCAAACTATTCCAAGTTTCTGTTACCTAATTCCAGGTATTATGTTATTTGGCTTAGGTGCTGTTCCAGCAATTATAGCCACATTTATTTATGCGGTTCCTCCTCTAGTTAGACTAACAGATTTAGGAATTAGGCTTGTTGATACTGAGGTTATTGAAGCTGCAGATGCATTTGGTGCAAGTAAAAAACAAAAGCTTTGGGGTGTACAAATGCCATTAGCTTTGCCAAATATTATGCAAGGAATTAATCAGTGTACAATGATGGCATTAGCCATGGTTGTAATTGCATCTATGATAGGTACTAGAGGTTTAGGAGATGAAGTTTTACTTGGTCTTCAACAATTAAATGTAGGAAGGGCTGCTGAAGCAGGAATTGCAATTGTACTTTTGGCTATAGTTCTTGATAGGATAACTCAATCTTATGGGGAAACACTACAAGAAAGAACAGCGCCAAATACAAAGAAAGGTAAATAATGTCTAAAATTGAGATTAATAATGTTTATAAAATCTTTGGTAACAATCCTCTGTCAGTTATGCCAATGGTAAAGGACGGTGCAAATAAAGAGGAGGTATTAGAACAAACTGGTCATACAGTTGGTCTTGATAATGTTTCATTAAAAATAGAAGAAGGTGAAACTTTTGTTTGCATGGGTTTATCTGGCTCAGGAAAATCAACTCTAATTAGACATTTAAATAGATTAATCGATCCTACTGACGGTGAAATAATCGTTGAAGGAAATAATGTTATGTCTTTCAACAAAGAACAATTAATAGATTTTAGAAGACACAAGATGAGTATGGTTTTTCAAAGGTTTGGTTTATTTCCACATAAAACGGTTATTCAAAATGTTGGGTATGGATTAGAAATGCAAGGGAAACCATTGGAAGAAATAAACAAGACCGCAATGGAAAAAATTGAAGCGGTTGGTTTAAGTGGTTTTGAAAATCAATTCCCTAATCAATTATCAGGGGGAATGCAACAAAGAGTTGGTTTAGCAAGAGCACTTGCTACTGATAGTGATATCATGTTAATGGATGAAGCTTTTAGTGCTTTAGATCCTTTAATTAGAAGTGATATGCAAAAACAACTACTTGATCTTCAATCAGAATTAAAAAAAACAATTGTATTTATTACTCATGATTTAGATGAGTCTTTAAGACTTGGTGATCACATTGGAATATTAAATGCTGGTAAACTTGTTCAAGTTGGAACACCAGTAGACATTATAATGAATCCGGCTGATGATTATGTTAAGGCATTTGTTAAAGATGTTAATAGAGCAAAAGTAATTAAAGCTAAAATTATAATGAAGAGTGTTAATGAGTCTAATGATATAGATAAATCTAATTTAATAAAAGTTAATGAAGATCAATTTATTGAGGAATTTTTACCTCAAATTGTATGCTCGAATTCTAATTGTGAAGTGGTTGATAAAAGTGGAAATGTTAAAGGTTATATATCTAATAAAGAATTACAGACATCATTAACAAAATCATAATTAATGGTTAACAAATCATTAAAAAATAAAAAAATTATTATTTCTGCAGGTGCATCTGGAATAGGTTTAGCAACAGCTAAGGTTTGTCTTTCTCGTGGAGCATATGTTTACCTTTGCGATATTGATAATAAATCCCTAAATAAATTAAACAAAAATCCTCTTATAAATAAAAGGCTGTTTAAATATAATTGTGATGCTTCTGACGAAAGCCAAGTATTAGATCTATTTAAAAAAATAAGTAAAAAAACGAAAAAAATTGATGCTTTGATAAACAACGTTGGTGTCGCTGGACCAACTGGATCTTTAGAGAAATTAAAATCTAAAGACTGGGAAAAAACTATTCAAGTAGATGTTAATAGTCATTTTTATTTTACTAAGAAGGTTATACCTTTGATTAAAAAGTCTAGAAATGGATCAATAATAAATATTTCATCAACTGCTGGAATACTTGGTTTTCCTTTAAGATCACCTTATGCAGCAAGTAAATGGGCAATTATAGGAATTACCAAAACTCTCGCAATGGAACTTGGAAAATACAATATAAGAGTTAATGCAGTATGCCCTGGTTCAATTAAAGGCGAAAGAATGAAAAGAGTGATAAGAGATAAAGCAAAATTTACAAAAGTTTCGTCAAAAAAAATTGAGAAAGATTTTATTTCAATGAGTTCAATGAAAAAGTGGATTCTTGAAGAAGATATAGGGAAAATGTGCGCATTTTTGATTTCAGACGACTCCAATAAGGTTTCAGGACAAGTAATTTCTGTAGATGGTCACACAGAAAGAAATGATTAATTTACCTAAGTTTTTTTTGGTATTTCTTTCTTAACTTTTGAATATCAACCAAATATTGGTCTCTTATATTAGATATTATTGCAACCGATTTACCTTTAGCCTGTTTTGCTGTTCCTGAAATCAATCTAGAACATAATTTTTTTGATAGCTTAGGGGCCTTTAATTTAGTCCATGGTAATTTTAAAGCAGGTCCAAATTGTTCCAACATATGTTTCATTCCCGTTTTTCCTCCTGCAAGGTGAAAGGTTAAAAATGTACCCATCAAAGACCATCTTAATCCTGGGCCATCTTCAATTGCTCTATCTAATTCCTCCGTAGTTGCATATCCCTCATTAATAATATGCAGGCCTTCTCTCCATAAAGCTTCTTGTAATCTGTCAGACAAATATCCAGGTAATTCATTTTTAACCATAATTGGATTCATAGAAATTGATTTGTAAAATTTTTTAGCTAAATCTAAATTGTTTTTTGAAGTTTTCTTACCTGGAACAATTTCTACAGCAGGCAATAAATATACAGGATTGAATGGATGTCCAATTATTCCTCTCTCTGGATTTTTACATTTTGAATAAATTCTAGTTGGCAACAAACCCGATGAGCTTGAAGCAATTATTGAATTAGATTTTGCATATTTTCCAATAGTGCTAATCAATTTAGTTTTTAAAGAATAATTTTCAGTTGCACATTCCTGAATAAAATCTGCATCTTTTAATGTTTGTTCTATTGAGGTAAAAAAATGAAAATTTTTTAGATTTAATTTTTTTTTATTAAATAGTTTTTTTACAAATGGCCAAGTTCTTTTTATTTCAGATAATAATTTTTTTTTTAACTTAATATCTTTATCAAATGCATAAACAATTTTGTTATGGGCCAAACAACGTATGATCCACCCTGCCCCAATTACCCCAGTTCCAATTATTGCAACTTTTTTAATATTTTGCATTACTTGTGTTTAACAAGTTTTAACTTCTCTCTTGTTTCTGCGGGTGTCATTGTTGATACACCTAGATCTTCAACAATTCTAATTGCCTTTTCAACTAATTGGGCATTTGTTGCCAGTTTTCCTTTAGATAAATACAAATTATCTTCTAAACCTACTCTAGGATTACCGCCCATAATTACTGTTTGTGCTACAAATGGCATCTCATTTTTTGAAATTGCAAAACCTGACCACACGCCTTCTTTTGGCATAATATCTTTCATAGCTTGCATTGCCAATGGAGTAGCTGGTGCACCCCAAGGAATTCCTAAACACATTTGAAACATAGGCGGATCATCCAACAATCCTTCTTTATATAGCTGTGCACCAAACCACATATTGCCTAAATCAAAAGCCTCAATTTCGGGTTTTACTTTAATTTCTTTTAATCTTTTTGCAGCTTTTCTTAAATCGTTTGGAGTATTAACGGTTATAACAGAACTATCTCCAAAGTTTAAAGTTCCACAATCTAAAGTGCAAATCTCTGGTAAAAATTGCTCAGCATTTGCAATTCTTTCCATAACATTTGCCATATCAGTCATTGGTCCAAACTCCAATGGGTCTTTGCCTTGACCAATATCTAAATCTCCACCCATACCAGTTGTTAAATTCAAAATCACATCTGTATCACTTGAACGAACTCTATCTACAACCTCTTTATATAACTCTAATCTTCTACTTGGAGTTCCGTCTTCCTCCCTCACATGAATATGAGCAATAGCAGCTCCTGCTTTTGCAGCTTCAATTGATGCTTTAGCAATTTGTTCTGGAGTTTTTGGTAAATCTGGATGCTTGCTTGCGGTATCTCCTGACCCAGTCACAGCACATGATATGAATACCTTGTTGTTCATTTTAAGTAAGATTTATACTATTATAAAAAGGACGAGGGAATAAAAAAATGTCTTTTCACATAACAAACCAAAAAATCAAAAAAGAATGGACTGATTATAATAATCATATGAACATGGCTTACTATGTCTTAGTTTTTGATCAGACTTGGGAGATCATTCTAGAAAAATTTAAGATGGGTGAAAAATCTGCAAAGGATACACAAAGAAGTACAATGGTTGTTGAAACTCGCACTACATATGATGGTGAAGTTAAAGAGGGAGATGAAGTAGAAATTGTTTTAACCTTCTTTGATCATGATAAAAAGAGATTACATTTCAAGATGGAAATGATTGAAAAATCATCAAAAAAATTATCAGCAACTATTGAAATGTTAGCGCTTTATATTGATCTTAGTAAAAGAAAAGTTACCGAATTTGAAGATGAAAAAATTAAAATTATGGATAACTTTATAAATGAAAATAAAAATGAATTTAATTCTGATAATTTATCCATTATTGGAAAACTTAAAAAATGATTGATGTAAAATTATTATCAGGAGCATTAGGTGCTGAAATAAGTGGAATTGATTTGACTGACGTTTCAGATGAAAATTTTAAAACAATAAATAACCTATTATTAGAACACAAAGTTATATTTTTTCGAAATCAACCTTTGACTTCAGAACAACATGTTGCTTTAGCTTCAAAATTTGGACCATTAGAAACACATGCTTATGTAAGAGGTTTAAGTGAATTCCCCGAAATAATAAGAATAATAAAAAAGCCTGAAGAAAAAACACAATGGGGAGAGGGTTGGCATTCAGATGTTAGTTATAACAAAAAACCAACTAAAGCTGTAATTTTAAAATCAATTAAAATTCCACCAGTTGGAGGAGATACTGTTTTCTCAAACATGGAACTTGCATGGGAGACCCTAGAAGAAGAGATAAAAAATAAAATCAAAAATAAAAAAGCAGTTCATTCCTCATTAGGAGGTGGGTTTTTCCTTGATAAATATAAAGCAATGCAAAGTAATGGAAATATGGATGAATATTCAAATACTCATCCAATTTTAAGAACTCATCCAGAAACAGGTAAAAAAATTCTTTTTGTAAATTGGACTTACACAAAAGAAATTATTGGTATGGACAAAGAAGAAAGTAAAGAGATATTAAATTATTTATTTGAACATCAGGCAAGATTAGATCTTACTTGTAGATTTAAATGGACCGAAAATGCAATAGCTATTTGGGATAATAGAAGTGTTCAGCATTATGCTATTGCTGATTTTTATCCAAATAAAGGTCTTGGTTTTGAAAGAGTAATGGATCGTATAGCTGTTGAAGGGGATCATCCGCAATAATAAATGAAGATAATTTATAAAATCATTTCAAATTTTATAAATAATAAATCTTTGTACATAGGAGAGAAAGTAACTATGTCAGAGCATATGATTCAGTCTGCCATGCTAGCTGAAAAAGCTAAATGCAATGATGATTTAATTTGCGCATGTTTGCTTCATGACTATGGTCATTTTCTTTTAGAAGATCCTGAAGAATTAGTTAAAAATAAATTAGACGGAGATCATGAAAATATTGGATATCAATATCTAAAAAAATTTTTTGGACAAAAAATTGTTGAGCCAATTAAATATCATGTTTTGGCTAAACGTTATTTAGCTAGAGATAAAAAATATTTTGATTTTTTATCTGATGCGTCAAAAATAAGCCTCAAGTTACAAGGAGGAGTTCTAAATGATAAAGAAAGTGAAAAGTTTAAGAATAAATCTTACTTTAAGCCATCAATTCTACTCCGAAAATTTGACGAAGCTGCTAAAAGAACTGACATTAAAATGAAATCTATTCATGACTATGAAAAGTTGTTAAGTTCAAAACTTATATGAATTTTGACTATTTAATAATTGGTGCTGGAAGTGCAGGCTGTGTGCTTGCAAACCGATTGACAGAAAATGATCAAAACAATGTAGCAATATTTGAAGCTGGGAAACCCAGTGATATTTGGAAGGTTAACATGCCACTTGCAATTTTATATACAATGCATGATCCAAAATATAATTACAAATATTATTCAGAACCAGAACCTTATCTACATAATAGAAGATTATTTTGTCCAAGAGGAAAAATGATTGGTGGGTGCTCTGCTCATAATGGAATGGTATTTGTCAGAGGAAATCCAAATGATTATCAAAGATGGGCATCTTTTGGATTGGATGATTGGTCTTATGAAAAAGTTCTTCCCTATTTCAAAAAAATTGAAACATGGTCACAAGGAGAAAATGAATATCGAGGAGGTAGCGGAATATTGCCAGTAAACCAATCTAAAAATAAAAATCCTTTATTCAAAGCTTTTGTAGACTCCGCTGGTGAGGCTGGTTACAAAATAAACAATGACATGAATGGTAAAGAACAAGAAGGTTTTGGAATGTACGATGTTACTATTCATAAGGGAGAAAGAGCAAGTGTATCTAAGTATTATTTAAATCCTGCTAAAAAAAGAAAAAATTTAAAAGTATTTACAGAAGCTTTTGTTGAAAGAATTATTTTTGATGGAAAAAAAGCAATTGGAATTGAAGTAAAAATAAAAAATAAAGTCGAAAAGATTTATGCCAATAAAGAAGTAATTTTAAGTGGAGGTGCAATTAATTCACCACAATTACTAATGCTTTCTGGAATTGGTCCAAGCCAGCATTTAAAAGATAAGGGTATTAATGTTGTACAAGACTTAGAAGGTGTTGGAAAAAACTTGCAGGATCACTTGGAAACATATGTTCAGCAAGAATGCAAAACTAAAGACACCTTATACTCATACGTTAATAAGTTAAATATGATTAGAATTGGAATTCAATGGTTTTTGAATAAAAGCGGTCCTTGTTCTACTTCTTTCTTAGAAGCTGGAGGATTTTGTAAATCATCTCCAGAAAGAGAATATCCAAATATTCAATTTCATTTTTTTCCTGCTTTTGTAATTGATCACGGATTAGTTGATCCAGATAGACATGGTTACCAGTTACATGCAAGTCCAAACCATCCCAAAAGTAGAGGTCATATAACTTTAAATAGCTCAAACCCTTATGATTATCCAAAAATTCAATTTAATTATCTAGAACATGAAGATGATTTAAAGCAAACTATAGAATGTATTCATGTAGCTAGAAAAATTTTGGGACAAGATTCATTAAAACCATATGCGGGAAAAGAAATTGGACCAGGAGAACATGCCCAGACTAATGAGGTATTCGAAGAATACATCAGATCTAAAGCTGAAACTGCTTATCATCCATCTTGTACATTAAAAATGGGAGTAGATAATATGGCTGTAGTTGACCAAAAGCTAAAAGTTTATGGTGTAGAAAATTTAAGAGTAGTGGATGCTTCTGTCATGCCAGAAATTACAAGTGGAAACCTAAATGCTCCAACATTAATGATTGCAGAAAGAGCATCCGAATTTATTTTAAATTAAAATTATTTGTTACGATAAACTGAAATTAAACAAATTATTTCAAACATTATAGAAGCTGCAACCATTGCTGTAATTTGATTTGGACTATCTTTTGTTGGCATTAAACAAGCAACATCTCCACCAATTACATTTTTTCCTTTTAAACATTGAATAAGTTTTCGTGCTTCATCCATATTAAATCCTTTATACGCAGGTTCTATGTTTGCTACCCCAGGTGCAACTGTTGGATCTAAACAATCTAAATCGAAAGTAACATAAATTGGATTGTCACCTAGTCTATCTAAAATCATTTTCACACATTTTTCATGACCCCATTCTCTATATTCATCCATTGTAATTACTTGATAACCAATATCGTAACTCGCCTGTAACCAATCTAATGTTCTTGGATTTCCTCTTATACCTATCTGAGTACTTGTATGTGGATCAACATTTCCTTGTTTAACTAAATAAGAGGCCCAATGTGCTGCTGATTTTTTTGCTCCCAAAAAATGATCTAATTTTTCAAAACAATCTGTATGGGCATCAAAATGAAGAAATGTAATTTTTTTTCCTTTAGTTAATTTTGAATTTTTTTTTGCTAAACTTTGAACAATTCCTCCTGTTACTGAGTGATCTCCACCAATTGAAACAACTGGTTTTTCTGCTTGCTCTATATGATCATAAAAAGCTGAAATTCTCTCTATACATTTTTCATTATCATTAGCTTCAGGAAATGGAACATCTCCCAAGTCGTGAATTTTATTTTCCTTCCAAGGATCAATTTTGTAATCAAAGTGAGATCGTCTAAGCATTGCAGAAATATTTCTAACTGCTCTTGGACCTAAGTGTTGATCTCTTTCAGTGGTACCATTTCCTGTGCTATGAGGAACACCGACTAATGCAATGTCACAATTTTTAGGGTCTGGATCATTTTTGCATCTAAATAAAGTTGGAATACCCCACCAATAAAGGGTTTCCATCATTATTTTATCTTCTTCTGAAATCATAAATTAAATATGACATAAATTTAATAAATTTAAAAACATATTCTTTTTTGATATAGAGCGTAAATGAGGACTCAAAACAATAATCCTAAAGGAATAGTCTTCATATTGATAGCCATGATGGTTTTTTCTGTCCAGGACGGAATTATGAAGCATATTTATAATTTTGTTTCTCTTTATGAAATTTACCTAATAAGAACTGTAGTAAGTTTTGTGCTTATTTTATTATTTTTAATAATTACAAAAAAACCAATAGTATTTAAAAGCAAATATCCTCTTTTAACTTTTACCAGAGTAATTCTTTTTTTCTTTGGTTTTAGTTCTTTTTATGTTTCTTTGACTGTATTACCACTTGGTACTGCAACAGCTTTATTTTTTGTTACTCCATTTTTAATTACAATATTCGCTCATTTTTTTTTAAAAGAAGAAATAGGATTGAGAAGATGGTCTGCTGTAGTTGTGGGATTTATTGGAGTTTATGTAACATTAAATCCTGATTTTAGTAATTTTAACTATTTAAGCTTATTACCTATTTTATGTGCGCTTTGTTACTCATTATCTATGATAATAATAAAAAAAACATCTGATAAGGATAGTGTTTATACTCAAACATTTACATTTTATATTGGCGCAATAATTATAAGTATAATTTTTTATTTTATAATTGGTGATGGTCAATATAACAATTCGGATCATCCAGCTTCTCAATTTATATTCAGGGAATGGTTTGTTGATTTTAACTCTAATATTCTATTAATGACTGCAACTGGAGTAACAGCAACTCTTGCATTTCTTTTTTTATTTACTGCTTACAGTATTGCTTCTCCAGCTGTTGTTTCACCTTTCGAATATTCAATATTATTTTGGTCACCGCTTGTAGGATGGTTATATTTTGATGAAATACCCTCATTAAATACAGTGATTGGAATTTTAATTATCGTATCAAGTGGTGTTTATATTTTTATACGTGAGAAAGCACAAAACCAATCTTTAGCTACAGAAAAACCTCTTAGATAAATGACAAAAGATAATAATTCTAAAGGTATTATTTTAATAATCATTGCAATGACATTATTTGCGATGCAGGACTCTTTAATTAAATATATTTTTGAGAAAGCCTCTCTTTATGAAATTTTTTTTGGAAGATATTTCGTTGCAGCTATTTTACTTTTTAGTTACATAAAATTTAGAAAACAGAAAGTTTCACTAAAAACTTACTATCCTGTTTGGACAATTATTAGAGTGGTTCTTCACTTTTTAGCGTTTTCAGCTTTCTTTATTTCTCTTACTTACATGCCACTAGCAACTGCAAATGCCTTATTTTTTTCTTGTCCTTTTTTTGTATCTATTTTTGCTAAATTTTTTTTGAAAGAATTTATTGGAATAAGAAGATGGTCAGCAATTGTATTTGGTTTCATAGGAGTTTTTATTGTATTAGACCCAAACTTTTCTGACTTTGAATACAAAAGTTTGCTTCCAGTATTATGTGCATTTTTTTATGCTGCATCAATGACTATAACTAAATATACGTCAGATAAAGATGATGTGAATACTCAATTATTTTATTTTTATTTAATAGCCCTAATTTTATGTGGTCTGATTTATTTGTTCATGGGAAATGGACAATTAAATAACTCAGACTTTGATCCAACTACGCAGTTTATTTTTAGAGAATGGTTTTCAAATATTGAATATACTTGGAAATTTATCTTATTTTTTGGTTTTGTTGCCTCTATTGCTTTTCTTTGCATATTTTCAGCATACATTGTTGCTTCTCCTTCTGTAGTTTCTCTGTTTGAATATTCGTTAATTATAATGTCTATGATACCTGGATATTTTTTATTTAATGAAATTCCATCTGGTAGAACATTTTTCGGAGTTGCTTGTATAATAGCTGCTGGAATTTATATTTACTTTAGAGAAAAAGCTAGAGATCAATATATTGCAACAGAAACACCAGTAAGAAGATGACTAAAACATATATACCAACCATCGATATATCTTCACTAATTAAAAATAATTTTGAAACTCAGAGAGCATTTAAAACAATTAAAGAAATTGAAAAAGCTTGTATCAAAGTTGGTTTTTTTCAAATTACAGGTCATGGAATTAATTTAAAAGTAATTAAAAAAACATGTGGAGTTGGCAATAAATTTTTTAATTTACCAGATAGCAAAAAGAGGAAATTATCACCAAAAAAATGGAATAAAAAAAATAAAAATCTTTATAGAGGATACTTTCCAAATGACGTTAATGGTAAAGAAGGTTTAGATATAGGTGATTTAAAAGTAACTAAAAAATATTCGTCAAATCTAAACAATCAATACATAGAGCATCTTAATCTGGGAAAATGTTTAAATAAAAGCTCAATTAGCATTTTAAATAAATATTTTGATAACATTTATAGATTGAGTGAAACATTGTTTAAAAGTGTAATAAAACTTAATAAAAAAAATCCTGATATTTCTGGTAAAGCTTTTTCAAGATTAAAAACATTAAGTACATTAAGATTTAATTATTACCCTAACCAAACAAAACCAGTGGAAATATCAAAACAAGATGGGGTCGCTCTTGGGTGTGAAACGCATGTTGATAGTGGAATATTTACAGTTCTCTATCAAGATAGAAAAGGTGGATTGCAGGTACAAAATAGAAAAAACAAAAAATGGTATGATGTACCATTCAACAAAAATGCTTTAGTAGTAAATACGGGAAGAGCATTAGAGTTTCTAAGCAAAGGTAAATTTAAAGCAACAAATCACAGAGTTTTATGGAATAAAAGTAAGAGACTATCTGTTCCTTTTTTCTTTGAACCTTCCTATGATTTCAAAATGAACCAATCATTTTTAAATGGAAGTAAATTCAAAAATAATGGTGAAATTTATGAGAAATTTCTTAATAAATCTTTAAAGAAATTTATTGAATATCAGCGTTAGTAATTATAAAGTTTAGAGATAAAGCGATACATAACTCGTCGATAAATTCATAGATTTACGAAAGTGGGATCGGTCGTCTTTAAATTAACTTTTAAAGGAGGCTTTATGAAATTTGGTTATTTTTGTAATACCACAAACTGGACACACAAACCTTACCATCAGTTGTTAGATGAAACTAAAGAAATCACAGAATACTGTGATCAAAATAAATGGAATTCAATTTGGTTTACAGAGCATCACTTCAATCATGAAGGAATGGAGTCTTGTACTAATCCATTGATGATGGGTGCAGATGCAGCTGCTAGAACGAAAAATATTAGAATAGGTCAGGCTGCAAACGTTATTACTTTCCATAATCCAATAAGATTAGCAGAAGATATTGCAACATTAGACCAACTTTCAAAAGGAAGAGTTGAGGTAGGTGTAGCAAGAGGAATATATGGTAGAGAAGCAATAAATTTAAACAAAGAGGCTGATTTAAAAGATCAGGCTAAAAATTTCAGATTATTTGCTGAAACTTTAGAAGTATTAAAAAAAGCATGGAGTGAAAAATTTTTCAGTCATCAAGGAGAATTTTATACTTATCCTTCGCCAAATTATGTCTGGCAGCATGATATGAGTCCTCCTAGTGAAGAATTTATGAATATGGAAGACAGTACTATGAAAAAAATTAGTGTTGTTCCACAGCCATATCAACAGCCACATCCTCCAATTCATCAAGTGGTTGATGGAATTAGATCGATTGAGTGGGCCGCTGAAAATAACATCAATGTTATCATGTGGATACCAACTGTAAAAGCTTTGAAGCCAAAATTTGAAGCTTATAAAAATAAAAGATCAGAGGTAACAAAGAAAAATATACCACTTGGCGAAGGTGTTTCGCTTGTAAGAGATATGTTCGTTGCAGATACGATGGAAGAAGCAAAAGAGAAGGCTGGTGAACATATGGTAAATTATATGAGGTGGGTTTGCCATTGGAGAGGTTTAGGAAACCATATGGATCCAGGTGAAGAATTACCAGAGACAAAAGGGAAATTAGATTTATTAAATTATGAATTTTTACATAAAAGAAACATGTTATTTGGAACACCAGAATATGTGATTGATAAAATTCATGAATTAAAATCTGAACTGAATTTACAAAATTTACAAGTTTGGTCTAATTTTCCAGGTGTAAAGCATAAAGATTGTATGAAAAGTATAAAACTTTTCACAGAGAAAGTTATGCCTCACTTCCAAGATGATTTTGATACTGAAGTAAAAAAAGTTTCGTGAATAAAAAACGAAAAAGAATTAGCGGCGGACAAGCTGCTGTTCAATCATTAAAAAAAGAGAGAGTAAAACATGTTTTTGGACTTATTGGTTCAGCAACAATGGAAATGTTTGATGCTCTCTATCATGAAAAAAATATAAAATTTATTGGTGTCAGAGATGAAAGAACTGGAACCCATATGGCTGATGGTTATGCAAGAGCATCCAATAGACCTGGGGTAATTATTGCAGGCCAAAACGGACCTGGCGCTACTAATTTAGTTACAGGCGTTGCTCAAGCAAAAGCAGCCTTTTCTCCAGTTGTTGCAATTGCAGGTTCGTATTCAACTAAAGATAAAATGGAAGATGCTTTCCAAGGTTTAGATCAACAGTCTTTGTTTACACCTATTACAAAAAAAACTTGGACTATAAAAAATTCAAAAATAATTCCAAAAATTATGAGCGATGCTTTTAGTTTGGCAATGAAACCTAGAAGAGGACCTGTTTGTGTAAATTTACCAAGGAATATTTTAGCAGCTTCAAACAAGTATAATATCAATGTTAAAAAACCATCGTTCGAAAATGAGAGCAAACAAAAAGGAAATAAAGAAAATATTAAAAATGCTGCAAAATTAATTGGATCTTCAAAATGTTCAGTAATTATTGTTGGTGCAGGAATTAAATATAATTCTAAATACAAAGAGGTAATAAAATTAGCTGAGCTATGCAATATACCTATTGTTACAGCAGCGGGTCATGGAGATGCAATTCCTTTTGGTCATAAATTAAATGCGGGACAAATGGGTCCTAGAGGAAATCCTGTAGCCTCAAGATTAGTTAAAAATGCAGATGTAATTTTAGCAATTGGAACTCGTTTAGGATTTAATTCAACTTTTTACTCCTATGAAAATATAAATAAAGAAGCAAAAATAATTCAAATTGAACTAGAAAAAACAATGCTTGGAAAATATTTTCCTGTAAAAGTAAAGATACACGCAGATGCTGCGACTGCAACTAAACAACTTTACGAAGAGATTAAAAAAGAGAAAATTAAATTAAATGTTAGAGATTGGACTAACTCTTATTTAAAAGAGAGAAAAGAATATTTGATAAAAAGAAATAAAGAAAATTTGGGTCCAAATTTTCCCATACAGCCAAAAGGACTATTTAATCAATTAAGAAAAGTGCTTCCAAGAAACTCAGCAATTACTCTAGATGCTGGAACATTATGTTTGCAGGCTACAGATGCTTTAGAATATTATGATCCTCCTTCATTATTTACTCCATTGGACTTCGGTTTAGTTGGTTTTTCTTTTGCATGTGGTCTTGGAGTTAAAGTTGCAAAGCCTAAAAAAACGGTTGTTAGTCTCATGGGTGATGGGGGTTTTGGCATGACAATATCTGAATTAAGTACTGCTGTTGAATATGGAATTAATACAACAACTATTGTGATGAACAATAAAAGCTGGGGTGCAGAAAAAGCTTATCAAAAAGATTTTTTTGGAAAAAGATATTTAGGTGCGGATATTACCAGTCCATCCTTTGATAAGGTTGCGGAACTATATGGTGCAAAAGGTTTTAAAGTTAAAAAAATTTCTGAGATTAGTGAAGCTGTAAGAGCAGCAATTAAATCAAGTAAGCCATCTGTGATAGATGTTGATGTAGATCCAAAAGCATTATACAGTTTTAGAAGAGATAGTTTCAAACATAGAGTAAAAAAATGAAATTAGAATTAAGAAAATTTACAAAATTTGTAGACAAAACTTTTATTGAAGGTGGTAAAGAAGCGAAAGAACCAGTTTTAATGGTATCAGTAGCAGCAGTGTTTAAAAATCCATGGCATGGTCAGGGTTTTGTTGAAGATCTCAGGCCAACTATTTTAGACCTTGCACCAAAGCTAGGTGATTTACTTGTTCCGGAATTGATAAAAGAAATAGGATCACCTGAAAAAATATTGGCATATGGCAAGGCAGGTGTAGTTGGATTGAATGGTGAAATAGAGCATGCTTCAGCTTTTATTCATACTTTAAGGTTTGGTAATAAATTTAGAGATGCTGTTGGTGGAACTTCCTATTTAAGTTTTACAAATACAAGGGGACCTGCTGGATCAAAGATTTCGATTCCTATGATGCATAAAACAGATTCTGGATTGAGACCATATTACCTGACTCATGAATTTACTATTCATGATGCACCCTTCGATGATGAAGTGGTTATTGCAATTGGTGGGGCATCAAGTGGTAGAGCGCATGCAAGAACTGGTGACAGATATCAAGACATGAAAGAAATGGGCATTGAGCCAAAATAATTCTTGATGATAACAGGAACTACTGTCTCAGGAACCTATTACTTATTCAATAAAAAAGATCAAGAAGTACCAATAGTGTTTATTCATGGTGTAGGTCTTACTCACGAAATATGGCAGCCTCAACTTGAATTTTTTAATTATCATTCAACTCTTGCTTATGATATTTTAGGTCATGGAAAATCTTCATTAGAAAAAGAGGTAATTAGTTTTGATGATTTTTCTTACCAACTAATTGAGCTTTTGGACCATCTTAATATAAAAAAAATACATCTTGTAGGTTTCTCTATAGGGTCTTTAATTGCACGTAATTTTGCAACGAAACATAATGAACGTTTACAGACATTAACTCTTTTGTGTTCTATTTATAAACGAACTGAGGGACAACAAAAAATTGTTAATCAAAGGTTTGAACAAGCAAAACAAGAATTAAAACTTTCAAAGCAAGCTTTAAAGAGATGGTTTACTGATAAATATTTAGAAAATAATCCAAAAATATATGAAAAAATAAGTTCAATTTTGTCTGCAAATAACATGAATGATTTTCTAAAGGTTTACGAGCTATTTGTTAATCATAAAAATGATGAAGATTTTAATAAAATTGAAGCTAATACTTTAGTTATGACAGGTGAATACGACATTGGCTCAACTGTAAAAATGTCCCAAGAATTAAATACTTTAATCTCTAAAAGTCAATTAAAGATCATTAAAGATGGAAAACATCTTTGTGGTATTGAGTGTGCTGATGATGTAAATTTAACGATCAAAAATTTTATTGGACCAGATGACTAAACTTAAACAATATAAAATGTTTATAAATGGTGAATGGGTTGATTCTGAAAGTAAAAGAACATTTGAAACTCTAAATCCAGAACACAATGAGCCATGGGCAGTTGTTCCAGAAGCAAGTGCTAAAGATGTTGATAATGCAGTCAAAGCTGCTCAAAAAGCATTCGAGGGTGAATGGCCCAAGCTACTTCCTAGAGAAAGAGCTAAATATTTAAGAGCTATTGGAAACCAGTTGAGAGAGAATGCAGAAATGCTAGGAGAAATAGAAACAATAGATACTGGTAAACTCTACAGAGAAACAAAAAAGCAAGCAGTTTATATAGCAGAATACTACGACTATTATGCTGGTTTAGCAGATAAAGTTGAGGGAACAGTTTTGCCAATAGATAAACCAAATGTTCAAGCAATAACAACAAGAATACCTATAGGAGTTATAGCTGCAATTATTCCCTGGAATTCACAAATGTTTTTAACTGCAACTAAAGTAGCACCAGCACTTGCGATGGGTAATACAATTGTAATTAAATCCTCTGAGCTTGCTCCTGCTGTTCTATTTGAATTTGCAAAATTAATTGAAAAAACAGGTATCCCCAAAGGAGTAGTGAATGTAATTACAGGATTTGGAGACCCTTGTGGTAAAAGTTTAACTACTCACAACTTAATTGAAAAAGTTGCTTTTACTGGTGGTCCTGAAACAGCTAGACATATAATTAAAAACTCAGCAGAAAATTTATCAGAAGTAAGTTTAGAATTAGGTGGTAAAAGTCCAGTTGCAGTATTTGATGATGCGGAACAAGAAAATGCAATTAATGGGATTACAGCTGGAATATTTGGTGCAAGTGGACAAAGTTGTATAGCAGGATCAAGACTTTATCTTCAAAAGGGTATTTATGATGAGTTTTTGGATAAACTTTCAAAACGTGCATCAAAAATCAAAATTGGAGCACCAATGGATCCAGAAACAGAGATGGGACCATTAAGTAATTTTAAACAATTAGAGGTAATTGAAAAAAATATTAAAGATACAGTCGATCAAGGTGGAAAAATTAAATGTGGAGGTGAAAGACATTCTTTTTCAAATAAAGGATATTACTTTCCACCAACAATTATAGAGTGTGATAATCACAATCTACCTGTAGCAGAAAACGAATTATTTGGGCCTGTATTATCGGTAATGAAATTTGATACAGAAGAGGAAGTAATTTCAAAAATGAACGATAATCAATATGGATTATCTTCTGGGGTTTATACAAGTAATCTTTCAAGAGGAATGAGAGTCTCAAAAGCAATTAGAGCAGGTATAACTTTTGTAAATACTTACAGACTAATTTCTCCATCTGCTCCATTTGGAGGCATAAAGGATAGTGGATATGGAAAGGAAGCCGGCATTGATTCTATTAAAGACTATACAAGAGTTAAAACTACTTGGTTCTACACCTCGGATGAACCATCTATGGATCCTTTCTCAATAAGATAATCAGGATCAATTAAGCTATCTAAAATAGGAGAATTTTGTCATTGAATATTGATTGTATTCATACTTAAATTGGTTTTTATAAATTGTTAACAAATAAAGAGGGAATATGGCAAAAAATAAAGGATTACTAATTGCAGTAGCTGTAGTTGTTGTTGCTGCAATTATTTATTTTTCCACTCAACAATCAAAAGTTTCTAAAACTGGCGTTGGTGGGGAAATTAAAATAGGGATCATATTAGGATTTACAGGTCCAATTGAATCTTTAACTCCAGCTATGGCTGCTTCTGCAGAATTAGCTTTTAAAGAAGCATCAGACTCTGGATCTTTATTGAGTGGAGCTTCAATTACACCAATGAGAGCAGATTCAACATGTGTAGATTCAGCAGCAGCAACAGCCGCAGCTGAAGGATTAATTTCAGGTGGTGTAGCAGCTATTATGGGCGCAGACTGTTCTGGTGTAACTGGTGCAATTGCAACCAATGTTGCGGTTCCAAATGGTGTAGTAATGATATCTCCATCTGCAACCTCTCCAGGTTTAACAACTCTAGATGATAAAGGTTTCTTTTTTAGAACTGCACCTTCTGACGCTAGAGGTGGTCAGATCTTAGCTGATATTACTAAAGATAGAGGTATTAACAGTGTTGCTATTACATATACTAATAATGACTATGGAAAAGGTTTAGCTGATGTTTATAAAGCAGCAGTTGAAGCACATGGAATAACTGTTACAACTGTTACAGCTCATGAAGATGGAAAAGCTGATTACTCATCTGAGGCTGCTACACTTGCAGCAGCTGGTGGAGATGCTTTAACTGTAATTGGATATCTAGACCAAGGTGGAAAAGGTGTAATCGAAGCTTCACTTGATGCTGGTTCGTTTGATACTTTTGTTTTATCAGATGGTATGATAGGTCAATCAATAGTTGATGCTATTGGCAGTGATTTAGATAAATCTTTTGGATCTTTACCTGGTTCAACTGGCAAAGGAGCTGGTATATTTGGTGAAGTTGCAGGAGCTGCAGGAGTAGAAGCATCAGGTCCATACACAGGTGAGTCTTATGATGCGGCTGCTTTAATTGTATTAGCAATGCAAGCAGGCGGATCTGCCGACAGAGCCTCTATTGCAAACAATGTAATGGATGTTGCTAATGCACCTGGAACAAAAATCTACCCTGGTGAACTAAAAAAAGCATTAGATTTATTAGCTGAAGGTAAAAAAATTGATTACGAAGGTGCCACTGGAGTAACTTTTACTGATGTTGGTGAAGCTGAAGGTTCTTTTTTAGAAAAAGAAATCAAAGATGGAAAATTTGAAACTGCTAAACAAAGATAGTTTTAAATAAATTAAATTTAAAAAAACCCCAGTAAACTAGTTACTGGGGTTTTTTTTTACCAAATCTGCTCTTATGGTGGAAAGAGTTATTATAATTAAAAAAATTAGACAAATTAAATTCATAGTTTTCCAACTAGTTAAGCTAAGAAATACTCCAGCAGATAAACTAGCTACTGCTTGTATAGAATAAACTATTAAATCATTATACCCTTGAGCTCTAAATTTTTCTTCTTCTCTGTAGCACAAAACAAGTAAACTTGTTCCTGAAATAAATAAAAAATTCCATCCTAATCCTAGAAAGATAAGGGCAATCAAATAATTAATAAAATTTTGTTCAAACAAACTGGTAATAATTGTGACTGAAAACAATAAAACTCCCAAATACATAATTTTACTATGACCAAACCTTTTAATTAAATTTCCAGTAATTAAAGAAGGTAAAAACATAGCTGCTATATGAATTTGAATAACAACACTTGTTTTTGACAAACTTATTTTCTCCATAAGATGCATACTTATAGGAGTAGCTGTCATTAAAAAAGTCATTACGGCATATGCAAAAGCTGAAGCTACAAGTGCCTGTAAGAATCTTGGTTGCGAAATAAGTTCAAAAAAACTTCTTCCAGTTTTATATTGATTGCTTGATGGTTTTTTTGGTTCCTGATAAAAAAATAAAAATATTGTTGATGAAATAGCTAATAAGGCAAGAGCGAGATAAGAACCAGCATACATGTGATCTGAAATAAATCCTTTAGAAATATTTGCAATATTTGGACCGATAAATGCGGAACCTATACCTGCTAATAAAATTATAGAAATTGCTTTTGGTGCATAGTCTTTATCCACAGCTTCGACTGCTGCAAAACGATATTGATGACTGAAAGCTATACCTCCACCAATTAAAAAACATCCCAAATTATATAAGATGAAGCTTTCAATTATTATTGAGTATGCTGTTAAAAGGGACGCTATACTTGTGCCTATTGATGCATAAATAAATCCAAATTTTCGACCAATTATACTCATTAACTTTGCAGCAAATAAAGCAAACAATGAAATTCCAACAACTGATATAGCCATTGGAAGAGTAGCTAGAGAATTTGTTGGACTAAAATTTGAACCAATTATTCCACTTAAAAAAACTGTGACTGGAGCAGTCGTAAAAGCAAAAATCTGACTTAAAATAAGTAACGATAAATTTTTATTCATTAAAAGTGTAAATAATCGTCAGCCCAAATGACTGCACACCTGATATTATATAATTCATAAAAATTACTTTATGTCTATTTTTTCAGGAAGTATACCTTTGGGTCGATACCTCATTATAAACAACAATCCTAATCCCATCATTAAAAATCTAAAGTACGGTACACTCTCAATTAAATGAGCTTTCAGTGCATTTGTCGCAGGAATTCCAACTGTAAAAAAGTTTATTAAAAATAAAGCTATTGGAGCAGATTCAATCCATAAGAACCAAACAACAAATCCTCCTAAAATTGCTCCAAAATTATTTCCACTTCCTCCAACAATTACCATCACCCAAATTAAAAAAGTATATCTCATGGGTCTGTAGCTTCCTGGAGTAAATAGACCATCTTGAGTAACCAACATTGCGCCTGCTAAACCAACAATTGCTGAGCCTAAAATAAAAATTAAAAGATGTTGTTTAACAACATTTTTACCCATTGCATTTGCAGCTTCCTCATTATCTCTAATTGCTCTCATCATTCTTCCCCAAGGAGAATAAAGAGCTTTTTGAGTTAAAATTAAAAGAATAATTACTACTACTAAGAATAATCCTGAATAACACAGTTTTACAAATACTGATGAACCTTCAATAACAAGTTGGTTTAAAGCAGCTTGTCTATCAGCTAAATTCTCAATTACAGTTAATTTTCCTGCATTAAACTTTTCAACTAATTTAATAAACCAATCAGTTGTTTGAAGATCTACTTCATAAGGTGCAGGTCTTTTTAATCCAATAACATTTTTAACTCCTCTTGTGAGCCAATCTTCGTGTTTAATAATTGCAATAACAATTTCCGAAATAAGAAGAGTAGCAATAGCTAAATAATCTGCTCTAAGACCAAGTGCAACTTTTCCAACTATAAATGCTAAACCACCCGCAAAAAGAGCTCCAACTATCCAAGAAAATATAATTGGTAATCCAAATCCTCCTAAGAAACCAGTTTTAGCAGGGTCAACTGCCTCAATAGCTTCTATGCCTGGTTCTGCAGAAAATCTAATAAGTAAAATACCTGAAATTATTATTGCAGCTATGCTGTATGTTCTGATTTTTGATTTTTCAAATCTTTTTAAAATAAACCTTATAACTAATACCATTACTACTATCAGCCATAATGACATTAGAATATCGAAACCTCCTGCCCTCCAGGCTTCTTGAACAGGATCGACAGATATCAATACTGCAGCTAAACCACCTAAAGCTGTATAACCCATAATTCCAAAATTAATTAAACCAGCGTACCCCCATTGAATATTCGCACCCATTGTCATGACTGCAGAAATCAAACAAAGATTAAATATTGATAAAGCAATATTCCAAGACTGAAATATCCCAACCATTAGAATAAGCACCATCATGATGCTGTAAGCTGCAATTACATTTAGGTTTTTTCTCACAATACTTTCCCCTTAAATATTCCCGATGGTCTATAAATTAAAACAATTACAAGAATAGAGAACGATACAGCAAACTTGTAATCTGTTGACAGTAGCTGAACTAAACTATTTGGCTCCATACTTTCTGGTAAAACATACATAAAGAATTTTTTATAAGCGTAAGTGAGGAGTATTTCAGAAAAAGCAATTACATATCCACCTAAAAAGGCTCCAAATGGATTTCCAATTCCTCCAACAATTGCAGCAGCAAAAATAGGAAGCATATTATTAAAATAAGTAAATGGTTTAAAACTTTTATCTAAACCATACAAAGCTCCACCAATTGTAGCTAAAATACCAGCAATAACCCAAGTAACTAAAACTATTTTTTTTGGATCAATACCTGATAGCAAAGCAAGATCTTCATTATCAGAATAAGCTTTCATACTTTTTCCAGTTTTGGTTCTATTTAAAAACCAAAATAATAAAGAGACTAAAACTATTGTTACAAAAATAGTAATCACTTGAGTGGATTTCAGTGCAAGACCTTCGTTTAAACCTGTCATCTCTTTAAATTCACGAGCTTTAATAATGAATTTTTCACCATCAAAAAATCTTCTATCACCAGGTCCAATTATAATTCTGACCACTGCTTGTGTTACAAACATTACACCAATACTCACCATTGCAAATTGAACTGGGGGACTTTTTTGATTTCTGTAATACTTAAAGACAAACTTATCTATTAAAAGCATGTAAAATATCATGAAAATTATTCCAAAAGGAATAGCCAATAAAGCAGTAGGTAAAACACCTAAAGAAACACCTAAAGATTGAAAATACCATGTAAATAAAATCGTTGCCATGGTCCCAAAAGACATCATGTCACCAGTAGCGAAGTTTGCAAATCGTAATATTCCATAAATAAGTGTTACAAATATTGCACCCAGTGCTAACTGAGAACCATAAGTTAATGCAGGAATGAAAATATAATTTAATAAAAGAATTATTGCATTTACAAAATCCATATTACCCTCCCAAAAAAGAGCTTCTTACTCTTGGATCGTCTAATAATTCTTTTCCAGTTCCTGAATAACGATTTTCTCCAGTGACCAATACATAGCCTCTATCTGAAATGCTTAAGGCTTGTTTTGCATTTTGTTCTACCATTAAGATAGCAACGTTTGTTCTTTTTACTTTTACAATATGATCAAATAATTCATCCATCACAATTGGCGATACACCAGCAGTTGGCTCGTCTAACATT
>CACFCI010000001.1 GCA_902564785.1 uncultured Pelagibacteraceae bacterium | reverse complement strand
GGTAAAATTTCACTAGAAGTTAATGGAAGAAAAGTCGAAAAAGAGGCTTCAGATAACACTTTACTATCTACATTTTTAAGAGAGCATTTACAGTTAACAGGTACACATATTGGATGTGACACTAGTCAATGCGGAGCATGTGTAGTTCATGTTGATGGAAATTCTTTAAAAAGTTGTACGGCTTTAGCAGCTGACGTTAATGGATCAAAAGTTACAACAATTGAGGGTTTAGAAACAAATGGAAAAATGCATCCAATGCAGGAAGCGTTTAAAAAACTTCATGGCTTACAGTGTGGTTTTTGTACTCCAGGAATGGTTATGAGCGCAGTTGATCTTTTACAAAAAAATAAAAAACCATCAGATACAGAAATTAGAGATTGGTTAGAGGGAAATATTTGTAGATGTACTGGTTATCAAAATATTGTTGCAGCAGTTAAAGAAGCAGCAACGAAAATGTAATTTTAAGGAGGAGAAAGAAAATGGCAAGTTTAGTAGGTTCTAGGGTTGAGAGAAAAGAGGATAAAAGATTTTTAACTGGTAAAGGCAGATATACAGCAGATATTAATTTAGCAAATCAAACTTACGCGATTTTTGTTAGATCACCGCACGCAAGAGCATCCATTAAAAAAATAAACATCGATAAAGCTTTAAAATCATCAGGAGTAGTAAGCATACTTACAGGCAAAGAAATAGCAGATGATAAAATTGGAGGTTTAATTGCGGGTTGGGCAATCAGAAGTGAAGACGGTACAGAAATGAAATGTCCTGGAAACCCTCCGCTAGCTAAAGATAATGTAAATTTTGTTGGAGATCCTGTTGCAGTTGTAATTGCTGAAAGTTTAGCAGAAGCAAAAGAAGCTGCAGAAAAAGTTGAAGTTGATTACAAAGTATTAAAAGCAGTCACAAGTACTGCAGATGCTATGAATGGAGATACTATTCATGAAGGCATCGATAAAAATCTTTGTTTTGACTGGTTATTAGGCGATAGACAAAAAGTTAAAGAAGCATTTGATAAGGCTGATAAAGTAATCTCTATTGATATCATTAATAATAGATTAATTCCAAATGCAATGGAGCCAAGAGCATGTGTTGCTGATTACAATGCAGCATCTGAAGAGATCACTTTATACACTACAAGTCAAAATCCACATTTATCAAGATTGATAATGTCTGCTTTTGGAAATGTAGCTCCTGAACACAAGTTAAGAGTTGTAGCTCCAGATGTTGGTGGTGGTTTTGGTTCTAAAATAAATGTCTATAACGAAGATATTGTTTGTAGCTGGGCAGCTAAAAAAATTAATAGAGCTATTAAGTGGGTTGCAGAAAGGTCAGAATCTTTTTTAACTGACATTCATGGAAGAGATCATGTTACTCATGCAGAATTAGCAGTTACTAAAGATGGAAAGTTTCTTGGTTTTAAAAATGAGACCATAGCAAACCTTGGAGCTTATGCTCGAGTATTTGGTACAGTGACACCAACTTATTTATTTGGACCTTGTGCAACTGGAGTTTATGAAATTCCAGCAGCTTATACAAATGTCAAAGCTGTATATACAAATACAGCTCCAGTAGATGCTTATAGAGGCGCAGGAAGACCAGAGGCTACATATACTATTGAAAGATTAGTTGAAAAAGCTTCAATGGAATTGGGAATAGATAAAACTGAACTTAGAATAAAAAACTTCCCCACAGCATTTCCTTTTAAACAAACTTTAGTTCATACAGTAGATTCTGGTGATTATGTTGCTGGAATGGAAAAGGCAAAACAGATGGCAGACTATAAAGGTTTTGAGGCCAGAAGAAAAGAGTCTGAAGCTAAAGGAAAACTTAGAGGAATAGGTGTTACCTCATATTTTGAAGCATGTGGTATTGCTCCTTCAGCTGCTGTAATGTCTTTAGGATGTGGAGTTGGATTATGGGAATCTGCTGAGGTTAGATTTAATCCAACTGGACAAGTGACTGTTTACACAGGTTCACATAGTCATGGACAAAGTCACCAAACAACTTTTGCTCAAATAGCAGCGGATGAATTAGGTGTTCCAATAGAAAATATAGATATAGTTCATGGCGACACAGACAAAGGAACATTCGGTATGGGAACATACGGTTCAAGATCTTTAGCTGTTGGTGGTATTGCTATTGTAAATGCTTGTAAAAAAATAGTTGAAAAAGGTAAAAGAGTTACAGCTAAAATGTTAGAGGCAAATCCAGAAGATGTTGAGTTCAAAGGAGAATTTATTGTTTCTAAATCAAATAAAAAGAAAACAATAGGAGAAGTAGCTTTTGCTTGTTATTTACCTGGTGTAAGAGATGAAATGAAATCTCCATTGCCAGAGGGTGATGAGCCTGGTTTAAAAGAAACTTCTTTTTATGATCCTTCAAACTTTTCTTTCCCAGCAGGAACACATATCGCTGAAGTTGAGATAGACCCTGAAACAGGACATGTTAAGCTTGAAAAATATACAGCTTGTGATGATTTTGGAAGAATAATTAATCCAATGGTTGTTGAAGGACAAGTTCACGGTGGTCTTGCTCAAGGCATAGGTCAAGCATTGTATGAAAATGCAGAGTATGATGAAACAGGTCAGTTGATGACAGGATCTTATATGGACTATACAATGCCGCGTGCAGATAATTTTCCTGAGTTTAACATTGGTTATACTTGTACGCATGCAACCACAAATCCTTTAGGAGTTAAAGGTTGTGGAGAAGCGGGAGCAATAGCAGCTCCACCTACTGTGATGAATGCTGTAATTGATGCCTTAGGTGGACAAGAGGTTACTATGCCAGCTACAGCTGAAAAAGTGTGGAAGGCTTGTAAAAATTTAAAAAAATCTAACGCAAAAGCAGCATAGGAGGTTTATGAAAGATTTTAATTATCATTCAGCAAAAGATAGTAAAGAGGCATCTAAACTTGCTTCATCTAGTTCTGCTTTTTTAGCAGGAGGAATGACTACTATTCCTTCTATGAAATTAGGATTAGCTACTTACAAAGATTTAATTGATATAAAAAATATTAAAAAATTAAGTGGTATAAAAGTAAGTGGGAAGTCAATTACAATAGGAGCTGCAACTAAACATGTTGAAGTTTCAAATTCTAAAGATGTAAAAAAAGCAATTCCATCATTATCTAGTTTGGCTGAAGGAATTGGTGATCCTCAAGTTAGAAATAGAGGAACGATAGGTGGGTCAATAGCAAATAATGATCCATCAGCAGATTATCCATCAGCCTGTATTGCTTTAAACGCAACAATACATACGAATGAAAGAAAAATTGAAGCGGCAAAGTTTTTTAAAGGAATGTTCGAGACAGCTTTAAAAAAGGGTGAGTTAATAGAAGCTATAGAATTTCAAATACCAGAAAAATCTAGCTATCAAAAACATCCTAATCCTGCATCTAGATATGCAATCGTTGGAGTATATGTGGCTAAACATAAAGGAGATGTAAACGTTGCAGTTACCGGTGCAAAATCATGTGTTTATAACGATAAAGAAATGTCGAAAGCTTTATCGGGTAATTTTTCTTCTTCTTCAATAGATGGAATGGATCTAGATAGTTCAGAAATGAATTCTGATATGCATGCTTCTGCAGATTTTAGAGCTAGTTTAGTTGTCACTCAGGCTAAAAAAGCCGTTGATGCTTGTTAGTTAAAAACTATATTTTATCAGATGAAAAATTCATTTGATGAGAAAATATTAGACGAAGCTAAAGATTGGATCAAAGCTAATCAAAAAGTAGTTTTAGCAACTGTAATTCAAACCTGGGGATCATCACCTAGACAAGTTGGTAGCAGAATGATTGTGAACGAAAAAGGAGATTTTTCAGGTTCAGTTTCTGGTGGATGTGTGGAGTCTGCAGTTGTAAGTGAGTGTCTATCGTTAATTAAAGACAACAAACCTTGTAAAAAAATAGAATTTAAAGTTTCGAACGAGAGCGCCTGGGAAGTGGGTCTAGCATGTGGTGGAGAAATAGCGGTATATATTGAGCAAATACACTAATGAAAATTAAAACACTCGAAGAAATATTAAAAAAAAAATCATCAAAAACTGAGTTTGCAATACTTACAAATTTAGAAAATGGTGATAGTGAAATTTATTTACCTGGCACTTCTCCAAAAGGAGAATTTTCAAAATACGCTGTTGAAATAGAAAATTTTTTTAAATCAAAAAAAAACGGGGTTATAGAAAATTCAGAGATATTTGTTGAAACTTATATAAAACCAATAAAAGTAATTATTGTTGGTGCTGTACATATTGCACAATATTTAGTTGATTTTGCAAAAAGTTTAAATTTTGAGATTAGTATTATAGATCCAAGAGGATATTTTGCATCTGAGCAAAGATTTCCTGATATTAAAGTTATTAACAAGTGGCCAAAAGAAGCTTTTGAAGAAATTGAAACAAATTCAAGTACAGCCTTAATAGCTTTAACACATGATCCAAAAATAGATGATCCTGCTTTGCAATACGCATTAAAAAATAAATTTTATTATATTGGAGCACTTGGTAGTAAAAAAACTCATGAAAACAGATGTCAAAGATTAGCCGAAGCTGGATTTACTAATGATGAAATTAATTCAATTCACGGACCAATTGGAATTAAGCTTGGTGGTAAATCTGCTCCAGAAATTGCTTTATCTATTATAGCTCAATTAGTATCAGAAACTTATAAAAAGTGATTAAAGCAATATTACTTGCAGCTGGCCAATCAAAAAGAATGAAGTCAGAAAATAAACTTATTAAGTTATATAAAAATAAACCGTTAATAAATTATTCATTAAATGTATTAACAAAAAGTAAAGTAAACAAAATTATTATAGTTCTTGGTCATCAACACAAAGAACTGAAAAAAATAATAAAAAAAAATAAAAAAATTATTTTTACCTACAACAAAAATTACAAAAAAGGGATGGCCTCTTCTATAAAAATAGGATTAAAAAAAATATCTAAAAACGACAAGGGCTTTATTGTAGCTCAGTCTGATATGCCATTTGTTAAACAATCAGATATAAATAAAATTTGTAGATCTATAAATTCTAAAAAATTTTTAATACATGCTTTAAAATATAAAACTAGAGTAGGTAATCCTACTGGTTTTGACAGTTCTTTAATAAAAAAATTTAAAAATATTAAAGGTCAGTTTGGAGCAAAATTTATGGTTAAAAGGCTCAAAAATAGAACAAATTTTATTAAAACTATGAGTATTAAATCTTTTAAAGATTTTGATAAAGCCTCAGATTTTAGAAGCTGATCTAGTAATTTTAATTCTAAAAAGTAAAAGAATTACTAAAATAATTAAAAATATAAGTGGTTTGAAAAATATCGTTTTTGATAGCCAAATATAATGAAGTACGCCAAAAACCCCAATTATATAAATTAATCTATGAATTTTTTTCCAATTTTGTTTTAATAGTCTAACCATTCTCTCAGATGAAGTTACAGCAAGTGGGATTAATAACAGCCAAGCTGAAAATCCAATAAAGATAAACTTCTTTTTTAAGACATCGTTTATCAATGGCTCAAAATCAAATCTGTAATCAAGACCAACATAACTTAACATATGAATAGATGCATAAAAAAAAGTGAACAAACCAAGCATCCTTCTAAACTTGATCCACTCTGCTGATTTTGTGATTTTCTTAAGCGGTGTCATTGAAAGAGTTAAAAGAATAAATATCAAAGTCCATTCTCCAAAGTGATTTATGATTCTATCAACAGGCTCTGGACCTAATTTATTAAAAATTATTTGATAGGAAATCACATAAATTGGCCAAAGAGAGAGAAAAAAAACTAAAGTTTTAGAATATCTACTCAATTTAATTTAGAAATTTTTTTTTAAATCCATACCGCTATAGAGACTTGCAACTTCATCTCCATAACCATTAAACATTAAGGTCTTTACTCTAGGTGCCCAAACACCTTCGCCTATTATTCTTTCAGTTGCTTGTGACCATCTTGGGTGATCAACATTAGGATTAACATTTGAGTAAAATCCATATTCTCTAGGTGAAGCCCACATCCATGATGAGGTAGGCATGTTTTCGACAAATTTTATTTTAACAATAGCTTTTGCACTTTTAAAACCATATTTCCATGGAATAAAAATTCTTAGTGGTGCTCCGTTTTGATTAGGCAGTTTTTTACCATATAAACCTGTCACAACTGTTGTCAAAGGATGCATGGCTTCATCAATTCTTAAACCTTCATTGTAAGGCCAGTTTAAAACAGGGTATCTTTGACCTTTCATTTGTGCAGGGTCATATACACTTTCAAATTCAACAAATTTTGCTTTATTAGTTGGATTTACTTTTGATAGTAATTTACTTAAAGAAAAACCCATCCATGGAATAACCATAGACCAACCCTCAACACATCTTAATCGATATATTCTTTCCTCAGAAATAAACATTTCTGAGATTTCTTCCATAGATAATTTTATTGGTTTTTCAACTTCACCCTCAATAGCTATATCCCAAGGACTTGTTTTAAATATTTGAGAATTTCTATAAGGATCACTCTTTGATGTTCCAAACTCATAATAATTATTATAAGTCGTAATATCTTTATAACTTGTTAATTTATCTCTCTCACTTGCTAAAGATTTATTTACAAAAGGTATAGTAGACATTGCTAATGTGCTTGCACCAAGACCTATAGATTTAATGAAAGATCTTCTCTTTTTATAAATATTCTCTGGTGTAATTCCTGAATTTTTAAATTTTATCATTTTAATTATTTAGAGATATTCCTTTTAACCACTCACTGTCCTTATTTTCATAATGTTCTTTTTTCCAAATAGGAGATCTTTTTTTAATTTCTTCAATTATATATCTAGATAACACAAAAGCTTGATCTCTATGTTTACAAGCTACACCAATAATGATGCTTTTTTCTTTTAAACCCACATATCCTTTAACATGCTCAATAAATACTGCTTTTTCTTTAATATTTAGCTTGTTATAGGCTTCTTCATAAATTTCCTCAAAACTTTTTATAACCATACTTTCTTTGGCATCATAGGTAATACCAGTAACTGTTTTATTTTCATTTAAATCTCTTACAGTCCCAACAAAATATATTATAGCGCCAAATTTCGATTGATTTAAAAAATCTTCTGCTTTTGAAATTTCTATCTTCTGATTTTTTGAAGCATCAATAATTTTAGTATGTAGCATTAACCGCCTCCTATAGGAGGTATAATGCTAAAGTTTTGTTTTTTAACTATTTTATAATTGTCTGAGACAATTTTATCATCAGACGAACAAAAAGCTGATGATTTAATAATTTTTTTAAAAGTTTCATTTCCATTAAATTTGATATCAATAAACTCTATCATTTGGTTTCTAAGATCTTTTATTGAGGAATTTTCAATTAATTCAAAGTCTAAATGGGATTTAGTACTAAATTCTCTAGCTGCGCCAAATAGTTCAACTGATATTTTCATTAAAAAATATTTTTTAAAAAATCTGGGAGACCATCAGGGTTTTTCCATAATCCACTTTTTCCACCTTCTTTAATTAATAATTTTACGTTATCAATTTTAAGATGTGGATTTACTATTTTGCTTAAATCATAAATTGTGATTAAGGCAGAGTTAACACCCATTATAGCTTCCATTTCAACACCTGTTTTTGCTACTGCAGAAACTACGCAAAATACTTCTAATGAACTTTCTAATTCATTCATAATTATCTTAGTAGCCGTATGGTCAATTGGAAGTGGGTGACAAAGAGGAATAAGTTCACTTGTTTTTTTTACACCCAACACAGCTGATACCTCAGCTAAAGTAATAGGATCTCCTTTAGGCATCTTCTTATTTTTAATTAGATCAAAAACCTCTTTTCCAACATAAATTTTCCCTGACGCAAGTGCTCTTCTAAAAGTTTCTTTTTTTGAAGAAACATCAACCATATTGAAAGAGTTTTTTTGAAATATTTCTTTTGCCCAATCTTTAAGTTCTTGTTGATTTATAATTTTTAATTTTGACATTAGCCACCCGTGGTAGATAAATTTTTAGTTAAACCTGTTTCGCCAAGCTCCAAATGGTGAGATTCTTTTTTAAATTTCATTTGACCCATTATAAGATCTTGTAATTCTTCAATTTGATCATCTTTTTGTAATAAATGTCTTATACTTATTCCAGTATTTCCAAATAGGCATAATCTAAGATCTCCTCTTGATGTAATTCTTAATCTATTACAGCTTCTACAAAAATCTTTAGAGTAGGGTGCTATGATTCCAAATTTCCCTTTATACCCTGGATTGATATAATTTAGTGACGGCCCAGCATCTTTACCTAAGGTTTGATAAATCCAATTATTTTTATTTAAGTATTCTTTGAAAATTTTTGAAGATACATGATATTTTTCAAAATAATCTAGGTTATCACCTGTTTGCATTAGTTCTATATATCGAAAATCCACTTTATTCTTTTTTATAAAATTTCCCCAAGACCCAAAATCTTTTTCTGATGCATTTATTCCATTTAAAAGAACTGCATTAATCTTAATATTTTCAAAATTTAAATCTTGTAGGATGTTAATTCCTTTTAAAATCTCTGGTAATCGATCATGACCTGTAACATTTTTGAATGTATTTCTATCTAGACTATCAATGCTAATATTAATACCGTTTAAGCCACTATCTACTAACATCTTTGCTTTTTCATCTAAATGATAACCGTTTGTGGTAATTACAACTTTTTTTATTCCAGCTTCATTTTTTAAGATCTTGATTATATCAAAAAAATCTTTTCTTACCGTTGGTTCACCTCCAGTAAGTCTAATTTTGCATACACCCAATTTTGAAAAAACTTTTGCTAGACGTCTAATTTCCTCTAAGTGAAGAAATTTTCTATTATCGCTCTTATCAATTTGATAGCCATTAGGTAAACAATACCCACACTTAAAATTACATACATCGGTAATCGAAAGTCTTATATATGGAAAAGTCCTACCAAAATTATCTCTTAACATTTTCATTTAAGTTAAAGCTATCATAATTAATAAAATTAATCATGATAGAATTAACTTAAAATCTTGCTTTAACCTGCTGGTTTATAATTAGCCATAGCCTTTGATGCCATGCCTGCAGCTTTACCCATATCCATTTCCTCTAATATGGTAAAATTTGTTATAGCTCCAGAAGCTTCAACCGCTAGCTTAACTGCTGCTGCACCTTCAAATCCAATACTACCACTCACAACTCCTACAAAATCATAAGCTCCTCTTGTGATCATAAAAGATTCCATCTTTCCTCCTACTGCCTCTGATAAAGCAGTAGCTGCTGCAGCTCTGTCTTGGTCCGGATTACCTATAAATCCTTTAAAAGCTTGAGCTGTGTAATTGCCCATTACTATAAATTTAGCCATAGTTACCTCCTTCTTATAAAGTATCATTATAGAAGAAAAATAATTAATGAAAAAATCAAATATTAGTTATGTGGATTTTAAATATAATAATTTCAACTATTACTAGACACTTTAATGCATTAAAATACTATAAAACTTAACTTTTATTATTATGAACAAAATTCTAACCAAAAATGAAATAAAAAAATTTAAAGAAGATGGCGCAATATTTCTAAAAAACAAATTCGATATTAATTGGATTGATAAACTTAAGACAGGTATAGAAAAAGATATTTCTAATCCTAGTCCTAGATTTAAATCTCACACAACTAAAAAAAATGTTCCATCTTATTTAGAAGATTACTGGACTTGGCATTTAATTCCTGAATTTAAAGAATTTGTTTATAAATCACCTTATGCACAGATAGCTGCAGAATTAATGTCTGCAAAAAAAATTAATTTAGTAATGGATAATTGGTTTTTGAGAGAGGCAGGATCAAAATCTTCAACACCTTTTCATCATGATATCAGTTATTTTGATATGGATGGAACAATGTGTGTTTTGTGGCTTCCACTGCAACCAACAAAAAAAAATGAGGGAGTTGTTTGGGTGAGGGGCTCACATTTATGGAATAAATTTTTTTTGAGAGTTTTGTTTAAGGATGGACATAAAGTTGAAGGTAATGAATGTTTAGTCAATGGAAAAAAATATGAATTACCTCCTGATATTTTAGGAAATAAAGATAAATATGAGTTTTTACAATGGGATTGCGAATTAGGGGATGCAGTAGTTTTCGATATGAGAACACTACATGGAAGTTTGAATGAGAGTATTCCTGATAAAACTTTAAGCCGATATACATTAAGAGTTTCAAAAGAGGATGCAAAAATAAGTTATGATGGAGATTGGACAAGTTTTAATTATAGGAAAGCAATGCAAGAAGCAGGTTATAAAAACGGAGATCCTGTTGAGGGAGAAATGTTCCCTACACTATATGAAGCTTTAGATTAATTATTAATCCTATTCATTTCTTCAAGTTCAACTTCAAGCTTATCAAGCTCTTCACCACCAGCCATCATCCCTAAAAGCTCCTCACGACTAATATCTTTTTTACTAAAAGTTCCTAAACTTTTACCTCTATTTAGAACTGTAAAACTATTTCCAACAGGATATGCATGATGAACGTTATGAGTAATTAAAATTACAGCTAATCCTTGCGAAGCTGCTTTTACAACATATTTTAAAACCATTGAGGCTTGATGAACACCTAATGCAGAAGTTGGTTCATCTAAAACTAAAACTTTTGCTCCAAAATATATAGCTCTTGATATTGCTAAACATTGTCTTTCACCTCCAGACATTGTTCCTACAGCTTGTGAAGGATCTCTTACGTCAATTCCAATTTGACCCATTCTTTCTGCAGCAATTTGATTTGCTTTTTCAATATCAAAAGTTTTTAAAAATGGCGGTCCCTTTAATGGTTCTCTTCCCATAAAAAAGTTTCTTGTAACACTCATCAATGGAACTAAAGCTAAGTCTTGGTAAACCGTTCCAATTCCCATATCCAAAGCATCTTTTGGTGAGTCAAAAACAGTTTTTTCACCTTCAATTACTATTTCTCCTTCATCAGGTTTATGAACACCAGCTAAAGTTTTAATCAATGTAGATTTACCAGCACCATTGTCTCCAAGTAAACACATGATCTCACCTTTTTTTAATTTCATAGTGACATCTTTGAGAGCAATTACTTTTCCAAAAAATTTACTAATGTTATTAAATTCTATTAAATTTTCTGACATTATTTACTCTCTGTTACTCTTTTTCTAATGTAATTATTAAATACAACAGCAATTAACATCATTGCTCCCAAAAACACTTTAAACCAATCAGTATCAACATCTGTGTAAAATATTCCCATAGATACAGTTCCAAATATTAATGCACCAAAAGCTGCACCAATTGCAGAACCATACCCTCCTGTTAATAAACATCCACCAACAACTGCTGCTGCAATTGCCTCTAATTCTTTTAAATTTCCTCTCATAGTATCTGCAGAACCAGCATCTAAAACTTGAATAGTTGCAAAAATTGTAGCTGCGACAGCAGTTCCAATAAATAAACTTATTTTCACTCTTCCAACAGGCACACCAACATTCGTAGCACCGTTTTTGTCTCCTCCTGATGCAAAAATCCAGTTTCCATATCTAGTCTTCATTAATATCCATGTTGCAAAAAGGGTAGCTGCAATAAACCACATTACTGAAGGTGGAATACCAGTAGCCAATGGAGTCCCATCAGTTCTTAATGCAATTAAATTCATTGAACCTAACCAAGTGAATAACCATTTGAATGTATCAGTTGCAAACATCCACGCGATTGGATCATTCTCAATTAAAACTCTTAAACCAGGAACTTGAGTTCTTCCTGTAATTAATCTTGTGATTGCTAATGTAGCACCTCTTAATATAAACAACATTGCTAGAGTTACTATAAAAGATGGAAGTCCAGTTCTAACAACAAGGATACCATTGAAGTATCCAACTAGTACCGCCATCGCAAAAGCAAAAATAATACTTACCCATAAAGGCCAACCCCAATAAATTGCAGGTATTGCTATACAAATTCCTGCAAAACCAATCATGGATCCAATTGATAAATCAAATTCACCACCAATCATTAGCATTGCTGCAGCAATTGCAATAATTCCTAAATTTGCAGAGACATCTAAAAAGTTTAGAGCTCCATAAGCACTAAACATTCCTGTATCACCTGCAACTATTCCAAAAAATATGAATACTAAAATCGCACCACCAACAGCACCTAATTCTGGTCTATTTAAAAGCAATCTTAGTTTTGATACTTCTTTAAGTCTTTCGTCTTGACCTGAAGTTTTTTTTGATTCGATACTTTTTGCTTTATCTGACATTAATTTGAATTTTTTTTAGAAAAAAGGCCTAACTAAAAGTTAGCTAGGCCTTTTAAAGTATTTTATCTGTAACCTTGAGCTGCCCACTTAATTACTTTAGCAGCATTGTCAGGAGTTACGAAACCAGGACCAGTCATAACTACACCAGCTGGCATTGTTCCATATCTCATATACTGACCAAAGATAGCTATTGGTAAGTAACCTTGTAGGTATTGTTGTTGGTCAATCAAAAACTCTACTTTACCTGCAGCAGCAGCTTTTAACATACCAGGTGACATATCAAATGTACCAAGTTTAACAGAACCAACTTTTCCTGCAGCTTCTAAAGCTTTAAGAGCAGCTTCACCTGCAAGACCAGCACCTAAAGTTAGGATAGTGTCATATCCACCACCTAATTTAGCAGCAACAGCTTTTTGAATTTCTGTTGGGTCATTAGAAGTTCCTAAGATGTCAACAGATCCACCAAAACCTTTTTTGAACCCAGCACATCTTCTGTCTAGCGCAACGTTTCCAACTTCGTGGTTAACACATAGTGCTTTTTTACCACCTGCAGCTTTCATTTTTTGTCCGCCACCTACACCAGCTTCAAACTCAGTTTGTCCAACGTGAGCACTGATACCTAGTGATGCAAAGTCATCTGAACCAGAGTTCATTGAAATTACTGGGATACCAGCAGCTATAGCAGCTTTAACAGATTTTCCTAAAGCAGCAGCATCTGGAAGAGTAATCACAATACCTTTTGGTTTTTGTGAAACTGCGTTGTCAATTAATTTAGCCATTTCAACCATGTCGAAAGTAGCAGGTGCAGTGTACTTGCAAGATATTCCCATATCTGCACATCCTTTATCTACACCATTCTTAGCAACAGACCAAAACGGGTCGTTAGCTTGTCCGTGAGATACAACGATCACATCTACTGCTAAAGCAGAGACTGAAAGCATAACCCAAGCAACAAAAGCTAATAATGATTTATATAATGTTTTCATTTATTTCCCTCTCTTTTAAATAAAAGTTAACTTTTTAAGCGCGGACGTTAACATAAAAAAAAGCAGGTTGTAAAGGTGTCACAGACAATATGTATACAAAATATACATATCTTAGAATAATTATAATTTAGAATTAAAACTTAATTTTTATTTGTTTTCTTTGTTTTAAGGACTGTGAAGCGGCGTTAGCAATAATCAAAGCTCTTCTTCCATCTTCAAAACTTGAAATTGGGGACTTTTTTTTTCTTGAATATAAAGCTAATTCATCAAGTTGAAGCCTGTAAGCATCAACATATCTATCTATAAAAAAATTTAAAAGTGGTTTTTTCTGTGATGTGTTGTTTTTTGTAAAAATCTCTGTTTCATTCTCACTTTTATTTCCAGATATTAACATTCCTTTTGAGCCAAATAACTCTACTCTTTGATCGTACCCAAAGCTACAGTGTCTAGAATTTGTAATTACACATTGCACACCTTGTTTTGATTTCAAAAGACATGAAGCTAGTTCATAATCTTTAATTTTATTAAATCTTTTATCTGAAATATTACTAGCTGTAGTAAAAATATTTTCTATCTCATCTTTTTCCAAATAAAATCTTAACAAATCAAAGTCATGAATCATCATGTCTTTAAATATGCCACCGGATACTTTTAAATAATTTAATGAAGGTGGGGCAGGATCCCGGCTAGTGATAATTATTTTTTCTAGTTTTCCAATTTTTCCTTTTCTTAATTCTTGTTTTATTGAACTATGTCCTGGGTCGTACCTTCTGTTAAAACCTAATTGTATTTTAGGTTTATACTTTTTGATCTCTTTTGAACATTTATTAACCTTATCAATGTTTAAATCTAAAGGTTTTTCACAAAAGACTACTTTTTTATATCTTGCTGCCTCTTTTATAAATTTAATATGGGTAGAAGTACTAGATGCAATAAATATTAAATCTATATTTTTATCTCTAAAAGCTTTTTCAGGGTTACCAACATCAATTGTATTAAATTTTCTTGAAATATTTTTCGCTAACTTCTTACTGATATCAAAAGTATATTTTAATTTGAAACTTTTATGATTTATTAAGTTTTCAGCATGCATTTGACCTATTCTACCTAGGCCAAGTAATGCTACGTTTATTTGATTTTTACCCATTTTTTACTTTTTGATGAAACCTTACATGCATTAATAAATTTTGCAGTTTCAAATCCTTCATCTTCATCAGGATAAAAATATCGTTTATTTTTTTTACTTTTTAACGATTGTGCAAATTCTTTATATATATTTGCAAACGCATCTAAATATCCTTCTGGATGTCCAAATTTAATTCTAGAAAAATTCTTCGAAAAATCTGCATTATGAAAACCTCTTTCAAGAAGTTTTACAGCACCTTTTGATGGATTTAACTTTAAGTAACCAGGATCATTTTGAACCCATTCTAAACTTCCTTTGTCACCATAGACTCTTATTCTTAACCCATAAACTCCTCCTTTAGACATTACGCTAGTCCAAAACATACCTTTTGCACCGTTTGTAAAATTAATCATAACTTGAGCATTATCATCCATTTTTATCTTTGGAGAAACTTGCTTTATATCAGCAAAAACATTTGTGCCCTTTAAACCAGATATATACATTGCCAAATGATAAGCATGAGAGCCAATTTCATTTAAAACAGCTGACGAACCAACAATATTTTTATCAAGTTTCCATTTTAATTTCTTTTTTGCATTTCTGCTATTGATAGATAATCCATCAGACCAATCTTGCACATATTCAACATTTATCATTTTTACTTTTCCTATCCTGCCTCTCTCAACAAGAATTTTTGCCTGTCTAACCATAGGATAAGCTGAGTAATTATGTGTTAGTGCATATTTAATTTTTTTATTTTTTTTAATTGATTTGAAAAGTTTTTTTGCTTGCTCTAAATTTCCAGCAAAAGGTTTATCAGAAATTATATTTATATTTTTTAAAATAAATTTTTCAGCAATAATTTGATGACTCGATGGAGGTGTCATTATAGCAACTACGTTAATTCCATCTTTCCTCTTAGACTCTTTTTCAGCCATTTCTTTATAATTTGAGTAACATCTGTCAGAGGAAATGCCTATACTCCTTCCAAACTTTGTTGAAATTTTTACATTTCTAGAAAATACACCAGCTACTATTTCGTATTGATCATCAAATCTAGATGAGATTCGATGAACATGACCAATCCAAGATCCAGGGCCACCTCCAACAATTCCTAAACTTAATTTTTTAGTTTTATTTGATTTAAACATTGAATATATCTTAGCAAAAAAAATATTTATGTCAGTAAAATTAGGAATAGCACCAATAGCATGGAGTAATGATGACATGCCAGAACTTGGCGGCGATACTTCATTGGAACAATGCTTATCAGAAGCTAGTCAAGCAGGTTTTATTGGAATTGAGTCTGGAGGTAAATTTCCTAAAAACTCTGAACAATTAATTCCTAAATTAAAAGAGTTTAGTTTAAATCTTTGTTCAGGTTGGTACGGGGCAAATTTAAGAAAAAATACCGTTAATGAGGAAAAAAATTTAATACAAGCTCAGCTAAAATTATTCAAAGATTGCAATTCGCCCTGCATGGTTTTTGCAGAAGTTTCAGGTTCAATTCAAGGAGACCCAAATAGAAAACTTTCTACAAGGCCAAAAATGAGTCTTGATGAAGCCAAAGAATACTATGCAAAAATTTCAGAGATGGGAAAATATTTAGAGGGCCAAGGAATGCCTCTTGCTTACCATCATCACATGGGGACAGTTATAGAAACTGAGGAAGATACTATAAGATTGCTAGAAAACACTGATAATAGCGTAAAACTTACTTTGGACACCGGTCATATGCTTTTTGCTCAAGGCAACTCTATTAAAATATTAAAAAATTTTAGTGATAGAGTTATTCATATTCATTGTAAGGATATTAGAAAAAATGTGTTAGACAAATCATTAAAAGAAGATTTAAGTTTTAGAGCTGCATTTTTAGAAGGTGCCTTTACGGTACCTGGGGATGGCTGTATTGATTACAAACCTTTATTTGATGTATTAAAAGAAAAAAATTATTCAGGCTGGTTAGTAGTTGAAGCAGAGCAAGATCCAGCAAAAGCAAATCCTTTTGAATATGCAAAGATTGGTTATAAATATTTATCTGAGACTTTGAATAAGAGTAATATAGAGATCTATAAAAACTAATTATCTATATATAGAAGTAAGTTCGTTATTTCCTGCAGCAACGCAAGGTGACTTGAAACAGGTTCCAACTATCCATTCAGAACCTGGATCAGGTAAAAAATTTGATGACATAAGAAAAATAACGCCCATCTCAACAGCTTGACCAGCTTTACCTTCAGCTTTTATTCTTGGATCAGGATCAGTTTTTACTTTTGAGTCATCAGAAAATGGATTTTCTATTTTTAAATTGTCATTAATATAATTAACAACTTTATCAGCTATCCATTCACCATTACATGGATCACCCCAAACAGTAAATTTACCTTCATCGTTGTTTCCACATTTGTTAATCTCATCATTAATTAGATCAACGACTTTGTTGTGATTTTCTTTTACTAAATTAGCTTTAGCTTCAACTGCCGGTCTCGTACTTGCTGTCCAAATTAACATACCAACTACAAAGATTGCAGATGCTAATACTAAAAATTCTAAAAATCCAAAATTTTTGAAATTAATTTTCATTTTAAAGTTTAACAATTTTAGATTTTTCTAACTTTTCCTCAAAAAAATCAATAATATTTTGAATTGTCTCTTTACCCATTCTTGTCATACATTCATCGGTGAAAGCTGCAGTATGTGGACTTAAGTAAACTTTTTCATTTTTAAGAAGTGGATTATTGTTATCGGGTGGTTCTTTTTTAAAAACATCAATACCAGCTCCAAAAATTAAATTTTCATTGAGTGCTTTATCAAGATCTTCTTCATGGATAATACCACCTCTTGCTGCATTAATAATTATACAAGTTTTCTTCATTGTTTTTAATAAATCATAATTAATTAAATTTTCTGTTTTATCCGTTAAAGGCATATGAAGTGAAATAACATCCATATTTTTTACTGCTTCAGCTAGATCTTCTACTTTTTTTCCACCTAATTCTTCAATTTTATCTTTATCTACAAATGGGTCATAAACAAAAACATTCATTTCAAAGCCCAGACATCTTTTAATTAATGCTTTTCCTATTCTTCCAAAACCCATTATCAAAAAATTTTTTTTCCAAACTTCAATCGTTTTAGGTAATTTATTTCTGTCTTTAAAATTTCCTTCTCTTACTGTTTTGTCAAATAAGTCTTTTCTCTTTGCAATATTTAACAAAACGAATATTACATGTTCCGCGACTGTAACAGCATTAGCATTAGCTGTTATTGCTATTTTTATATCTTTTTCCTTAGCTTTTTTTAAATCGATATTGTCATACCCAACACCATGTCTTGAAATAATTTTTAAATTTTTTGCCTCTTCAAACGCTTCCCCAGGAAGTTTTGCAATTCTTATTGATGCACCATGACAATCTTTTAATTTTGATTTTAAACTTTCTACAGAAGTGTCATCAGTTACTTCAACATCAAAATTAGGATGGTTATTAATTAATTCCATCCCTTTTTCATGGACTTTTTGAATAATTAATATCTTTTTTTTATTACTCATAATTGTATATAAATTTTTTAGAGAGCAATTTTAATACGAGAATTATTATATAAAGTAAATTAGTTTTTTGATTAAAGTTGTATTTATTAAATAATTAAAATAAATTTAGCTGTGAATTTGACAATTAATATTCTCCTTCCTTTTTTTAATATCCTTGAAAAAATAAATACTTTTTTTTTAAGAATAGGCAGACAGTTTGCATGGATAGCAATACTTTTGATGGTGATTGTTATCTTGGTACAAGTATTTTTTAGATATGTGTTAAATAATGCCCTGCCTTGGCCTGATGAGGTTGCAAGGTTTTTGATGCTATGGATGACAGGATTAATCGCACCTTCTGCATATAGATGGGGTGGATTTGTTTCTATTGATTTATTAGAGAGATTTTTACCAAAACTTATCTCCACATTGCTAACTTTATTTTTATTAGTAGTATCTCTTTTTGTCTTAGTTATAGGTTTAGAGTTAGGTTTTAAACATATTAATGCTGGATGGATATTTAACTCTTCCTCGATAAAAATTCCTTTTCATTTAATTGGTGGAAAACCTGAACCAATAAAATTAGCTTGGATGTATATGTCATTACCTGTTGGTATTATTTTTTTAATATCTGTGAATATAGAATTAATTTTGAGAAATATACTTACTAATTTTACCAAGCTAGATTTGCCTGAAGATTACGATAAACAAAAATTGGAGACACAATAATGTTAGTTTGGTTTCTTCCTTTGTTTTTGTTATTTTTATTAATTGGCTTACCAGTATTTTTTGGTTTGTTAGCTGCACCAGGAATTTTGCTTTGGTTAAATGACCAGGGTAGAGATGGTGCAATGTTGTATAGAAATATTTATAATGGAATTGACAGCTTCCCACTTATGGCCATACCGTTTTTTATGTTAGCTGGCGAGTTGATGAATAGAGGAGGAATAACACATCGCCTTGTAGAGTTTAGTCAGGCAATGATGGGTCACTTAAAAGGTGGTTTGGCTCATGTTAATGTATTGACTTCAATGTTGTTTGCAGGCTTATCTGGTTCAGCGGTAGCTGATACTTCTGCAATTGGGTCTATGCTTATTCCTGCAATGGAAAAGCAAGGTTATACAAAAAAATTTGCTGCTGCAATTACAGCAGCTAGTTCTGTAATTGGACCAATAATTCCACCCTCGGGGATAATGATTATTTATGCCTATGTGATGGGTGAGAGTGTTGCAGCATTATTTTTAGCAGGAATTGTACCTGGTATTTTAGTAGGAGTTAGTTTGATGGTCACAATAAAATTTATGGCCAAGAGATATAATTTTCCAGCAGTAACCGAAAAAACAACTTGGGGCCAAAGAGGCAAGGCATCTCTTAAAGCTTTTTTTCCTTTAATGACACCAGTAATAATTTTAGGAGGTATTCTTGGAGGAATTTTTACTCCAACAGAAGCATCAGCTGTAGCAGCTGCTTACGCAATGTTTATTGGTTTATTTGTTTTGAAATCATTAAAATGGAAAGATGTTCCTAAAGTGATGACAAAAGCAGCGATGGTATCTTCAGTAGTTCTTCTTTTAGTTGGTGCCGCAATGGCTTTTAAAACAGTTGTAAGTTTATCACACGCTCCTGAACATCTTGCTGCGTTCGTTTTAGGATTAACTGACAACCCGTATGTTTTATTATTTCTTATAAATATTTTATTATTTGTTGTTGGAATGTTTTTAGATGCAGGTCCAGCTATAATTATTTTAGGACCAATTCTTGGACCAGTTTTTGTTGAACTTGGAGTTCATCCTGTACATTTTGCAATTATTATGTCGGTTAATTTGACAGTTGGTTTAGCAACTCCACCAATGGGTCTTGTGTTATTTGTTGCATCTTCTGTGTCTGGGGAAAGAGTAGAAACAATAGCAAAAGCTATATTGCCATTTTTAGCAGTAGAAGCTATAGTTATATTTTTAATAACATATTTTCCATCAATTTCGATGACGATTCCTTTGCTTACCGGATTTGCAAAATAAATTTAATTATTTTTTTTACTAGTCGATAGACTCTCTAATTCAATTTAAGTATAGTTTTAATACGTAAATATTTAATGAGAGGGAAAAAATATGAGTAAATTAATTAAATCATTTTTTTCATTATTATTCTTGATTAGTTTTACTGCATCTGTTTCAGCTGCAGATTATAACTTAAGAATGACAATGAACTCGAATGATCAAGATGAAGATTATGATGGCGCTGTTGTATTTAAAAACTATGTAGAAGCAGCCTCAAATGGAAAAATAGCTGTAGAATTATTTGTGGGTACGCAGCTTTGTTCAAAGGGTGCTGAGTGTTTACAAGGTGTATCTGATGGAAGTATAGATATTTACATTTCTACTTCTGGAGGTGCTGCTGGTGTATTTCCTTATGTTCAAGTTTTAGATTTACCTTATCTAATGGCTGACGACAGGATTGCTGAAGATGTAATGCAAGGTGATTTTGTAAGAACAATGAGAAAAATGGCTCTAAAAGATTCAAATGACTCAATTAGATTGATGACAATTGGAAATACTGGAGGATGGAGAAATTTTGCAAATACAAAAAGAAGAATTGCAAATCCATCTGACATGAAAGGTTTAAAAATCAGAACGGTTGTAGCTGATTTACCTCAGGAGCTTGTAAGAGCATTAGGTGCATCCCCAACTCCTATACCATGGCCTGAATTATTTACATCATTTCAAACTGGTGTAGTTGAGGGTTCTAAAAATGGAATTACTGACATTATGAACATGAAGTTTCCTGATGCAGGTCTTAAATATGTTACTTTAGACGGTCATGCATACATGGGAGCATTATGGTGGATGAACAATGCAAAATATGAATCAATGTCACCAGATCTTAAAAAAGTAGTGACTGATGGTTTCTATGCTTTGCAGCAGGCAACTTTTGCTTCTCCTAAGAGAAAATCAATCAAAGCTTACGAGGACTTTGTAGCAGGTGGTGGAGATTTATATGTTCCTACGCCTGATCAAAAAGCTAGTTTTAAAAAAGAAGCTAGCCCAGTGTATGATTGGTTTAAAGCTAATGTTAAAGGTGGAAAAGAAATTTTCAACGCTTTAACTAAAGCGGTAGCGAGTGCAGAGAAAAGAGCATCGAGCGCATACAAAAAAGATTTGTAATTTAAAATTAATATAATGGGGCGGATTTTAGTTCGCCTCATTATCTAAAAGGATATATCCAAGATTTATAATCTTTTATGAGAATATGAGCTTTTTCAATTTGTTCAGGAGTCATTTTTTTAATAACTTCTTCCTGAGAAATTGCAGCATCAGGATCTCCACCAATAGCAGACAAACCATACCACATATACGCTCTAACAAGATCGGGAGCGGGAAGTCCTCTACCAATTTCGTAATACCATCCGACACCAGATTGGGCACCAGGATGACCTTTCATAGAGGATCTGAGATACCATTCAAAAGCCCTAACATCATCTCTTTCAACACCGAGACCCATAGCGTACATAATCCCAATAAGCTCTTCAGCATCAGCATTACCAGATCTAGCTGCTGGAATAAGTTCTTCCATAGCTTCTTTAAATTTTCCTTCCTCCATCAAATCTCGAGCATTTTCTATCTCTGCAAAAACTACGGATGGAAGAAACAAAAGTATAAAAAGATATTTAATCATTTAAAAATAACAATATTTATAATTCTATTTTTAATTTCAGTAAATAAAACTTACGCAACAGAATTACCTAAACCATTAACTAGTGATGATTTTCATGAAGTTGATATAGAAAAAGTAAAAATAGGTAGACTTTTATTTCATGATAAAATTTTATCTGCAAATCGAAATATTGCTTGTGCAACCTGTCATAGCCATGAATTTGGTGGTTCTGATGGACTTTCTTTGGGTATTGGTGAAGGTGGATCTGGTATTGGGTTAAAAAGAACAGCTGGTACTGGAAATGATAAAATTAAAAAACGTATCCCAAGAAACGCCCTTGCTTTATGGAATCTAGGATTTAAAAATATCACCACTTTGTTGCACGATGGAAGAGTAACTAAATCAAATATATTTGGTAACGGTTTTAATACACCCGCTCAAGAAGCTCTTCCTAAAGGGCTTGATAATATAGTTGCAGTTCAAGCTTTGTTTCCGTTGACTAGACAATTTGAGATGGCAGGAAATCCAGGTGAAAATGAAATTATAGGTTTGGTCTCAAAAGTTGGAAAAGATAGTATGAGAATTGATAGGGTTTGGCCTGTAATTACTCACAGGATCAGGGGAATTCCAGAATATGTTGAGTTATTTAAAAATGCTTTTGATGATATTAACAGCCCTTTAGATATTAACATTACACATATTGTAAATTCAATTGCTGCATTTGAAATTCATGAATGGACATCTTTTGATTCTCCTTTCGACGAATACTTAAATGGTGATAAACAAGCTTTAACTTTAGAGCAAATAAAAGGAATGAATTTATTTTATGGAAAAGCAAACTGTAGTTCTTGTCATTCAGGATCTTTATTGTCAGATCAAAAATTTTACTCAATAGGAATTCCTCAGTTTGGACCTGGAAGGACACGACCTTTTGATCCTTATGCTCGTGACGTTGGACGAATGGTTGAGACTGACAACATAAAAGATATGTATAAATTTAAAACGCCTTCATTAAGAAATGTTACTTTAACAGCACCTTATGGTCATAATGGCGCTTATCCAACTTTAAAATCAATAATTCAACATCATTTAAATCCAATAAAAATGAATAAAAATTGGAAAACTGAATATGCTAATTTACCTAAAGCACCTTGGTTAGAAAAAATTGATTTTGTAATTTTGTCAGATAAAAGAGAACAAGACAGAATTTTATCAAGCATTGATATTAAGCCAATAGAATTGAATGATAAAGAAATTGATCAACTTGTTTCTTTTCTAGTGTCCTTAACTGGTAGAAGCGAAAATCAAAGACCACTAGGTAAACCAGATAAAGTACCAAGTGGACTAAGTATTGATTAAGTTTTTAAATTAAACTGATACAAACATAATATGAAAAAAATAAAATATGGAATTATTGGAGCAGGGACAATGGCTCGAGAACATATTTTAAATATATCTTTAATTGATAATGCTGAAGTAGTTGCACTTGCTGATCCTCATGAAGATTCATTGAAAAAGTGTAAAGAAATTCTTAAATCAAAAGTTTCTTGTTTTAAAAATCATTTAGAAATGATTGAAAAAAATATTGTTGATGTATACTTAATTTCATCTCCTAACTTTACTCACATAGAAATCTTAAAAGATGTAATCAAAACTAAAAAACATATATTAATAGAAAAACCATTGTGTACTAATACAAAAGATTGTTTGGAAATAAAAAAACTTACAGAAGGTTATCCTTCAGTATTTTGGACTGCGATGGAGTATAGATATATGCCGCCAGTTTCAAAGTTTATTAATGAAATTCATAATAACAAAATTGGCGACTTAAAAACTTTAAGTATTAGGGAACATAGATTTCCTTTTTTAAAAAAAGTAAATGATTGGAATCGTTTTGAGGAAAATACTGGCGGTACACTCATTGAAAAATGCTGCCATTTCTTTGATTTAATGAGATTAATTATTCGAAGTAAGCCAATAAGTGTTTATGCAAGTGGCGGTCAAGACGTTAACCATTTAGATGAAATGTATAATGGAAAAAAACCAGACATCATTGATAATGCCTATGTGATCGTAAATTTTGAAAATGGAGCAAGAAGTTTGCTTGAGCTTTGTATGTTTGCAGAAAATTCTGAAATGCAGGAAGAGCTTGTAGCCACTGGAAATCAAGGAAAAATAGAAACTTCGGTCCCTTCTAATGACTCAGGTAAAACCTCGTCGAATTTAAGAATTGGAATGAGAGATGGAAAAACACACATTAAAAATATCGATGTAGATAAAAAAATTATTGAGGCTGGTCAACATCATGGATCAACTTACTATGAACATTTAGCTTTTTTAAAAGCTATTGAAAACAATTCAGATCCAGAAGTTTCATTAGAAGATGGTTTAATTGCTGTTGCCATGGGAGAGGCTGCAGAAAAATCAATAAAACAATTTAGATTAATAAATTTAGAGGAAATAATTAATTAAAAAAATCTGTAATTTTTTTAACTATAAAGTCACTTACTCTAATGTTTGACTCTGTTGTTACACCAGAAATATGAGGTGTTAAAATACAATTCATACCTGGTTTTATTTTGTTATAAAATTCACTCTCTATTGGTTCGTTTTCGAACACGTCTAGAGCAAAGCCAGAAATAATATTTTTATGGTAAGCTTCTATTAAATCACTCTCATTTATAATACCCCCTCTGGAGGTATTTATTATAATTGGTTTATTTTTCATTTGAGAAAATGACGATTTATTTATCATATTTTTTGTTTCATCTGTTAAAGGCAGATGTATAGAAATAATATCTGATTTTTCATATATCTCATTTAAACTTGATAATTTAGCATCATTTTTTTTATCATTTATTTCTTTAAAATAAGGATCATAAGCTAAAATATTTAAACCATTCTTTGAAGAATAATTGGCAACTTTTTTTCCAATTGTACCAAATCCTATTATCCCTAAATACTTTTTGTTTATTTCTTTTGACTTAATGGCTGTTCTTGGCCATTCTCCTTTAATAGTTCCATTATGAAACATAGGAATTTTTTTTATAAGAGACATAGATGAAGAAACAACATATTCAGCAACAGAATCTGCATTCATTCCTGTAGCTGGTTGAACATGAATATTTTTATTTTTACAATATTCTGTATCAATATTGTCTAAACCAACTCCCAATCTTCCAATAAATTTTAATTTAAGTGCATTTTTTAAAACATCTGAATTTAACTGAGTTTTATTTCTTATAATTAGACCATCATAGTCTTTAACTATTTTTTTTAATTCTTTTTTATTTTCGCATAATTTTTCATCATAAATTACATCAAATTTTTTACTTAAATTGTCTAAACTATTTTGATTGATAAATTCTGTTATTAAGATTTTTTTATTATTCATATTCCTATTTAATTAAATCTTTTAATATAAATATAAACAAAAACAAAAATAATTTCTACATACCCCAACGCATAGCCGCAGTATGAACAGGCGCGTCCCAATTTTTTAAAGTCTCATCATCACATTTCAGGAGTGTTATAGATGCTCCTTGCATTTCTAGTGACGTACAATAATTACCAACTAAACTTCTTGTAATTTCAATACCTTTAGATTTTAAAATTTCACAAGCATCGTCGTATACTAAATATAATTCAGTAAGAGGAGTTCCACCCATACCATTTACAAATAGAAGTGTTTTTTCATTTTTTTGTGGTTTTAAATCATCAAGTATAGCTTCCAACATGTTATTTACTATTGTTTTTGATGGTTGAATTTTTTCTCTTTTTCTTCCAGGTTCACCGTGAATACCTACTCCAAATTCCATTTCATCATTTCCAATATCAAAAGTTGGTTTGCCTGCAGCAGGAACTGTGCAACTAGTAAAAGCAACACCCATACTTCCTGAGTTTTTATTTATTTTTTCCCCAAGTCTTTTACATTCCTCTAGCGAACCTCCATTCTCAGCTAGTGATCCAACAATCTTTTCGACCAAAACTGTTGCAGCTACACCTCTTCTACCAGTTGTGAACGTAGAGTCTTCAACAGCCACATCGTCGTTAGTAATGATACTATCATTTTTACCTGAGTACATTTCTGCACCCATTTGAAAATTCATAATATCCCCAGAATAATTTTTAACTATGAACAAAACACCAGCTCCGCTATCCACATGTTCAGCAGCAGCTTGCATTTGATCTGGAGTAGGTGCTGAAAAAACAAAACCTGGACATGCTGCATCTAGCATTCCATGACCAACAAAACCACCGTGCATCGGTTCATGTCCACTTCCTCCACCTGAAATTAAAGATACTTTTCCTTCTTTGGTTTTTGTCTTTCTAGAAATGAAGTTTGGATCAAAATTTACTTTAATTATATCACTATGCGCTTTACCAAATCCATTAAGACTTTCTTTTAAAAAATCATCAACATTATTTATAAATTTTTTCATATTTCCTCCTATTTATTAATTAGTGATTTGCATATTGTATCGATTATAAGTTGTGATGAACGAGCCCCTGGATCTATATGACCTTTGGCACGTTCTCCTAAAAATGAAGCTCTACCTTTAGTAGCAAGCATGTCTTTTGTTCCTAACATTCTATCTTCAGCAATTTTTATTATCTCACTTAACCCTTCTTTGATATCCGTATTACCACTTTTTAATTCATTAAGTTTCTCTGATACTGGAATTAAAACATCCATCATTGTTTTTTCTCCAACATCAGCTTTACCTCTCTCCTTCATTGCATTAATTCCTGTTATAACCATTTCACATGCTTTTTTAAAATCTATATCTTTATCAAGATCTGGTGTTTTAGCCATAGACATAAAGAAAGTTCCAAACAAAGCTCCAGAAGAGCCACCAATACCTGACAAGACTTTCATAGCAATCATATTTAAACCTTTTTGCAAAGGTAGGTTTTTAATATCATCTTCAAGCTCAACTACTAGCTTAAGACCTCTTTGCACATTAAATATGTGATCCCCATCTCCAATATTTTGATCTAGTGCTTCAATTTCTGCTGCATTTTCATCAATAACTATTTGAATACTTTTTGCTTGAGAAATTAAAAAATTAACGCTCATGTATCCTTTGATCTCCATTATCAAATTTTAAAACTTTATTCGTATTAATGTCAAAATTAATTTTTTCATTAATTGATGACTTATAGCTACCCTGAATTGAAGCTAATATTTCATTGTCTTGAAAATTAATAGCTACCACAGTCTCTGAACCTAAATTTTCTATAGAAATAACTCTTCCTTCGTATGGTCCATCACCTAACTCTATATTTTCTGGTCTAAGTCCAATTTTTGGTACGCTGTTATCTAGTTTAAATAAAGAACCAGGTAAAATATTTATTTTTGGTGACCCCAATCTTTGGGATACATAAATTGAATTTGGATTTTCATAAATTTCCTCTGGAGTTCCAATTTGAACAATTTTACCTTCTTTTAAAACTCCAATTTTATCTGCCAATGTTGTTGCTTCAGCCTGATCATGTGTAACATACAGTATAGTAGCATTTAGATTTAATTGAATATTTTTTAATTCAACTCTAAGGGCTTCTCTTAGTTTAGCATCTAATGAGGAAAGTGGCTCATCCATTAAATAAATATTTGGTTCACGAACTAGAGCTCTACCAATAGCTACCCTTTGCATTTCTCCACCAGAAAGTTCAGTTGCTTTATTTTTTAATTTGCTTGTAATTTTGAGCATTTCAGCAATTTTCTCTACTTTATTTTTTATTTCTTCCTCAGCTAGTTTTCTCATTGGAGACCTCAAAGGAAAAGCAAGATTTTCATAAACAGTATAATGAGGATAAAGAGAGTATTGTTGAAAAACAAAAGATACATCTCTTGAAGCAGGTTGGTCGTGAGTTATATTTTCATCATTGAATAATACATCTCCAGAATCAATTTTTTCTAAACCAGCTATACATCTAAGTGTTGTAGTTTTTCCGGCACCAGATGGACCCAGTAATACAAAAAATTGACCATCTTCAATTGTAAGATTTATATCCTCCAAAGCTTTAATTTTTTTGTTATAGGTTTTAAATAATTTTTTTAATTCTACTTTTGCCATTATTTTATAAACTCGCTGTTTAAAGATTTGTCTGTCTCACCATCAAAAATAATAATATTATTATTTGAAGGTTTAACCTGAACATTTTCATTCAATTTAACGTCAACAGAAATGTCTGTTTTAACTTTAATTTCACCTAAACTTGTTTTAACTGTAATAATTTTTCTTGATCCTAAATACTCTACTCCAAAAACTGAACCTTTTAGACCTTCATTATTATTTAGTGTTAAATTTTCTGGTCGTATGCCAAAGAAATTTTTACTTCCTTTTGACTCCTCAAGTTGTTTGGGAATATGAAATTTAGCGCCTTCGATATTTACAAATGATTGATCTTTAGAAATTCCTTCATTAACTTCAAAAAAGTTCATACCTGGAGATCCTATAAATGAGGCTACAAATTTAGTTTTAGGTTTATTGTAAATAATATTAGGTTCATCAGCTTGTAATATTTCACCACCATCCATAACTGCAATTCGATCAGCTAATGACATTGCTTCTAACTGATCATGAGTTACATAAACTGTAGTTGCTCCAATATCTAAATGTAGTTTTTTTAATTCTAAACACATTAATTCTCTAAATTCAGCATCCAAAGTTCCCAATGGTTCGTCCATTAAAAATGCTTTTGGTCTTCTAACTAGTGCTCTACCTAAAGCTACCCGTTGTCTGTCTCCACCCGAAAGAGAGGAAATGTTAGAATTTAAAATGTGATCAATTCTTAAAAGTTTTGCTGCTTCTTCAACTCGATTTTTGATATCACTTTTTTTATAACCCTGCATTTTGAGAGGAAATGATAAGTTGTTTCTGACATTCATGTGTGGGTAGAGAGCAAACAATTGAAAAACAAAAGCAATATCTCTCTCTGATGCTCTCAACATTCCAACCTCTTCATCTCCAAGATATATCTCACCAGAAGTAGGTAATTCTAATCCTGCAATCATTCGAAGTGTTGTAGTTTTTCCACAACCAGATGGTCCAAGTAAAACAAAGAACTCTTTATCATTAATCGTTAAATTAGAATTTTTAACTGCAGTAAAATCTCCAAATGATTTTTGTAAATTTACTATTTTAATTTGAGACATATTAATCTGGAAAGTGGCTTGTGATTATGAAACCTATAGTTCCTACTAAAATTACAATAAAAGAATAAGTAAACATCCACATTGCAAATGGTTGCAACAACATGAAAACTCCAATTAAAATTAGTATCGTCGATAAGTTTTCCCAGTAAACTCTTCTAAATATTTTTCGCATTAATGACTTTTCTTCTTGCATTATTTTCTTACTGCTCCAAAGGTGATACCTCTTAAAAGATGTTTTCTTAAAATTATTGTGAAAATCATAACAGGTAATAGAAATAAAGTTGTTCCTGCTCCAATTGCAGGCCAATCAAGACCACCTTCACCAATGATTGTAGGAATAAATGGTGGGGCTGTTTGTGCATTGAATTGAGTTAGCAAAACAGCAAAAGCGTATTCATTCCATGAAAAAATCATACAAAAAATTGCAGTTGCCGCTATACCAGTCATTGCTTGTGGAAGAACAACTTTAAAGAAAGCTTGAAGTCTAGAATATCCATCGATCATAGCTGCTTCTTCATATTCTTTAGGAATTTCATCCATAAATCCTTTTAATAACCATACTGCTAAACTTAAGTTTACAACGGTATATAATATGATCATTCCAAGGTGAGTATCCCCAAGACCTAATTTTCTGTACATAATAAATATAGGAACAGCCACTGCTATTGGGGGAAACATCCTGGTCGAAAGAATAAAAAATAATAAGTCATCTTTTAAAGGAACCCTAAACCTTGAAAATGCATATGCAGCTAATGCTCCTAAAAATACAGATGCAAAAGTTGAACCAAATCCAATTATCATTGAATTAGAGTATCTACCCAAAAATTTAGATGGTCCTGTTATAACCATCTCTCTGCTTCTAACTAGTTCTTCATACCAATTTTCTGGGGGAGGTAATGAATCAAGATATTCTTGTGATTGTCTTGACCTATTAGTAAATAAATTAACATATCCCTCTAGTGAAGGTTCAAACAATACTTCTGGTGGATATGAGATAGCACTATCAACATTTTTAAAACTTGTCATGACCATCCAAGATATTGGTATCAAAGTTATTACAGCGTAAACTATGATAATAGCAGCAGCTATTTTTTTTGAAAAAGATGAAGGTTCCAAATATGATCTAGAGGTATCCATCAGCGTTCCTTTATTTTATTCATTACTTTTACGTAGACATTTCCAAAACCAAATATTGTAACAAAAAGAATAACAGCAAATGCTGAGCTGTAACCTGTTTTCCATTTTTCAAATGCTTCTCTTTTTAAGTTAATTGAAGCAAGCTCTGTAGCAGAGCCGGGTCCACCAGAGGTGAGCTCAACAACCATGTCAAACATTTTGAAATTCTCAATCCCTCTAAAAAGCAAAGCTAGTAATAAAAATGGCAAAACGGAAGGTAAAGTAATATATATGAATTGCTGCCATTTACTGGCTCTATCAACCTCTGCAGCTTCATATAAATAATTTGGAACAGATCTAAGACCTGCCAAGCAAATTAACATCGTAAAAGGTGTCCACATCCATGTATCAACAATAACAATAGCCCAAGGAGCAAGCGTACTTGAGCCAATCATATCAAAGCTTCCTAAATCATAGAAAAAATTAACAACATAATTAAATAGACCTACTTGAGGATTATAAAGATAAGTCCAAAATACCCCTACTACTGCAGGTGATAACATCATGGGTAAAACAATTAATGTGGTTAGTAGTTCATTACCTTTAAATTTCCTGTTAAGAAGTAAAGCCAAACCCAAACCTATAATTGCTTGGAGCAATAAGGTCCAAAACATAAAGCTTGCTGTAACTTGCATTTTTTCCCATATGGCTTCTTTGTTAAGAACTTTAATATAATTTTTTAAACCAACAAATTGAGGTTCTCTTCCAATTTTATTTGCGTAAAAATTTGTAAAAGACATTTTGATTGCATAGACCAATGGATAAATATTTATGGCCAGTAGCAGAAGTACAGTTGGTCCAATAAAAAGCCAACCTACAGCTTTATCAGAAAGTCCCTTGAATTTTTTTTTTACGCTCATATGAATTTTTTAATAAAAAAAGGGGAGGTTTAACCCCCCCTAATTTTTAATTTCTTAACTATTAATGTTAAAGTTTTCCGTCTGCTTCGAACACTTCAACCCACTCCTCGATAATTTTATCTAGAGCGCCTTTAGCAGTTCCTTTTCCATTAACAACATAGTCATGAATTGCTTCTTGCATAGGAAGCATTAACTCAACGAATGTTGGTTCTTGCCAAAAATCTTTGACAATTCCCATTGAGTCCAAGAATCCTTGTGCATAAACAGTAGATGTTGGAAATGATGGTGAATTTAAAACATCATTATGACATGAGTACCCACCTAGATCCCACCATTTTTGCTGTACATCTGGTCTTGCAAACCACTTAATGTATTCAAGAGCAAGATCTTGTTTGTCTGAGTATTTAACAACAGATATCCCTTGTCCACCTAATGTTGCAGCTGCAACATTTTGTTTTGGATTTGCAAAGAAGCCACTAACTCTTCCGCCACTGTCTTCTTTAGAAACACCAGGCCAGAAAGCATACCAGTTCATTTGAAATGCAACTTGCCCTGATTTGTAAGCATCTAAGTTTGCAACCATGTAAGCATCAGAGTGTCCTGGAGGTGCGCAATCTTCATATAACTTTCTATAAAACTCAACCGCTTCTACAGCTTGTGGTGAATTGAAATATCCTTCCATATCATATGGTTTGTTAGGATTTTCATATTCCATACCCCACGCATACATAGCAGCTGTAACACCCATTGTTATACCTTCTGATCCACGTTCTGTGTTAATTGCAGCCCCATATCTTTTTTGACCATCAATTTCTCTTCCTTGGAAAAAACTACACATATCATGCAATTGATTCCAGTTAGCAGGCACACCTAGATCATAACCGTGTTTCTTTTTAAACTCAGATCTAAGTTCTGGTCTATCAAACCAGTCTTTTCTATAAGCCCAAGCTAATGCATCTCCCATAGCAGGTAATGCATAATAGTTTTCACTACCTTTAGGCCAAGTTGAGTAGGCATAAACAGTAGCTGGTGAGAAATCACTCATTGAAATTCCTTCTTTATCAAAGAAGTCGTTCAATTTAACGTAATGTCCATATACTGCACCAGCACCAATCCACTGAGAGTCACCTATTAAAAGGTCAAATGTTTTACCTTTGTTGTTAAGTTCATTTAACATACGGTCGGCAAAATTTGGCCAAGGCACAAACTCAAAATTTACCTCTATTCCAGTTTCTGCAGTAAATTCTTTAGTTAATTCTTGCAAAGCATTAGCAGGGTCCCAAGCAGCCCATCCTAAAGTGATAGATTTAGCGTTTGAATTTACAGAGAATGAAAATAGAGAAACAAACAATAAAATCATTATTTTTTTCATTTTATCTCCTCTTAGTTTATTTTTCTTTAGAATAGTCTATCCAAGATGAGTTGTGGCTGCTAGTATTTTTTTTATACAAAAAAAAATGTTAATAAATTTAAAGAGAAGGGGGAGATTATGAACAATATAAAAGGTCCTGCAATTTTCCTAGCACAATTTGTAGGTGAAGATGCGCCATTTAATTCATTAGATAATATTTGTAAGTGGGTATCTTCATTAGGTTATAAAGGTGTTCAAATTCCAAGTTGGGATAGTAGATTAATTGATCTAAAAAAAGCATCTGAAAGCAAAAATTATTGTGATGAAATCAAAGGCATAATAAAAAAACATAATCTTGAGATCACAGAACTATCAACACATCTTCAAGGACAATTGGTTGCAGTACATCCAGCATACGACACAGCATTTGATGGATTTGCCACACCTGAAGTTAGAGGTAATCCAAAAGCAAGACAAGAGTGGGCTGTAAATCAATTAATGATGGCAGCTAAGGCCTCAAAAAATCTTGGACTAGATAGGCATGTTACTTTTTCTGGAGCACTAGCTTGGCCTTATGTTTATCCTTGGCCACAAAGACCAGAAGGACTAATCGAAAATGCATTTAATGAACTTTCTAATCGATGGAAACCAATTCTTAATCAATTCGATCAAAATGGAGTTGATCTCTGTTATGAGATACATCCAGGAGAAGATCTTCATGATGGTATTACATTTGAAATGTTTTTAGAAAAAGTTGGTAACCATAAAAGATGCAATATGCTTTATGATCCTAGTCATTATGTCTTACAGAATTTAGATTACTTGGCTCATATAGATATTTATCATGAAAAAATAAAAATGTTTCATGTTAAAGATGCAGAGTTAAATCCTTCTGGAAAACAAGGAGTGTACGGTGGTTTTCAATCTTGGGTTAACAGAGCAGGTAGATTTAGATCCCTTGGTGATGGACAAGTAGATTTTAAATCAATCTTTTCAAAGTTTACCACTTATGGTTACGATGGTTGGGCAGTTCTAGAATGGGAGTGCTGTCTGAAGCATCCAGAAGATGGAGCAAGAGAAGGAGCTGAATTTATTAAAAATCATATTATTAATACCACAGAAAAAGCATTTGATGATTTTGCAGGGAGTGGTGCTGATATTGAAGCTAATAAAAAAATGTTGGGTATAAATTAGTGCAAAGAAAAATCCGTATTGGAATGGTCGGTGGAGGAGAAGGCGCTTTTATTGGAGGAGTTCACAGAATAGCCTTAAGACTTGATGGTCATTACGAATTAGTAGCAGGATGCTTTTCATCTAATTTTGACAACTCAAAAAAAACTGGAAGAAAACTTGGATTATCGCAAGAACGTGTCTATGAAACTTATCAAGAGATGGCAGAAAAAGAGTTTACACTTTCAGATGGGATAGATGTTGTTTCTATCGTAACTCCTAATCATCTTCATGTGCCTGTAGCAAAAATTTTTGCAGAAAAAGGCATTCATATTATTTGTGATAAACCTCTTGCTCTTTCAAGTGAAGAAGCAAACTCCCTTAAAGATATTATAGAAAATAAAAAGATAATTTTTGCTTTAACACATAATTATACTGGATATCCAATGGTAAGACATGCAAGATCTATGGTTAAAGAAGGTGATCTTGGTAAAATAAGAGTTATACAAGCAGAATACCCTCAAGATTGGTTAACTACAAAAGCTGAGGATACTGGTTTAAAACAAGCTGAGTGGAGAACTGATCCTAAAAGATCTGGAGGAGGAGGTTGCATAGGAGATATAGGAACTCATGCATTTAATCTTATTAGATTTATAACTGAGTTAGAATTGGATGAGCTATCAGCTGACATTCATACTTTTGTGAAGGGTCGAAAACTAGATGACAATGCACAAATCATGCTTAGATTTAAAAGTGGTGCTAAAGGCGCAATATGGTCTAGTCAAGTTGCAGTTGGTAATGAAAATAATCTTAAAATAAGAGTGTATGGTGAAAATGGTGGATTAGAGTGGAAACAGGAAGATCCAAATTATTTGTATTATACAAAATTTGGGAAACCTACTGAAAAAATAACAAGAGGTAGTGGCAGTGCTAGCAAAGAAGCTAACGATGTTACAAGAATTCCACCAGGTCATCCTGAGGGATATTTGGAAGGTTTTGCAAATATTTATACTGATGTTTCTAAAAGATTAAATGCTCAAATAAATAATGAAAAATATGACGAGTTAGATGACTGTTACCCAACTATTTATGATGGAGTCGAAGGGATGAAGTTTATAGAGACTGTTTTAGACTCAAGCAAAAACAATAGTAAATGGATTCAGTTTAATAAATAAAATTAAATTAATTTTGATAAGTCTCTTTTATTTGTTTTATAAGTTGGGAGTGGATATTTAAAAGCATATTTCCCAACACGACTTTCTTTGGCTTTTTCCCAAAGAGCCAACCACTGTTTGAAATTTTTTATTTGAATATTTTTTTTATTTTTACTTCTCACATAGAAATTTGGAAGAGGTTCTCTACCAGAAGGTTGTCCAGCTATATTATATCTTAGGTCAGCACTTATTCTAAAGTCATCAGATCTATTTGGTAAAGAACAATGTATAGAGTGTTTGTGCAACAATATTACATCACCAATATTTGCTTCCAAATAAATATGCTCCATATTATCAAGTAATTCACTATTTTTTAATTCCACTTGCCCCCTGTATCCAGATATATGATTTAATAATCCCATTTTATTAATTTTTTTTACTGTAATCATGCATCCATTCTTCTTCGTTGTTTTAGTAAAAGGAATCCAAACTGTGATCATATCTGTTAATTTTTGTCCCCGAGAATTTAAAACAGCAGCATCTTGATGCCAAGGTGTTCTTCCACTTAAACCATCATGAATTGATCCTTTTGGTAATTTTTTTTCAGGTTGTTTAATTCTAGTATTTTGAACCGGATTTGACATTATTTCTTTCCCCAAAATTTTTTCTACAACATCTAAAATTTTTTTATTAGTAATTAAATTCCACAATGATTGTGTAGCAAAATAATCGCTATCTTTTTTTACGTGGTCTCTCGGTAATCTTGTATTAAAATATTGATCCAAATCATAGATATTAAGTTTAGAAATGAAAGAATATTTTTTTCTAAAATCGAGGTTAAGAACTTTTTTAATCTCTTTTCTCTTAGTGTATTTTTGTATGAGACAATCCATTACAAATTCCATATCATTAAGAACTGGTTTTAAGTCTCTCTCAAAATTAAGTACATTTTTTATAATTAAATAACCATTCTCATATAATTTTTTTTGAAAAGTATTTTTCATTATTAAAATTTATTTTATCATTCAAATAATTTCAATGGTTTGGTGGTGTGGTTAAATAGTTCGCGTCATGAAAAGAAGTAAGCATTCTTTTTTTATTGCTAACTATATGTGGATAATATGAGATCCCTTTGTAATTCCATATTACCGGTTTATTTAACGCATAACTGCCATAAATAAAAAAACGTTTTGGACAATTTCTTTCTATAAACCTATTTACTCCATGATAAGAATTTGGAGTAGATTGAAAAAAAACGACAGTTCCTTTTTTTGGCTTAAAAGACTTAACTATTTCGAGTTCAGTTATTTTTGGAAATCTTCTAAAACTCTTTCTTAAATTTTTTTTTACTTTTTTTCTGTAGATAGTAAGAGAGCCACCATTTTTTTTTGGTATGTCGGTTAAATAAATTAAGAAATTGTATAATCTAGTTATATCATCTCTGTGAGGTCGTAATCTATATCCTCCTTTTGACACTGAAAAGTCCATATCTAAATTTACTTTAGGATTAGTGTAATTGTTACCCAATATTTTTTTTAATTCACTAGAATTTAATTTTTTTTTAATAGTGAACTTTTTAGGATTAAATGATTTTGGTTTATGTAAATTTACCCATGATCCATCCTTAAAATTTTTTGTAAAAAGATTTTCAATTTTTTTGTAAAAAGACTTACTATTAAACAGCTTAAAAAGCTTTGCAGAGTTTATTGAATTTTTAATATATAAATTAAAATTTTTTGAACCTTTATTAATCCTGCTTCTACCCCCCATAATCATATCATCAAACGATTTTGATTTACTTATCTCTTTAATTAATAAATTACAGATATTTTTTGAAACAACGTTATCTCCAACTAAAACAGGAAAGTTACTTTTGATTTTTTTTAATCTATTTGTACTTAGCATTTAGCTGTACATACCTTCTTTCACTTTGATCATTTTATACATAAGATCATTTAATGGTGTTTTAACACCATGTTTTTTACCTATTTTTGAAACTGCACCACTAATAAAGTCTATTTCAGTTTTTCTTTTATATTGAACATCAAAAGCCATTGATGATTTGTTAGTTTGCATTGAATCTACAATTTTATTAAACATAAATAAGCATTCATCTTCTGAAACATTAACTCCATCTGCGAGCGCAACTTCTCTAGTTTCTAAAATTATTTCTTTACCTAAACTTCGAGATACTTCGTTTGCTTTGTTGTTTATATATAAATCAGTATGATGAAGATCGAAAATTGCAGATAATGGTCCAATTGCTGTTAAAGCAAAAAGCTTCATCCATTTTCTTTTCTTTACATCTTCTGCAGCAATCATTTCAAGATTATGTGCTGTAAAAGTATCTGCTATTTCTTTAATTCTATCGGTAATTCCTCCCTCGTACTCACCAATCCATGATGGTAACGAACCATGATTCATTATACGACCTGGTCCTAAAATGTTTGAAGCTTGAGTAGTTGTTCCACCAATTACTTTTTCATTACCCACAATACCTTGAATAATTGCTTCATGACCAATACCATTTTGAAAAGACATGAATACTGTTTTATCCCCTATGATATTTTTAATACTGTTTAATGCTGGCTCTAAAGCTGTAGCTTTACACATAACTATTATAGCGTCTACTTTATCTAAAGACGATGGATCTGAAGTGGCTTTAACTTTGATTACTCGATCACCACCATGTCCATCCATTTTCAAACCATCTTTATTAATTGCATCTACATGTTCTTTCCAAACATCAATTAAAATTACATTCAAACCTTTTTCAGCAAGCAAACCACCAAACAAGGAACCCATTGCTCCTGCACCAAGAACAGCTACTTTCAAATCTTTATTAATCATCGTTACCTTATTTAAAATTATTTATGTATAGAAATTATATATATTATCTATAGACATTATACAAAATAAATTATAGCTTATTAACACCATGCAATTAAAAATAGAAAAAGGAACTTTTAAAGATTACTCATTGGAAGATATTTCAGATGCATTAAGAAAAGGATTGTCTGAAAATTTCAAAAATGTTGAAGTAGAAGTGGTAGATTGTCCTAACCTTAGAGATTGGGATTGTCCATCAGAAGGAATAAGTGGAAATCAAAAAATAATAGACGTTGGTGGAGAGCCTTATATGCATGATCCAAAATTTATTGGCGCAGAGTTTGATTATCAAGAAATATCTAAAATGATTGACTCTGAAAAATCCTATGCCTTAGGAGCTGGATCAGGCGCAATGTCATGTTTAGATGGTCACTGCGGAGAATTAGTTATAAATGAAAATTTAATTACTGATGAGTCTAAGTCAATAATAGCAAGAGTAAGCCCAGACAAAAAATGTATTGTTGAAAAGTATTCTGCAAAAAAACACGGTGGACTTGGAAACATTTATTACACAGATGGTAAACAAGGAAAAGTAATTAAAATAAAAATCAAAGGTAGAAATGGAGAACAAGGTTCTTTACCTCAAGCAATGAGGTCTTCTTTGTCAAAAAATTTAAATATTAAAAATAACGAGCATATGTCACTCTCTGGAGTATTTAGAGTGTTAGATGGAAAAATAAGATCACATGTTCAGCCTGATTATAAAGATATAAAACATGAGTATTACGATCCAAAACAAATGAAATGTGTTAAGGATTTTCTTCAATTCTATGAACCGGTTGGACCAAAATTGCAGTGTTATACAGTTCTTTGGACTGGTGACCCAACAGGAGGAGAATTAAATCTAAGAGAGTCAGGTGAGCATACACACTTTCATTCTTACGAGCATGATAGAGATGCTGGTCATTATCATTTTGATGTGACACCTGAAGAAATAGAATATGAAGGTTATTTTAATACTGCAACAGAAGTACATAGAGTAAATAATATTTATAAAGAACTATTAAATAAAAATAGTATTGAATAGAAAACTCAATGAGTTTAAATTTATTTAAATGAAAAGACAGTTCAAGTATCCAAAGCACTTTGAGGAACAAAAAAAAATTCCAAAACTTACCCAAAAAAGAATTCAATTAGCAGAAATATCACTTGGAGATTTTGAAGGAAGATTAGCCAATGAATTATTGAATTGGTTTTCTTTAACCCCACAACATTGGATAATGTTACATATGGTTATGCTTGCTTATTACAAAAATAAATCAATTACCAAAAATCAATTACTTAAAGTAATTGAGAAATCATATTTAACATCAAACGTTTATATCGATACAGCAATTAAAAAAGGCTATTTTAGAATTATAAGAAATGAGAGAGATAAAAGATCTATTTTTATTTTACCTTCAGTAATTACTATTAAAACCTTTGAGGAATTTATTGATAGGAGAGATATTCTTTATAAAGGAATTAAATGAAGAATATTTACACATGGGCTGCCAAACCAGCAAAGCGAACTTTGACTGTAGCAGATTTAAAAGCAGCTAAAGGAAAAAGAAAATTTACACAAGTTACGGCAAATAGTATTGAAGAAGCTGAAGCAGCTGAAAAGGCAGGTTTTGATATGATTATATCAAACGCAAAAAATGTAATTCCTGTGAGAGAAGGTTCAAAAAATTTATTCTTAACATCAGCTTTAGTATTAAATGAGTTTGTAACAGCAGATGATATTATGCGTGGTGCTTTTAAAGCGTTAGAAAATGGTGCAGATGCAATTATGACTCCTAGAAGTTTAGATGTAGTTGAAATGCTAGCTAAGGAAGATGTTCCAGTAATGGGGCATTTAGGTTTGGTTCCAAGAAAATCTACTTGGATCGGCGGCTTGAGAGCAGTAGGCAAAACTGCAGATGAAGCATATGATCTATTTCAAAAGTTTAAAAGATTAGAAGAGGCAGGTGCTTTTTCTGCAGAGTGTGAGGTTATACCTGAAAATGTAATGGGTGAAATTTCAAAGCGCACAAATATCGTTACTGTTTCATTAGGTTCAGGAAAAAATGCTGATGTAATGTATTTATTTATGGAAGATATTTGTGGTGATACTGAAAATCCTCCACGACATTCTAAAGCATACGGAAATTTGTTAAGACTAAGACATGAAATTAAAATTGAAAGAGTAAAAGCTCTTAAAGCCTTTAAAAAGGACTCAATGACTGGTAAATTTCCTGGAAAAAAACAATCATCTAATTTAGAAAAAAAACAATTTGAGAAATTTTTAGATCAACTAGATTAGTAAGTAGCGTTATCGTCTTTTTTTGACAAAGAACCTTTCATTTTATCAACTGTAGCTTTAGCACCAGCACTTAGGGCTCTTAAATCAGATGCTATAGTTACAAAATTAAAACCTTTTTCAATCATCTTAGCTGCATATTCTGTAGAACCATTATGAATTCCTGCAAAAATATTATTTTTTTTGGCATGTTCTAAAATTCTTAAAATTTCTGAGTAAGCTTTTGTAGACTCGGGTCTGTCAAAACCAGGTTTTTCACCTATAGCTAAACTTAAATCTGCTGGTCCAATATAAATCCCGTCGACACCTGGTGTTGACATAATTTCATCAAGATTTTCAAGGGATTCTTTTGTTTCTATCATTGCTAATTTTAGTATTTCATCATTAGCGTGATCTGCATAATCAGTTCCACCGTAAATCAAACCTCTAATGGGACCAAAACTTCTATAGCCATCGGGTGGATACATGCATGCTTGAACAAATTTTTCAGCCTCTTTTTTGTTACTTACCATCGGGCATATAATTCCATAACACCCAGCATCTAATATTTTCATTATTTGACCTGGTTCATTCCAGTTTACTCTTGCTAAAGGAGTTACTTCTGTTGTTGATATTGTTTGCATCATTGGTAGTGCATTACTGTAATCAACTAAACCATGTTGCATATCTACAGTTAGAGAGTCCCAACCTTGATGAGCCATTGCTTCAGCAGAAATTGTGCTAGGAATTGCACACCAACCATTGATGACGGGTTTACCATCTTTCATCATTTGTTTAACTTTATTTTTTCTCATTAATTTAGATTTTTAAGCCCATGTGAGTATATTTCACATTTAAATAGTCTTTTATTGCGCCTGATCCGCCCTCACGCCCGTAACCAGTTTGTTTTATTCCTCCAAATGGTGCTTCTGCAATTGCGACAACACCAGTATTAACTGCCACACAACCAGATTCTAATTTTTCAGATCCAATATGAGCTTTATCCATAGAGTTAGTATACAAATAACTACACAATCCTAAATCATTGTCATTTGCTCTTTCAATGACTTCATCAAAAGTTTTAAAAGTTAAAATCGGAACAAGCGGACCAAAAGGCTCTTCTTTCATTATTGTAAAATTATCTTTTACGTCATCAAAAACTGTTGGTTCATAATAATATCCTTTATTGAAACCAGAAGGTTTTTGTCCACCCATTAATACTTTTGCTCCCTCTTTTTTAGTAGTTTCAACCAGTTTTTCTATTTCTTCCAATCTCTTAGCTGTAGTTAAAGGTCCTAAATCAACACCTTCGTCCATACCGTTACCGATTTTTAATTTTTTTGCTCTTTCTATAAAAGCATTAACAAACTCGTCCTTTCTATTTTCTTGAATATAAAATCTATTCGGTGATATACAGACTTGTCCATTATTTCTAAATTTACCTGTTATTGCTATATCAGCCACTTTATTCATATCAACATCTTCACATACAATAAACGGTGAGTGCCCACTTAGTTCCATAGTAACTCTTTGAACCTTATCAGCTGCTTTTTTTAAAATAATTTTACCAACTCTAGTTGATCCTGTGACTGAAACTTTTTTAATTATATCAGATTCCATTAATTCATTTGATATTTCGGCAGGATCGCCAGACAACAGACTAACCACACCATCAGGTACTCCAGCTTCTTTACAAATATTTACTAATTCCATTACAGCACCAGGTGTAATTACATCTGGTTTACAAATTACAGAACATCCTGCTGCTAAAGCAGTAGAAATTTTTCTAGATGCCAAAACTATTGGGAAATTCCATGGGACTAAAGCTGCTACAACGCCAACAGGCTGATAATAAACATGAACCCTTGTATCTGGAAATCTACTTTGTTGAGTTTGACCATAAATTCTTTTTGTTTCTTCAGCATTCCACTCAAAAATGTCAGCTCCACCTCCAACTTCACCAACTGCTTCTGTAAGAGGTTTTCCAACTTCAAGAGTTAACCATTTTGCAATGACATCTTTTTTTTCTCTCATCAAATCAGCAATTTTTCGAAGCACATATGCTCTTTGCCATGGTGCAGTATTTTTCCAAACTTCTAAACCTTTTTCTGCTGACTTTAATGCTTTTTGTACTTCAATAGACGAAGCTTTTGAAGCTTTTCCAATCACTTCTTCAGTTGCAGGGTTAATTACATCATAGGTTTCTTTTTTTTCGGCTTGTTGCCACTTACCATCAATGAATTGTCCAAATTTTTCGTACATAGAATTTATTTTTAAGTTTACTTAGTTAGGTTTTTTATTTTATAAATAGAATTATATATAAACACTATACATATTAAAAGATAAACATATTAATGAAGAAAATTACACTCACATGTGCTCATGCGATAGTTAAATATTTAATTGCTCAGAAAATATTAATTAACGGCAAAAAAGAACCTTTATTTCCAGGTGTCTTCGGAATTTTTGGACATGGAAATGTAGCTTGTCTAGGTCAAGCACTAGAGGAAAATCAAAAAGAACTTCCAACATATAGAGGGCACCATGAACAAAATATGGCTCTTACAGGAATTGGTTATGCTAGAGCAAAAAGAAGACAACAAATATTTGTAGCAACATCCTCTGTAGGACCGGGGGCAACAAATATGGTTACAGCTGCTGCAGTTGCTATGAGTAACAGATTACCAATTTTATTTTTACCTGGAGACACTTATGCAAATAGAATGCCAGACCCAGTATTGCAACAAGTTGAGCATTTTAATAACCCTGGTATTACAGCTAATGATGCATTTAAACCAGTTACAAGATATTTTGATCGAATAACCAGACCAGAGCAGATTATTCAATCATTCCCGGCAGCAGTTCAAACAATGTTAGATCCTGCAGATTGTGGTCCTGCATGCATCGCTTTAAGTCAAGATATACAAGGTCAAACTTTTGATTATCCTGAAGAATTTTTTAAGGAAAGAGTCCACGCAATCAGAAGACCAAGACCAGATGAATTTCAAATCAAAGAGGCAGCAGAAAAAATTAAGTTATCAAAAAATCCAATTATAATTTCTGGTGCTGGAGTTTTTTACTCAGATGCAATGGATGAGTTAGGTCAATTTGCAATTAAACATAATATACCAGTCACTCAAACTGTAATGGGATATTCTACAATGAAAAGAGATCATTCTCATTTTGCAGGCCAGATTGGCGGTTTAGGTGGAAAAAATACAAATACATTAGCAAAAGAAACAGATTTAGCAATTGCAGTTGGAACTAAACTTGCAGATTTTACAACTGGATCATGGGCAAACTTTGAAAACAAAGATTTTAAACTAGTTTCAATAAATGTATCAAGATTTGATGCTAACAAACATTTAGCACAAGCTGTCATTGGAGATGCTAAAGTTTCATTAACAGAGCTTTCACAAGCATTAGGTAGTTGGAAAGCTGGAGAAGAATGGAATAAAAAATCTCAAACTGAACTCAAATCTTGGAATGAACATATAGATAAAGAGAGTGCGCCGTCAAATCAAGAAGTTCCAAGTTATGTTCAGGTAATTGGTGCAATTTATAGAAACTCTGACCCAACAGATATAGCTGTTACTGCAGCAGGAGGTTTGGTTGGTGAAGTTGTTCAAGTTTGGAGACCTAGAGAATTAAATACTCATGAAACAGAGTGGGGTTTTAGTTGTATGAGTTATGAAATTTCAGGAGCACTTGGAATAAAAATGGCTAATCCTGATAAAGAAGTAATTTCTTTTGTAGGAGATGGTTCTTATCTTCTAAATAATACAGATATTTATTCATCAGTTATTACAAAAAACAAATTGATAATTATAGTTTGCGATAATGGCGGGTTTGCAGTTATCAATCGACTTCAACTATTTAAAGGTGGTAAAGAATATAATAACTTATTAAAGAGCTCTAATACTCCTGGATTAGTTGATGTTGATTTTGCAAAACATGCAGAAAGTATGGGAGCTAAATCTGAACATGTTAATTCGATTTCAGATCTTGAAGCTGCATTTAAGAGAGCAAAAGCATCTAAAGTAACATACGTTATTTCAATAAAAACTCATGCGTATAAGTGGGTTGAGGGTTCTGCTTTTTGGGACAGCCCAACACTTGAAATTCCTAAAACTAAAGAAAATAAAGAGGCTTTAAAACTTTATAAAGAAGGAAAAGGCAAACAAAGACAAGGTGTATAAACCTTTATGAGTAAAATTTTTAAAGTCGGTCTGATTGGCTGTGGTCATATTTCTGAAACTTATTTTAGAGCCCAGGAGTATTTTAATAATATCAGAATAGTTAAATGTGCAGATATAAACATGGATGCTGCTAAAAAATGTGCAATTCACTTCAACATTGAGGCTGTAACAGTTGATGAGCTTTTAAAAGATAAAGAAATTGAAATAATCTTAAATTTAACAATACCAAGTGCACATTATCAAGTTTCTAAATTGGCTCTTGAAAATGGAAAACATTCTTATGCTGAAAAACCATTAGCAGTCAATTTTGAAGATGGAAAAAAATTAGTTGAACTTGCTAATAAAAAAAATCTTTACATAGGAAACGCGCCAGATACCTTTTTAGGTGGTGGTATTCAAAAAACTAGAGAGCTAATTGATAATGGTGTCATTGGGGATATTAAATTAGGTAATGCTATATTTGCTTTTCCAGGTGTACAATCTTATCATCCAAATCCAGAGTCTTGGTTTGCGGAAAATGAAGGTGGACCAGTTATTGATATGGGGCCATACTATTTGACAGCACTAGTAAATTTAATTGGTCCAGCAAAACAGGTTCAAGGAAGGTGTACAAAAGTTTTTGAAGAAAGAGAAATTGGAATTGGTCCAAAAAAAGGTCAAAAATTTAAAGTTGAAACACCAACAACTTACCTAGCAACTATACAATTTGAAAATGATTGTATCATTCAAATAACTTTATCTTTTGATGTTGTAGCTCATCAAAGAAATCATATTGAACTTTATGGAAACAAAGGGTCAATAATTGTTCCAGATCCAAATATGTTTGGTGGATCAGCTTTTGTTTCAGTGACTACTGGTGGTAATTGGGGAGAACATAAAACAGATATGATGCCTTTAGGAAAGATTAATATAAAGAGTCAAAGCTCTAGGGCAAATGAGTCACCTACTAACGCAAATTATAGAGGTGCTGGTTTGTCAGAAATGGCTTATGCAATTGAAAATAATTTAGAGCACAGATGTAATGGAGAGCTATCTCTTCATGTTTTAGATATAATTGATTCTACTATGAGAGCTTCACAAACTGGTATCCCACAAGAAATAAAAACAACATGTAAGAAACCAAAACCATTTACGTTAGAAGAAATTAAAAAAATTATGAATTAATAAGTTTGTTATACAATTAATGAAAAAACCAATTGTTATATCTGATCCTTTCCCAAGAACATTAGATCTTATTTTTACTAAAAAAAAATTAAAAGAATTAAAATCAAAATATAAGGTTTTAATAGCACCCAACAAAAACAAAAGACAATTTTATGAAAAATATATTGATAATGTTACTTTTATTATGGGTCAGCCAGATTTAGATAAAAAAATTTTGTCAAAAGCAAAAAAATTAAAAGCTATAATCAATGTTGAAAGTAATTTTATGAATAACGTTGATTATGTTTATTGTGCTAAAAAGGGAATACATGTTATTGCAACTTCTCCAGTATTTTCAAAGCCTGTCGCTGAAATTGCATTAGGAATGACACTTTCTCTATTAAGGAATATTCACAATGCTCATTTTGATTTTGTAAAAGGTTTGGAAAAATATGGATTAGAAAGTAATTTAAATGCATCGTTATTATCAGGAAAAAAAATTGGATTACTGGGTTTTGGTGATTTAGCTAAATCTTTATATCCAATGTTACTACCATTTACTAAAGATATAAATGTTTATGACCCCTGGTTATCAAATAATAAAATCAAAAGTTTCGGATTTAAACCTGTTAATTTAAATCAAATGTTTAAAACATGTGAAATTATTTATATTTTAGCAGCTGTAACAACTAAGAATAAAAATTTAGTAAATAAAAATTTAATTAACAAAATGAAACCTAACTCATTATTCATATTGATGAGTCGAGCAGCAGTTGTAAATTTTAAAGATTTAATCAAGAGAGTTAAAAAGGGAGATATATATGTAGCTACGGATGTATTTCCTGAAGAACCGGTGAGAAAAAATGACCCAATTAGGAAAGTTAAAAACATTTTGTTTTCTGCGCACAGAGCAGGAGCTTTGACAGAGGCCTTTTATAGTATGGGGGATATAGTTTTAAAGGACATGCATCTAATTTCAAAAAATTTAAAACCAAAATTTTGCAAACAAGCTCAATTGAAAACAGTAGGGTTATTGGCCTCAAAACCAGTTGCAATTAATTGATATTTTAATAATTTTATAAATTATGTCGTCAGCTAGCAATCCACTCTTAGAAGCTAAAGGAATAACAAAATATTTTGGAACTATTACTGCATTAGAAAATGTTAACCTAAAGGTTCATGCTGGAGAATGTTTGGGTGTAGTTGGAGATAACGGAGCAGGAAAATCAACTTTAATGAAAGTTTTGTCGGGACTTTATAAACCAAGCGCAGGGTCTTTATTTTTCCAAGGCAAAGAAGAAATATTAGAAAGTCCAAGAGACTCTCAAAATTTAGGTTTAGAAATGGTTTATCAAGATCTTGCTTTAGCAGGTAATTTACCTATTGGTGAAAATATTTTTTTAGGAAGAGAGCCAACAAAAAATTTAGGATTTTTAAAACTATTAGATTTTAATAAAATTAAAGAGTTAACTAATGCTCATTTAGATAAGTTAAAAATAAATGTAAAAAGTGCCGATCAAAAAGTAGAGGAACTTTCAGGTGGTCAAAGACAAGCTGTGGCAATCGCAAGATCAACAGCCTTTAATGCTAAGGTAGTAATTATGGATGAACCAACTGCAGCATTAGCAATAAAAGAAGTAGGTAAAGTTTTAGATCTTATTAATAGTTTAAAAAAAACAGGTGTTGGAGTGATTGTAATAAGTCATAGAATGGACGATATTTTTACAGTTTGTGATCGTGTTATGGCTTTATTCCAAGGAACTAATTTTGCAGAAGCTAGCCTTTCAAATACTTCAAGAGACGAAGTTATTGGATGGATCATGGGTAAAAAATAATATGGAAGATAAAGATAAAAAAATAGAAAGTTTGCACTTAAAATTAATTCCATACTTTGAAAAGTATGGAATACTTCTTTTGTTAGTTCTTATGATTCTGGTAATGCATATTTTACAACCAGATGTGTTTCTTTCTTGGAGAAATGTAACCAATGTTTTTAAACAAATATCCTGGCAATCAATGCTAGCTCTAGGAGTATTTATGGTAATTGTAACTGCAGGAATTGATCTTTCTGTTGGCTCTATAATGATGTTGTCTCTTATGATTTTAGCTGTCGTTGCTAAAGCAGGAGCCCCCTGGTTCATTGTGGTGCTTACACCATTGATTGCAGGTTTTTTATGTGGGTTATTTAATGGTTTAGGCATTACTTTATTACGGATGCCTCATCCTTTTATAATGACTTTGGGTACACTTTATATATTTAGAGGTGCAGGAAATTTAATTTCAGGTGGTACTCCTATTAGTGGTTTTACAGATGAAGTTAGATATTTGGGACATGGAAGAATTGATCTTCAATGGTTAGGGTTAGAAAAATCTCAATATTTACCTGTAAGTTTAGTATTAATTGCAATTGTTTATATAATTTTTTGGATTTTTTTAAATAAGAGCAAAACTGGTAAATGGATCTATGCAATTGGAGGAAATCCAAATGCAGCTAGAGCTTCAGGAATAAATGTAAATAAAATTTTGATTATTGTTTATTCTTTGTGTGGTTTTTTATCTGGTATTGGCGCTTTGATTTTAGCTGGAAGAACTGACTCAGGATATCCAAATGCTGGTCTTCAGTCAGAACTCGATGCGATTGCTGCTTGTATTATTGGTGGAGCAAGTTTTTTTGGAGGAAGAGGAACTGTGCTTGGAGTTTTTGCTGGAGTTATGATTATGGGTATTCTTCGTAATGGATTAAACTTAATGGATGTAAGTTCATTTTGGCAACAAGTGTTAATTGGCTCAATTATAGTTTTAGCTGTTTATATTGATGTACTAAGAAGAGATATTGGAACAAGAAAATAATTTACACGTATTAGTTGTTTTAATCTTATTTAGAACTGTTCTTATTAACAGTTGAATTTTTTTTAAAATTTCGATTAAATTTAATTTTAAAAAATAACTAAGGGGAAATATATGAAAAACTTAATAAAAATAATTAGTGTAATTATTACTTCTGTTTTTCTATTAGCAAGTTTTTCAACAGGGGCATTTGCTGGAAAAAAAATATTATTCAGCATTAAAGGACCTGGATCAGGTAATCCTTTTTGGGCATCTGTAGAAAAAGGAGCTAAAGAAGAAGCAGCAAAATTAGGTGTTGATTTAGTTTTGGTTGCACCACCGCAAGAAGGTGATGTACAAGCTCAGATTAACCAAGTAGAGGATCAACTTGCAAAAGGTGTTGATGCAATAGCTTTAGCGCCAGGAGATCCAAATGCTTTTGCTCCAATCGTAGATGATGCTATTAAAAGTGGTGTTCCAGTTGTATTCGTGGATACAAAAGGAATTAATGAAGGAGTAACTTTTATTGGAACGAACAACATGAATGGTGCAGAGTTAGCTGCTAAATTTATTTGTGACAAAACTCCAAAAGGTTCAGATGTTGCAATTTTAACTGGTATTGAATCTCAATCTACAGCTTTGCTTAGAAGAGATGGTGCAATTAAAGGTTTCAAAAATTGTGGTCTAAATATTGTAGCAACTCAAACTGCTGAGTGGGATACTGCAAAAGGAAGATCTGTAACGGAGTCAATCATCTTAAAAAATCCAAACATCAAAGCAATATTTGCATCAAACGATAATATGGGCTTAGGCGCTATGCAAGCTCTAAAAGATGCAGATATGAATAATGTTATTGTTGTAGGTTTTGATGCTACTCCAGATGCAGCTACGAGTATCTTAAAAGGAGAAATGACAGCAACAATCGCACAGTTTTCTTACAACATGGGTGCATATGGAGTTAAATATGCTCTAGAATTAGCTAATGGTGGAAGTATTGATCCAAACATTGATACAGGAACACAATTAGTAACAAAAGAAAACGCTAACGATTTTAAATAATCGATAGATATATACTTTAAAAAAAGGGTGGAATTTAATTCCACCCTTTTTTTTTATGTAATATAATAATTTATGCTTATTAAAATTGATCCAGTTTTAAGCCCTGATTTGCTTTTTCATTTAAGATCTATGGGTCATGGAGAAAAATTAATATTAGCTGATGCGAATTTTCCTGCAAATACAACAAATGAAAAAGTAATAAGATTAGATGGAGTAGGGATTAAAGAAGCAGCCTCTGCCATACTTTCAGTTTTTCCACTTGATAGTTTTATTAATTCAAAAGGAGGGTCTCCAGCTTTAAGGATGGAAGTAGATGATAAACCTGAAGAGTTAACTGAAACTCATAAAGAATTTATTGATATTGTAAAAAAAGTCTCTGGCGAAAATTGGAATGTAGGATCAATTTCAAGACAAAAATTTTATCAAGAGGCCAAGAAAGCTTATTGTATAGTTACCACAACAGATGCAAGACCGTTTGGTTGTTTTATACTTACCAAAGGAGTCATTTTACCTGACGGAAACGTTTGGACTTAAAAAATGAAAACCATATCAGTATTTGGTGTATTCGTAGCAGACCTTTGCTTTATAGCTAATGCGATCCCTGAAAAAGGTCAAACAATTCTAGGTTCACAACACATTGTTGGACCAGGTGGAAAAGGATCAAATCAAGCAATAGCTGCAGCTAAATTAAACGGGAAAGTAAATTTTATAACAAAAATAGGTAATGACAAAAATGGTGAGATGGCTTTAAATTTATACAAATCATTGGGCATGGATACTGCTTCTATTATTCAAGATAAAAATCACTCAACTGGAGTTGCAGGAATAATGGTCAATGAAAAAACAGGAGACAACGCAATAAATATTATACCAGGTGCTGCTGGAACACTAATCAATGATGATATTGAAAAAAATTTAAATTTTATTGCAAATACAGAAATATTTTTAACACAACTGGAAACACCATATGATGTTACGAAATATGCATTGAAGAAAGCTAAAGAAAATAAATTGACCACAATATTAAATCCAGCACCTGCATGCCAAATTAATGATGATGATTTTAAATTAATTGATTTTTTTACACCTAATGAAACTGAGGCTGAATTTTATTTAAATAAAAAAATTGAAACTGAAAAAGATATAAAAATTGCCTCAGAGGAATTTTTAAAAAAAGGTATTAAAAACATAGTTATAACTTTAGGTGAAAAAGGATGTTATTTTGCAAATGATAAAGAAAATTTTTTCATGAATGCATTTAAACTTAAAGAACCAGTCGTTGATACTACTGGTGCAGGAGATGCTTTCAACGGTGCTTTAGCTGTTGGGTTATCAAAAGATTTAGATATTAAAGAAGCACTCACTTTTGCGAATAAGGTAGGAGCAATTTCAACTACAAAACAAGGCGCAGCAGCCTCAATGCCGTCAATGGAAGATTTAAATAATTATTAATACTATTTCCAAAAATGAAAACTGAATATTTTGATCTTAAAAATAAAAGAGCTTTAGTTTCAGGTGGAGCTTCGGGTATAGGATCATCAATTGTTGAACATCTTTGTGAGCAAGGAGTTGAAGTATATTTTTTTGATATTAATAAAAATGAGGCAAAAAAAACTATAAATAAAATTAAAAAGAAAAAATTTAAAACCCCTTCATTTGTAGAATGTAATATTAAAAATATTAAAAAATATAAATCATCAATTTTAAACATTATCAAAAAACAGGGTCCTATTGACATTTTAGTTAATAATGCCTCTAACGACCAAAGACATAGTTTAGAGAAAATTACAGAAAAATATTGGGATGATAGAATGGCGATTAATTTAAAGCATTATTTGTTTGCAATACAATCAGTTAAAAAAAGCATGATAAAAAACAAAGGTGGATCAATAATAAATTTAGGTTCTGTCAGTTGGGTTAGGGGTGCAGTAATGTTTCCAGCATATAGTACTGCAAAAGCAGGAATTCATGGATTGACAAGATCTTTAGCAAGAGATTTAGGAAAACATAATATAAGAATTAACTCAATTGCACCTGGTTCAATCGCAACAGCTAGACAATCCAAATTGTGGCTTAATCCAAAATTTAAAAAGGAAATATTAAAAAATCAGGCTTTAAAAAAACAATTATTACCTGAAGATGTTTCAAAAATGGTTTTATTTTTAGCATCTGATGTTTCATCAGGATGTACAAAACAAAACTTTACAGTGGACGCAGGATTAATTTAGTTTTTCTTATTTTGCGACATTGATAAAGCAATTTTAAAAGAGTTTAAAATTGGATCTAAGTTAGCCTCATTTTTTCCTGCAATAGCAAATGCAGACCCATGAGCAGTAGTAGTTACTGGTACTGTTAATCCACCCTGAACTGTTACTCCTCTATCGAAACCAAATGCTTTAAGACCAGATTGTAACGCGTCATGATACATGCCAACCATACAATCATGGTTTTTATTTTTGTAGGCTACGACAAAAGAGGTATCGCATGGCAATGGCCCATCAACATTGTAGCCAAGTTTTTTTGCATCCTCAATTGCAGGAATGATTTCGTCTTTTTCTTCTGTACCAAACTCTGCGTGAGGATTAAGAGCTTGAATGGCAATTCTAGGATTCTTTACACCATTTAACTCCATAACCTCATTTATTAATTTTATAGGCTTCATGATATTTTCTTTAGTAATGTGTTGAGCAACTTCTTTAATTGGAATATGAGATGTTACTCTTGCCGTCCAAAAATTATCTATTACATTAAACTCACAACAAAAACTATTTACTTCAAGTTTTTCAGCCATTAACTGTAATTCATCTGAATGTTTGTTGCCTCCAAGTTTTAAACTTGTCTTATTCATTGGCGCAAAATTAATTGCATCTATTTTTTTTTCCTTAGCAAGAGTTAAAGCTAAATCCAAAGCTTGTAGTACGCTTTCTCCAGATTCTTTTGATGGTTCCGCTAATTTATATTTATGATTTTTTCCTTTAGAAATATCTAATAAAAATCTATTTGCTTTATCAAAATTTACCTCATCAAAATTTTCTACAACATCTATATTATGTGAAATTCCTGTAATATTATTTCCACTTTCAAATACTTGCTTTTCACCAATTATGACAATGTTTGCTTTTTTTGTCATCTCATCATTTAAAAGCTTTGAAATTAATTCTGGTCCAATCCCAGCTGGATCACCAAGTAGAAGAGCAATGTTAGATTTATTTTCAGTCATTTTTTTCTTTACGTCTTGTAGCAGATTATGTTTAAATTATTAAATATAAATTAACTAAAGAGGGAAATAATGAAAAAAAGCTTTAAACTATTTTTAGCAGCTGCTTTTCTAGTAACTGAATTTTTTGTTGTAGCTCTTCCATTAATGATCACATCAGCTAAAGCTGATGGTCACCCAATACAAGCAATTACACACGCTGGTTTTGGTGGTGGAACTGACGTTACTACTAGAATGATGTTATTAAGAGCAAGAAGAGTCCTTAAGCAAGACATGCAATTAGTAAACAAAAAAGGTGGTGGTGGGGCCGCATCTATGGATTATATGATGTCTTTACCAGCTGATGGAAATCACACTTTAACTTGGACAACAGGTCATGCAGTGTCTATGGCTTTAGGAAAAACTAAAGTTAAGTTAAGTGATATGCAACCACTTGCTAGAGGAACAGATGACCCTCAGTTATTTGTTGTAAATTGTAAAAACGACATCAAAGATGCTAAAAAATTTATTAGTACTCAAAAATCAAAATCACTAAAATATGGAACTACTCATACTGGTGGTATTGACGATGTTAGTGCAATTGCATTTACAAAAAAAGGTGGATTAAAAGATCCAACTATCGTCGCTTACAAAGGTGTTGCACCAATTAAAACTAACCTTATCAAAGGAGATATTGATGTAGGTGTTTTAAACTTAGGTGAGGCATTGACTGAAATTAATGAAGGAAAACTTTGTGTTTCAGTTGTATTAGCAAATAATAGAATGGCTAAAATTGGAGACTCTCCAACAGCAAAAGAATTAGGTATACCTGTTTCTTTATCTACTGTTAGAGGTTTCGTAACTAAAAAAGGTGCTCCAGCAGACAGAGTAAAACAATTAGAAGCTGGAATGATGAAAGCTATGAGCCACAATTACTACAAAAATTTCTTAACAGAAATTGGTCTTGATGAGACAAGTGTTGTAGGTGCAGATGAATGGGGTAAGCAAATGGAAGAAATGCTTGCTGAGATGACTGCACAGCTTAAAGCTTTAGGTTACATTAACTAATCTAATTAAAAGTACATTTGAATATGAAAAATGTACAAAAACAAAAAAGGGCAAACAAAAGTTTGCCCTTTTTTTTTAGAGATGAGTTTAGAGTTTCTCTTGTAATTATTTTAATATCAGTAGCATTATTAATCACAACTTTTACTTTTGATATTGTTCCTCCAATTTTAAATAGAGGAATACAGCCAGCAACATTTCCAAAAGCACTTTTAGTCTTAATAATAGTAATGACATTGTTAATCTATTATTTGGCAACTAAAAATCCCTGGAAAGTTGAAAAAAAATTACCAAGATCATTCTTTCTAACTTTATCAAGTTTTGTTATTTTTGTAGTAGTTTCTAAAACACTTGATTTCTTTTTAGCAATCTCAGCTTTATCTATCTTTGTTTCTTATTGTTGGGGAGAAAATAGATTATTTTATTTATTACTAGTTGGGATTATTTTCCCAATTATTGTTTTTATATTTTTTGAAACTATTTTAGGTTTAAGATTTCCTCCAGGAATAATCACTAACATTTACTATAGTTAAATGGATAATTTATTATTAATGCTGGCACCACTTTTTAGTTCTAAACTATTATTAGTTTTATTTTTTGGAACTTTATTTGGTTTGATATTAGGTGTGTTGCCCGGGTTAGGACCAACAACAGGTGGAGCATTGATCTTACCTTTCACAATGACTCTAGATCCATTATCTGCAATTGTTTTATTAACATCTATTTATTGTGCAGGAACCTATGGTGGTGCAATAACTGCTGTACTTATTAATACACCAGGGACCCCAGCAGCTGCAGCCACTTGTTTAGATGGCTATCCTTTAGCACAAAAAGGCGAGGCTGGAAGAGCTTTAGGTATGGCAACAGTCTCAAGTACTGTTGGAGGTATTTTTAGCGTCGTTATATTAGTTTTCTTTGCTCCTATATTAGCGCAACTTGCTTATGAGTTTGGTCAGCCAGAATATTTTGCATTAGCAATATTTGGCTTAACAATGCTTGCTTCAATAGGTGAGGGTAGTCCAATTAAAAATTTAATCGCAGGTGCATTTGGAATATTGATATCTACAGTTGGTAAAGATTTTATGACTTCAATTGATCGTTTTACTTTTGGGATCAATGAATTAACTGAAGGAATAGGATTTATACCAGTAGTAGTTGGACTTTTTGCAATGAGTGAAATGTTAACTCAATCAACTTTAATCAATCAAGTGTTTAACAGAATAGCTTTAAAAGCAATTAAGCTTCCTAGCAAAGATGATTATAAGAAAACTTGGAAAACAATACTACGATCAAGTGGGATAGGATCATTTATTGGAGTTCTTCCTGCAGAAGGTGGAACAGTTGCATCTTTAATTGGTTATTCTGAGGCTAAGAGATTTTCAAAAAATCCAGAAGAATTTGGAAAAGGATCTATTGAAGGCATTGCTGGTGCTGAGGCTGCAAATAACGCAGCAACAGGCGGCGCGATGGTTCCAACTTTAGCGCTAGGTATTCCTGGTAGCGCAACAACAGCGGTTATACTTACGGGATTGATTATCCATGGTGTTAGACCTGGACCAGATTTGTTTAGAGAGCAGCCAGATTTCTTATATGGAATTTTTGGCGCTATGTTGATTGCCAATATTCTCTTTTTTATTTTTGGATTTTTTGGAGCTAAAATATTTGCAAGAATAACTTTAGTTCCTAACAAAATCTTATGGCCAATGATATTTGCAGTTTCAGTATGTGGAACTTATTCTTTAAATCAATCCATAATAGATGTTTGGATAATGTTATTTTTTGGAGTGCTAGGTTTCTTTATGAGAAGATATGGCTTTTCAGTAGTACCAGTTATTATTGGATTAATTTTGGGTGAGTTAGTTGAAGGAACTTTAAGACAATCTCTAGTTATATTCGATGGTAATTGGCTAATGTTTTTCACAAGACCAATTGCATTAACATTTTTTATTTTATCTTTAATTGCTTTGGCTTTTCCTTTAATAAGATCAAGAAAAATTAAAAGAAATAATGATTAACTATGATTTAAATAATCGAGTGGCGATTGTTACTGGTGGAGCTCAAGGATTTGGTTTAGCAATAACTGAAAGATTTATCGAGTCTGGTGCTACAGTTGTGATTTGGGATATTGATGAAAATGCTGCTAAAGAAGCTATTGATAAAGTAAAATCAGAACACCTAAGTCATCAGATAGTAGACGTAACTAATTTTGAAATAGTAAATAAAAATTTAGCAGAGGTAGAACAAAAACATGGAAAAATAGATATTTTTGTTAATAACGCAGGTATTGCAGGATTGAATACTACTGTAGCAGAGTATCCTCTAGATGAATGGAAAAAAGTAATGAACTTAAATTTAAATTCTGTTTTTTATTGTTGTAAAGCGGTTGTTCCTTTCATGTTAAAGAATGACTATGGAAGAATAGTAAATATTGCATCTATTGCAGGAAAAGAAGGAAATCCAAATGCAAGTGCATATAGTACTTCAAAGGCAGGCGTTATAGGTTTAACAAAATCTTTGGGTAAAGAACTTGCACAAAAAAATATAGCTGTAAATTGTGTAACTCCAGCAGCAGCAAAAACAAGAATTTTTGACCAAATGACAGAAGAGCATATTAATTATATGTTATCAAAAATTCCTAGAAATAAATTTGCAAAAGTTGAAGAGTTATCTTCGTTAGTAACTTGGTTAGCTAGTGAAGAAAATTCATTCTCTACAGCAGCTGTTTTTGATTTGAGCGGCGGAAGGGCAACTTATTAACATGCAAGTAGGTATTGATGTTGGAGCTACTAAAATTGAGAGTGTAGTCCTTGAAGAAGACGGACAAGAAAAACATAGATCTAGAATATCCTGTCCAAAAGATTATACTCAAATTGTAACTGCAATAAGAGACATTCATAAAAAATTAGAACAAGAATTTAAAAAAGAGCTTCCAATTGGAGTATGTCATCCTGGAGTACATTCTCCTCAAACTGGATTAGTAAAAAATGCCCCAAACATAACGTGGTTAGAAAAAAAACCTTTCCAAAATGATTTACGTAAAGCCCTTGGAAAAGAAGTTTTTTGTGAAAACGATGCAAATTGCTTTGCTTTATCAGAATCTATCGATGGATCAGGAAAACATTATAAAATTGTTTATGGAATAATTTTAGGATCAGGAGTTGGAGGTGGATTAGTAATAGATAAGAAAATTGTAAGTGGCCCCAACGGTGTAGCAGGAGAATGGGGGCATAATCAAATACCATATTTTGCTGCTAAGAAAGAAAAATTTGATTCTAGTAATGCGCGTGAAGCAGAGATCGAAAGTTTTTTATCAGGTTTGGGATTAGCTAAAAGATTTAATAAAATTTATGGAAAAAATTTAAAAACAAATGAAATTTTTGAATTAAATAGAAAACATGATTTAGATGCAGAAAGATTTATTGATGATTTTAAAGTTAATTTAGCAATGTCACTTTCAAGTATTATAAATATTTTAGATCCAGATGCTTTTGTTTTTGGTGGCGGCGTTTCAAATGAAATAGATTTTTTACATGAAGTAGATTCATTGGTAAGAAAATTTGTAATTGGTAGGGAATACGAAGGTGTCTTTTTAAAACCAAAATTTGGTGATGCTAGTGGTGTTCGTGGAGCCGCAAGATTAGGAAGAAGCGCGACATATTAGAAATTCAACTCTTAATAGAAATTAAAAAAAAAGAATTTTTTTTTAATTCAAAAAAACATTCAAAATAAACAAAAAAATACAATATCTCCTTTTAGTTGTATTAAGTTTTTTTAATTATCAATTACTTATTATTCTACTTATAGTTTCTTTTTTTAAAAATAGTTAATTAAATAAAAAGAGGAAGAGAAAATATGAAAAAAATACTTATCGCTTTAATTACATTAGCTTTCACATCTACTTCATCGATTGCAGGACCAAAGATAGAGGTGCTGCACTGGTGGACATCTGGTGGTGAAGCTGCTGCACTTAAAGTATTAAAAGATGATTTCGCTGCAAATGGTGGTGAATGGATGGATATGCCTGTAACAGGTGGTGGTGGAGACGCTGCTAACGTTGCATTAAAAGCAAGAATTGTGGCTGGAGATCCTCCATCTGCATCTCAAATCAAAGGACCTACAATACAAGAGTATGACCAAGAAGGTGTTGTGGCTCCGTATAATATTGATGCAATTGCTCAATCTGAAGGTTGGGATAAACTTTTAGATCCAATGATTGCTGCTGTCCATAAATGTGAAAACAATAGTGGACCATATTGTGCTGCACCAGTTAACATTCATAGAATTGACTGGATGTGGGCAAACAAAGCTGTATTCGATGCTAATGGTATTTCAGTTCCAACAACTTGGGACGAAGTAAATGCTGCTGCAGAAAAATTAAAAGCTGCAGGAATAATTCCATTCGCTCACGGTGGTCAAGCTTGGCAAGATGCTACAGTATTTGAAGCAGTTGCTATGGGTATTGGTGGAAATAACTACTACAAAAATTGTTACGTTGATCTTAAAGAAAGCTGTTTAAGAAGTGAGACAACAGTTAAAGTTTTTGATCAAATGAGAAAACTTCAAAGCTATACTGATGAAGGTAGTCCAGGAAGAGACTGGAACGTTGCTACCGGTATGGTAATTGAAGGAAAAGCTGGTTTCCAAATTATGGGTGACTGGGCAAAAGGTGAATTTACAGCTGCTGGAAAAGTTCCAGGTGTAGATTATTACTGTGCTCCTACTCCATCAAATAATGGATACTTATATAACGTAGATAGTTTTATATTTTACAAAACTAGCGATCCAGAAAAACAAGAAGGTCAAAAGCTACTAGCGAAATTAATGATGGGTAAAAACTTCCAAAAAGTATTTAACCTATACAAAGGTTCAATCCCAGCTAGACTAGATGTTCCAATGGATGAGTTTGATAAATGTGCAAAAACTTCAAACTCTGATATTAAAACTGCTGGAGCAAGCGGTGGATTAGTTCCAAGTTTTGCTCACGGTATGGCCCAAGGTAATACTATGAAAGCTGCCCTACAAGATATTATAACAGAGCACTTTAACTCTGATATGTCATCTGTAGATGCCGCAAACGCTTTAGCTGACTCAGTTTTAGCTAATATGTAGTAATTAAAAATTAAAAGGCCACTTTTGATTAAGTGGCCTTTTTTTTAAATCTAAAAATAAAAAAATATTTATAATGTTCAAGTGGTTAGAAAAAAATTTACCTAAAATTGTAATGGCCCCAGCTGTTGGTTTGATTGGTTGGTTTGTTTATGGTTTTGTACTATGGACTTTATATATATCTTTTACTAATTCTAAAATTTTACCAAAGTATGAACTTTGGGGATTTGGACAATATGAAAAACTTTGGGCATCAAGAAAATGGCTTATTGCAGTAGATAACTTGCTTATTTTTACAGCATTATTTTTAATCTTTTGTGTTGTTATAGGAATAATTCTTGCAATTTTTTTAGACCAAAAAATCAGAGCTGAAGGTTTGTTAAGAACAATTTATTTATATCCAATGGCGTTATCTTTTATTGTGACAGGAACTGCTTGGAAATGGATATTAAATCCAACTTTAGGCATCCAAAAAATGTTTAGAGACTGGGGTTTTGAGAACTTTACCTTTGATTGGTTAGTAGATAGGGAAATGGCCATTTATACCATAGTAATTGCTGGTGTCTGGCAATCTGCAGGCTTTGTTATGGCTTTATTTTTAGCTGGATTAAGGTCAGTCGAAGATGAAATTGTTAAGGCAGCAAAAATAGATGGCGCAAGTTTATTTACTGTTTACTGGAAGATTTTACTTCCAATGATGAGACCTGTATTTTTTACAAGTTTTGTAATTTTAGTTCATATATCCATAAAAAGTTATGATCTCATCGTAGCGCTGACACAGGGAGGCCCAGGTATATCAACAACTATGCCTGCTTTATATATGACTCAAACTGCATTTCACAAAAGCCAGGTTGGTTTATCTGCAGCGAGTGCAATGATGATGTTTATGGCAGTTGCAGCTGTGATTATCCCATATTTATATTCAGAGCTAAGGAGAGAAAATGCAAGATAGTTTGAAATCATCATCTTATCAGCAGTTAGAGCAAAAATCTAAATATACAAATATGTTTTTGAGATGGTTTTTATATTTTACTTTAATTCTTTTTGCTTCTTATTTTATTTTTCCACTATACGTAATGGTTGTTACTTCTTTAAAAACAATGGAAGAGATTCGACAAGGAACACTTTTAAGTTGGCCAAGTGGAATAAATTTGGAATCTTGGGCTGTAGCATGGGGAGGTCGAGGTTATGGAGCTGGTGATACTTTTTTGAGACCATATTTTTGGAATTCAATAAAGATGGTTGTACCAGCAGTATTTTTTTCAACATTCATTGGAGCGATGACAGGCTATGTTTTAACAAAGTGGAGATTCAAAGGAGATCAATGGGTTTTTCTTTTTTTATTATTTGGGTGCTTCATACCATTTCAAGCAATATTGCTTCCAATGGCAAGAACTCTTGGAGTATTAGGAATTTCAAATTCAGTAGTTGGATTAGTTTTAGTCCATACAGTTTATGGAATACCTTTTACGACATTATTTTTTAGAAATTATTATGTTTCTGTCCCAACAGAATTAGTTAAAGCTGCAAGAATAGACGGTGCTGGGTTTTTTAAAATATTTTTTAAAATTTTACTTCCAATATCTGCACCGATAATTGTTGTAACAGTAATTTGGCAATTCACACAAATATGGAACGATTTTTTATTTGGATCAACTTTCTCTTTTGGTGAAGCGGCACCTATACAAGTCGCTTTAAATAATATGGTTTTATCAAGCACAAGCGTTAAAGAATATAATGTTGATATGGCTTCAGCTATTATAGCCGGGATTCCAACACTTATTGTTTATGTATTAGCAGGCAAATATTTTATTAGAGGATTAACTTCAGGAGCAGTGAAAGGATAACAATGAAAACGTTAAAAATTGAAGAATTATCAAAAAACTTTGGATCAACTGAGGTTTTAAGAAAAATTAATTTAGAGATAGATGAAGGCAATTTTTTGGTTCTATTAGGACCTTCTGGTTGTGGAAAATCAACATTACTTAATATTATCGCTGGTTTAGAGACTATAAATGAGGGAAATGTTTTTATTGACGACTACAATGTAAGTAAAGTTGAGCCAAAAGACCGTAATATTGCGATGGTTTTTCAATCTTACGCTTTATATCCATCAATGAACGTTAGAGAAAATATGATTTTTGGTCTTAAGCAGGCAAAAACATCTAAGGAAAAAATAGAGGAACAATTAGAAAAAGTATCTAAATTTTTACAAGTTGATCAATTATTAGAGAGAAAACCTTCACAATTATCTGGTGGTCAAAGACAACGTGTTGCAATTGGTAGAGCTCTTGTAAGGGAGCCAAGAATATTTTTATTTGATGAACCTTTATCTAATTTAGATGCAAAATTAAGGGTTGAGATGAGAAGAGAGATCAAAAAACTCCACCAACAACTGAAAACAACAGTCGTATATGTAACTCATGATCAAACTGAAGCAATGAGTTTAGGAACAAGAATAGCGATCATGAACCATGGTGTTATTCAACAAAATGATACACCTGAAAATATTTACAATAAACCAAGCAATACATTTGTAGCTGACTTTATTGGATCACCATCTATGAATTTAATTAAGGGAACTTTAAAAGAAACTTCGGGCGAAATATCTTTTACAGCAAGTGGTTCGAATGTTGAAATTCCAATTAAAGATTATGAATTTAAAGATAAATCTAATTTAAATAATAAAGAAGTTTACTTTGGTTTAAGGCCAGAGCATATTTACTTTAAGAAATCAAATGAAAGTGATTTTGAAATCAATTTAAGAGCAGATTTAAGTGAGTATATCGGTCACGAACAGATAATGACTTTTGATTATGCTAATCAAGAAATACTAGCTAAATTTCCTTCAACCGTAAAAATTGAATTAGCAAAAGAAACGAAGTTATATTTTGATTTAACTCAAACATCATTATTTGATGCTCAAATTGAGGAAAGAATATAAAATGAAAGTAAAATATTTTGATCTAAAAAATAAAAGAGTATTTATTACAGGTGGTGGCTCAGGGATTGGTGCTTCAATCGTTGAGCATTTTTGTGAACAGGGAAGTGAAGTTTATTTTGTAGATATTAATTTAAAAGAAACAAAAAAACTTTTAAAAAAAATTAAGAAAAATAAATTTAGAACACCAACTTTCATTGAATGTAATTTGTTAGATATCAATAAATTAGAAAAAACTATTAAAAATATTATTGCAAAAAAAGGGCCAATACATGCTTTAGTTAATAATGCAGCTAATGATGATAGGCACACCACAGATCAGGTGGATGAAAAATATTGGGAAAATAGAATGGCAATTAACTTAAAACATTATTTTTTTGCAGCTAAAGCTATAGTAACATCTATGAAAAAAATGAAAGTTGGATCGATTGTAAATTTAAGTTCAGTTTCCTGGATGTTAGGTGAAGGTGATAAAGTTGTTTATGAAACAGCAAAATCAGCTGTGGTTGGGTTAACTAGATCTTTTGCTCAAGAGTATGGAAAATATAATATCAGAACCAATTCAGTAGTACCTGGATCGATTGCAACAGAACGACAAATAAAACATTGGTTAACACCTAAGTACAAAAAGCTTATTTTAGATAGTCAGGCTTTAAAAAGACAATTAAAACCAAATGATGTTGCACAATTAGTATTGTTTTTAGCATCAGATCAATCTTCTGGATGCACTAAACAAAGCTTTATTGTTGATGGTGGTATAACTTGATCTAGGTGAAAGTTGAAAGTTCTATAATTCAAAATAAATTTCTAAGAGTTCAAGCTCTTAATTATGGTGCTAGTCTTTTTGAAGTTTTTCACAAAAAAAAGAAAATAAATTTAATTCTAAATTTAGGATCAAAAGAAAACTATCGATATAAACACCCAAGCGTAGGATCAACTTGTGGAAGATATGCAGGTAGAATTTCCAATTCAAAATTTAAAATAGGTAAAAAAAAATTTATTTTAAACGCAAATGAGGGAAAAAATACACTTCATGGTGGAAAAATTGGTTTTTCCATTCTTCCTTGGAAAAAAATAAAACAAACAAAAGATAAAATAGTATTTCAACTTAATTCAATTGATAAAGATCAAGGCTTTCCAGGAAATATAGTTGTCAATTGTACCTATCAATTAAACAATAAATTTCTGATAATTAAGTATGAATATAAATCTAATAAAAGTACTCATGTTAATTTAACTAATCATAGTTATTGGAATCTTGAAAAAAATAAAAAAGTTATGATTTATGATCATGAGTTAAAATTAAATTCATCTAAATATCTTCAAATAAATAAAAACTTAATCCCAACGGGTAGATTTAAAAATGTAAAAAAATCTGTTTACGATTTTTTAAATTTTGAAAATATTCAAAAAAAATTAAACTATTTTAAAAATAAAAAGATCAAAATTAAATTTAAGGGTTTTGATACCACTTTTGTTGTGAAGAAAAATACAAGAAATTATGTTGGAACTTTAAAAAATAATAATACCAATATTAAAGTTGATTTTTTTTCAAACTTACCTGGTGTTCAACTTTATTCAGCACAAAATCTGAATTACAAAAAAAAATTATTTCCTTATCAAGGCATTTGTTTAGAAACACAATATTTTCCTGATGCACCTAATAAAAAAAATTTTCCAAGGACTTTAATTAAACCTAATAAAAGGTATACATGCTTTACAAAAATTAAAATTAATTAACTTATGGGTAAAAAAATTAATATTTCGATAGTAGGAACAGGGTTAATGGGTTTGCAACATATTAAAGCTATTCAAAAATCTAAGAAAGCAAATCTTCATTCAATAGTAGACATTAGTAATAATGCTAAAAATTTATCAAAAAAATATAAAATTCCATTGTATTCAAATGTATCACAGCTTTTAAATTCAAAAAAACTTGATGCTGTGATAGTTGCTACACCTAATCAATTACATGAAAAGCATACAGTCAGTTTTTTAAAAAATAAAATACCTGTTTTGCTAGAAAAACCTATTTCAGATAATATCCAATCTGCAAAAAAAATTATTAGCAGTGCCAATATAAACAAAACACCATTATTAATTGGATATCATCGTAGACACAATTCAATAGTCTCTAAAGTAAAAGATATCATTAAAAAAGGTAAATTGGGTAGTATCGTTTCTGCAAATATTTTAAGTTGGCTGTATAAACACAAAGATTATTTCAAGGAAAAATGGAGAGTAAGTAAAGGAGGTGGCCCTTTAGGTATCAATTTAGTTCATGATATTGATATGATTTGTTATTTATTGGGTTCAATAAAATATGTTCAAGCATTTACATCAAACAAAACAAGAAAATTTCAAGTAGAGGATACAGCCACTATAAGTTTGATCTTTAATTCAGGAGCACTTTGTACCTTAAATTTATCAGATACAATTGTTGCACCTTGGAGTTATGAGCTGACCGCAGGTGAAAATCCTGCCTATCCAATTACTAACCAATCAGCATATATGATTGGAGGTACTAAGGGTTCTTTACAGTTTCCTAATCTTAAATATTGGTTCTATAAAAAAGAACGAAGCTGGTGGAACAAGATTTTTGTAAACGAAAATAAAAACAAAAAAGATGATAATACATTAGTAAATCAAATTGATCATTTTGCTGATGTGGTTACCAAAAAAGTTAGGCCAAAAGTGAATGGTAATGATGGTTTAATTTCTCTAAAAATTTTTGCAGCTATAACCAAAAGTGCAAGAAACGGCAAGAAAGTAAGAATATAAAAATAATATTAAACTTTAAATCATTCATTGTTTTGACATATTTTATTTGTTAACTTTTCTTATGAAAAAAATAATCTTAGTTGCATTATTTGGTTTGTTATTTTTCACTAATTCAAATGCGGCATGTGATGATCCTTTAACAGAAGGTGTTGATTATTCTAATTGTAGGTTTTCAGATTCTCAAGATTTACAAGGAAGTTATCTTCCCAATTCAAATCTTTCATTTGCAAGCTTTATTCAAGTGAATTTTGATAAAAGTATTATGATGACTTCAAATCTATCATTTGGAACTTTTCCTGAGTCTACATTTGTAAGAGCTAATCTTTATGAATCTATCTCTATCGGTGCAAATTTTGAAAAAACAAATTTTACTGGAGCTAACTTAACTAGAGTTGATTTTATGGGTGCAACACTAATAGAGGCAAATTTCCAAAACTCTAATCTAATGGAAGCTAACTTTACATCCTCTAACATCATTAATGCTAATTTTGATGGAGCTAATTTGACTGGAGCTACATGGACCAATGGTCAAACTTGTGGCCCAGAGTCGATTGGTACTTGCAAACAATAATTAATGAATACTTCAGTCAATACTGATGATGTTATTTTTAATTTTTTCAAACAAATTTGTGATGAAAAAGATGATCTAAAATGTCTTGCGCTAGGTAAAGAATGGATAAAAGCAATGGAAACAAATTTGTCTAGTATGGAGGCAAATTTAAATGGAGCAGATTACATTAAGCACAAGGATGATATACAAAGTAATAGAAACCACCTTAATAGCCTAAAGGGTAAAAATTCTTCTGAATGGAGAGAGTACGCTACACAATGTATGATCGAAATAATGAATCATAAAAGTCAAAAATAACAAAAACATAATAAGACTTTAAATAATTAATAAAATATATTAAGTATAAATTTAAGGGGTGTCTTAACAGACTGAGATTATACTCTAAGAACCTGTCCGGTAATTCAGAAAGGGATAAAATGGATAAAATATATTTTTTAAATCAATCAACGTCATTAGCATTAGTAATTTTAATTTGTTTAATATTTGTTTTTTTAGGAATTTTTCATTCTAAAAAATTTAAAGGTATAAGTAATTACTTAACTGCAAATAGAAATATTGGCTTATTTTCACTTACAACAAGTCTTGTAGCATCAGCCTTAGGTGCTTGGATTTTGTTTGGACCTGTTGCTGCCGCAACGTGGGGTGGAGTTGGCGCTGTTATTGGTTATGCATTAGGCACAGCTTTTCCAATGATTTTCTTAATTTTTTTAGGAAAAAAAATTAGAAACGAATTTCCAAAAGGATCTTCTTTAGTTGAGTTTATGAGAAAGAAATTTGGCAAAAGTTTATTTAAGTTAATTTTGTTAATGACAATTTTTTATATGTTAATTTTTCTTTGTGCAGAAGTAACTGCAGTTGCCGTGTTACTTAATTATATTTCTGGAACTGAATTATGGATTACAGCATTTGTAGTATTAGTAGCTACTTTAAGCTATACACTTTATGGGGGATTAAGAGCGTCTATATTTACCGATAATATTCAAATGATTGTGATTGGTATTTTATTATTTATTTTGATTACAATTATTAATTCATCTTCCGGAAATAATTTTTCTTTTACTTTGATAAATGAGAAAAATCCTCAATTATTAAGCTCAAATTATATTCCAGGATACACTGCTGGATTAACTTTTTTTATAGCAGTTGCAGCAACAAATTTATTCCATCAAGGAAATTGGCAAAGAGTATATGCTGCAAAAAATTATCAAACATTAAAAAAAAGTTTGATAATTGCTTTCTTTATTATTATTCCAATAGTTTTCTTAATGGGTTTTATTGGAATGGTTTCATTTTCAATTGATTCATCTGTTAGACCTGATTTAGGATTTTTTAATTTATTATTAAAAGATCAAACTGAGATATTGTCTTTAATGATTATCATTCTTGGTCTTGCATTAACAATTTCAACTGTGGATACTTTAGTTAATGCAATTTCAAGTTTATTCGTAGTCGATGGTAAGGCAACCTTTAATTTAAATAAAAAAACTGATTATTTAAAAATATCTAAATATTTTATTATCTTTATATCATTAATTACTTTTGCTGTAGCCTCAAAAGGATTTGATATTTTATATTTATTTTTACTAGCAGATTTATTTTGTTGTGCATTTGTAGTGACTGTTTTTTATAGCTTTTATAATAAAGTGAATGAAAAAACTGCTTATATTTCAATTATAATTGGTTTGGTTGCCGGAATTTTAATGTTTCCATTTCCAAATTTTTCCAAAAGTTTATTAGTGGGAGTATTTCTTCCTAAAGAATTTTTTTCTCCTTTAATAGCTCAATCTTTATTATTTTTATCTTTTTTTATTGCAACTTTTTTGCCTGCAATAATTTTAAAAATTTACAAAATTAAGTTTAGATATAGGACTTCAAAGCATTATAAATGAGTTCTTTAGTAGTTTCACCAATACTTCTATAAACTTCTTTATTATCTTTAAAAATTATAAGTGTTGTTTGATATTGTACATTAAAAAATTTTGCGATTTCTACGTTTGTTACATCAAATGCAAAATATTCAATATTATCAAAATCGTTTTTTGCTTTATTTAATAATTTCATTTGACTTGCACATGAAGTGCAATATTTAATCCAAGAACTAACTACTACAACTTTTCCATCTGATAGCGCTTTATCAAATAACTCTTTACTGTAAGTAGTTTCTTTACCTATTGCATTGGAATAAAATAACAATAGAAAACAAATAAATACTAAAATTTTTTTCATAATTATTTATTGTTAGAGCAAATTTTAATTTATTGTAATACAACAAATTGCCCCTATATATGCATATACCAAATGTCTAGTAATCAAATTAATATAAAAAACCTATCTAAAATTTATGATAACGGTTTTGAAGCTCTAAAAAACGTAAACTTAAACATTAAAAAAGGTGAAATCTTTGCGATGTTAGGACCTAATGGTGCAGGAAAAACAACACTTATTAGTATTATTTGCGGAATTGTGAGGCCATCGTCTGGAAATGTAACAGTTGACAATTTTGATATAGTTAAAGATTATAGAGAAACAAGATCTAAAATCGGACTAGTTCCTCAAGAATTAACTTTAGAGCAATTTGAAACCGTATTTAATAATGTTTCTTATTCAAGAGGTTTGTACGGAAAAAAACCAGACCCAAAACATATTGAGAAAGTTTTAAAAGATTTAAGTCTATGGGAAAAAAAAGATCTAGGTCTCAGACAATTATCTGGTGGTATGAAAAGAAGGGTTTTGATTGCAAAAGCCTTATCTCATGAACCAACTATTCTATTTTTAGATGAACCAACAGCTGGTGTAGATGTTGAGCTAAGACAAGACATGTGGAAGGTTGTTGAAAGTTTGAGAAAAACTGGTGTCACAATAATTTTGACAACACATTATATAGAAGAAGCAGAAGCTATTGCAGATAGAGTAGGAGTAATAAATCAAGGAGAAATCATAGTAGTTGATGAAACAAAAGAACTACTAAAGAAAATGGGCCATAAAAAACTTACAGTGGACTTACAGGAAGAAGTAAAAGAATTACCAAGAAGTTTAGAAAAATATAATCTTGAAATTGGAAAAGATAAATTATCAATTGATTATACTTATAATGTTCAAGCAAAACAAACAGGAATTACAAATTTACTTCAGGATTTAAAAGATGCAGGATTAAAACTAAAAGATTTAAAAACAGAGCAAAGTACATTAGAAAAAATATTTGTCAGCTTAGTAAAGGAAAATAATGAGATTTAATTATTATGCTCTCAAAGCAATTTATCTACATGAGATGGATAGATTTAAGAGAACACTTATGCAATCGTTATTATCTCCAGTTTTGTCTACCTCTTTATATTTTATTGTTTTTGGATCTGTAATTGGAGGATATGTAGAAAATATAGATGGTATCAGTTATGGATCATACATTGTTCCAGGTTTATTAATGCTTACTCTATTAACTCAGTCAATAAGTAATACATCTTTTGGTATTTTTTTTCCTAAATTTAATGGAACAATTTATGAAATTTTAGCAGCACCAATATCAACATTAGAAATTGTTCTTGCTTTTGTAGGAGCTGGAGCAACAAAAACTTTGATAGTGGGTTTGGTTATTTTTATCACAGCAACTTTTTTTGTAGAAGTAGATGTAAAATATCCTTTATTAATGATATTTTTGTTAGTCCTAGTTTCTTTCACATTCGCTTTATTTGGATTCTTAATAGGATTAATGAGTTCTAATTTTGAACAAATGTCAATTATACCAACTCTTGTAATTACTCCGATGGTGTTTTTGGGAGGAAGTTTGTATTCTTTAGATATGCTTCCTGAGTTTTGGCAAACGGTTACTTATTTTAATCCAGTAGTTTACTTAATTAATGGTTTAAGATTTTCTTTTTATGGAGTTTCAGATTTTAATATATGGATAAGTATTTCATCCATGATAATTTTTTTATTGGGGTGCATTACACTAGTTTCTATTTTGTTAAAAAAGGGATATAATTTAAAATCGTAATGTTATTATGGATTTTAAGCAAAATAATTTTTCAACTTTTAATAGAATTTAATTTAATCAAAAATAAAAGTATAAAAATTTAATTAAAGGTAAAAAGTCCAATAAATTAGCCATTTTTTGTGTTGCTATATTGCAACATATAGGAATTTCTTAATTTTTTGATCATTATTTATTTTCATTATAACTTTGATTATTATATTAAAGTTCTGATTAATTAATCAAATTTAAATTAAGAAGGTGAATTTATGAAAAAAATACTATCGATAATATTTTCTTCTGTCTTTCTAATGACTTCTGCTTACGCGGGTGGAATGATCGGTATTAAAGCTGGTTATGGTACGTTGGATGGTGAAAGAACAATTGATGCTGACCATGGTCTTGCTTCAGGAAGTGTAGATCATGAATACGGTGCTATATTCGCTGAATTCGAAGTAACAGATTTAATATCTGTTGGTGTCGAATATATACCAATGCAAGCTATAATCGACACAAAATCAACTACAACTGCAGACTCACATGCAACTATTGAAAATCACAAAACTGTTTATGTTTTAGTTCCAATAGGTGATACACCACTTTATGCTAAAGCTGGTTATTCTCACGCAGACGCAACTGTTAAAGCTAATTATACGACTACTACAATTAATTCAGCTCCAGATGCAGTTGAAGGTCCTATGGTTGGTATAGGTGCTCAGATAGAGTCACCAATTCCATTTTTAGATGTAGTTAGATTAGAAGCTACGTACACAGATTATGGTAAAATGACAATCGACTCAACTTCAACAGGTTCAGGAGAATCTGACGCTGATACAAGATCAGGAGAAGCTGAACAGATTACATTTACAATCGGTATAGCGAAATCATTCTAATAAGATTTAAACTTAATTTAAAAAGGCCTCTTCGGAGGCCTTTTTTTTTAACTATGTAGTCTAGTCTCAATTGAAACCGTCATTGCTGGATTTGAACTTTGACCAGTACCAATAATATTTAAAACAGAATCAAAATAGGATGTAAAAATTTTTCTGTGATTTTTGATACTTGGATATCTATCTTTCTTAATAGTAAATTTTTGTTGTTGAATTCTAGGCTACTCAGACTTTCCATGAGGAAATGTTTATTTTATTTTTACAAGATCAAGAGTTATTCAATCAGCTGTAAGTACAATGAATGATTTCTCAAAACACGTTTATATTACAATAACAAATGAAAAAGTTATTTCACGATTTGGTCAAGCTCTTTGCAAGTCATCTAAACTGTCATAAGTTCTGTAAGAAACAACATTTATAATTTTAGTCAATTTATCATTAATATTTATATTTTTAGTATATTAAAATTTTTTACATATCTTGTATAGTAGCTAAGTCCTATAGATTAAATATTTTTGTCTTATCCTTTACTGATTAAATGTTTGACATTGAATTAAACTCTATATGTATTTCAGTATATATTTTAATAAAAATTAATATTATTTATATTTTTTCTTAAGATTTTTATAGTTCTCGATATTATCTACAGTAAACCATCTTTTTGGTTTAATATCTGATACATACAGTTGTTTTTCCTTAATTAATCTTTTCCATAGAACATTAAAATCATTAGTTTTTTTTATTTTATCATTAATTTTCTTAGGATTTAAAACCTGTATACCAGTGCAATAAATATCACTTTTTTTTTCTCTAGATAGTTTGTAAACCATATTGTTTTTAGTCCTAAAAATATAGTCTCCAGACAATCCTTCAACAGGTTGGGTAGGGATAACCATACAAAGTGGTTGCTTTTTATTATAATAATCTTCTGAAATTTTTTTAAAATTTATATTAGTTACGTTATCACAAGTTAAAACAAACAAAGGACCGTCAAAGTTTTTAAAAATTGAATTAAATACCCACCACGAGTTTCCTTTATTGTCTGTATTAATAATAGAGGTTACTTTTTGTTCAATTAAATGTTTTGCAAGGATGGGGCCCTTATAACCCACTGATATATGAATATGTTTAATATATTGTTTTAATTTTTTTATTCCGTTTGCAATCAAAGAACTTTGTTTGAATTTAATTAATCCTTTTGGTATTTTTTTTGTGAGAGGCATTAATCTTGTACCTCTTCCTGCCGCCATTATAAAAGCGTGATCTATTTTTTTAGAGATCATTACTATTAATTCCAAATTGAATTATTTTTTCAATTTCAGAATCAGATAACCTTTTTGCATTTGCCGAAGAAACAACTTTTTTTAATGGTTTTTTCGAAAGTTTATTAAAATCAATAATATAATATTTATTATTTTTAATTTTTAATTCTTGAGTATATTTTAATTCATCCTCACCAATTAAATATTCGTCAAGTCTATCACCCTTTCTAGTATTAATTACTTTGTATTTTCCTCCATATTTTTTTATCCAGGTTTTTAAAATATCTATCATTTTAGCTGACTTCATTTCAACAGAAAGAATTTTTCCATTTAATCTATCTTTTAATCTCAAAGCTTGATCAACTAAGCTTACAGCCTGATCAACTGAAAAAAAATATCTTCTCATTTGTGGACCTGTAGTTAATATCAAGCCATCTTTATTGAACATTTGTTTCCAAATTGGTAATACAGATCCTGTTGACCATGTAACATTCCCATACCTGACACATACAAATTTTGTTTTACCATAAGGCTCACTGGAACAAAAAAGTCTTTCCATACAAGATTTGCTTAAACCATAAATATTTTTTATTGGAGGGGAAGCTTTGTCTGTTGATACTCCAATCACTGTTGGAACTTTTTTATTTAAACAAGCTCTTGCAACATTTGTAGAACCAACAATATTTGTATCTATACATTCAAATGGAAATTTTTCAGAAAGATCAACAAACTTTGTTGCAGCTGCATGGATCACAATTGCAGGCTTAATATAATTTAAACAATCATTGACAGAATTTAGGTTAGACACATCAAGGGGTACAACCTCACAATTTGTAAGGTTTTTAACTAAAAAATTTTGTTTATTATTTCTTGCACCTAAAAATACTTTATATTTTTTTCTATAAAATAAAGCTAAATTTCTTCCTAAATAACCAGTACCACCAGTAATTAAAATTTTTTTCATATTAAAATTATGATAAATATTTCAAAATTCTTATAATTTAAATGTCTATATCGATACATATACCTTTTTACAATCCAAATCCTCAAAAAAAAGAAGGTTATAGACAGTTAACGAGATACGAATTTTTAAAAGAAAATATTGAAAATCTTAAAAAATTATCGATTAGAAATGATATCTTTATTCATACACATAATAATTTTTTAGATGATAAAAATTTAGAGGCAGAAATTATTAATCATGAAATAAGTGAAAATGATTTAGAAAAGGGACATTTGACTTGGTTATCAAGACCAATAATGCAAAAACAAAAAAATGATTATGATCACTTCATGTACTTGGAGCATGATATTAAATTTTCTGAAAAAAATTTGCAATATTATTTAAAGCATCAACAAAACTTGAGTAAACATAAATTTCATTTAGGTTTTTTGATATACGAAAAAAATAATAAAGACAATCTTAACTACTGTATCCATGTAGCAAAACAATTTGATAAATTTTTAAAAATAGAAAATCAAAAATATTTTATAAATGATTTTGAAAATTATTGTTGTTTTTGGTTATATAATAAAAAAATATTTAATAATTTTTTAAATACTAAGTTTTGGTCTTTTGAAAAAAAATTAACTAATTTTCGACATAATTATGGAATTACTGAAAGATCTGCATTGGGACTTCATGCAATAAGTTGTAATTATTTTAAAGCAACATTGATACCTGAAATTAATTTCAAACCAGATCCTGATTGTTTTATTGAACACATAACAAATAATTATTTTAATAAGTATCAAGATGAAAATAAAAAAAACTTAAATGACATAAGAGGAGTATGTAAATTTAATCTGAATGAAATAGTATCTGAGACAAAAAATCAAAAAGAAATTAAAGATAATTTCTATATGATTAAATATTTTAAGATTTTATTATGGAAATTTAGATTTTTAACAAGATTGGTAAAAAAATGATCAAATATATAATTCCAGCAATAATTATATTCCTTATAGTTTTGTTTTGGGAAAAAATTACAGAATTTGTTGAAAAAAAATTTAATATTAAACTAAATTTTATTGTTATTACATCAGTTGTAGCTATGATTGCGATTATTCTTTTGCTCCTAAATTATTAGGATTTATGAATAATTTTGACATCTTTAATTTTAAAGTAATAGAAGCTGATGGTATTTTTATGTTTAAAAATAAAAATACAACATTAGGCTTTGTCCGCTTTAACAACAAAGGTGAAGTTGAATATATATTTGTTAATCCAACTTTTAGAAAACAAGGATTAGCAACTAAATTATTAAAATTAGTAAAACAAAAAACAAACAAAGAAATAATTCTTCAAGAACCAATCAGTCCGTTGGGATTAAAGTTATTAAATTCATTAAATAAATGGAAATAAATTTTTTATTTTTTATTACAGTTTTTCCCGCAATAATTTTATATGGAATCGCAAAATCAGGGTTAGGTGGTTCGATGACATTAATATCAGTTCCATTAATGACAGTAGTAATGCCATTAAATCAAGTATTAGGTATCATTTTACCAATCTTAATATTTTCAGATTTTATTGCAGTTTATAAATATAGAAAGGATTTTGATTTAGGAACTTTGAAATTAATGGTTCCATTCGCTGCTATTGGAATATTTATTGGATCTTTTACTTTTTCATTTTTTTCAGAAGAGTTATTAAAATTTATAATTGGAGTGATGGGCTTTTTGTTTGCTGGCCATTATTTTTTTTTTAGAAAAAATAAAGAACAAAAAGCTGAAAAAAATTTATTTAAAGGTGGAATATGTTCGATTTTAGCAGGTTTTACAAGTTTTTGTGTGCATGCTGGAGGAACACCTACTAGTCTTTATCTTCTTCCACTTAGAATGAAAAAAGAAATTTATGTAGGTACTAGAATATTTTTCTTTACTTTTGTAAATTTAATTAAACTTCCTATATATATTAATTTATCTATGACAAATCTTGAAACCTTTAAAAATTCAGCAATATTATTTCCAGTTGCTCTGCTAGGAATTTTAATTGGATATAAGTTACTAAAAATTATTAATGAAAAATTGTTTTATAACATCATATATGCTTTAATTTTTATAACGAGTTCAAAACTTTTGTATGATTACCTGATATGATTTATTCGCACATCATAATTTTTAAATAAATGTTAAATATATTTTAATAGAGATATGAAAAAAAAATTTAATCCAAGAATAAAAGCTAGATTTAGAAAAAACAGACAAGTATTAACCAAAAATATAGATAATTTTTTTGGCTGGGTTAAAGGTGCAAAACTTATTGAGCTTAAAAAATGTAATCCACAAGAAGATCCAGTAAGGCCAGAATTAGATAATAAATTTAGAACTGGATTTGGTAGAAAAATTTATGGAGTTGAATATCAAGGAGAAATTCATGCTGTTATGTGTTTTGCTTATACAAATAAAGTTCCAAAAAACGTTGAAGAATTAGAAAAGCTTAGCACTGATGCGTTTCTTCAAACAGCGATGAGAGATCAAACCGGTGGTCAAATTGCTATTGCTTATACCGTCTGGTCAAAAAAAAAAGGTGGAGGAAAATTGATTGTCAAAGAGGTATTTAAAAAGATTAAAAAATCTAATCATTTAAATAGGCTGGTTACACTTTCGCCTTTAACCGAAATGGCAACTAATTTTCATGAAAGAAATGGTGCTAAATTAATTCAAATTAATGAAACCACTCAGAATTTTGAGTATAAAGTTATGTAAACTATGAGAATTTTGAAAGTATATATTATAGTACTCTTAAATTTATTTATTCTAAAATATTCTACAGTTATGGCTTACGAAGAACCAAATTATAAAGTAGTTGATAAAAATGATGTATATGAGATTAGAAAATATTCTGATCGATTAGCAGTGGAAACAGTGACTTCAGGTATGGGTGGTAATTTTAGAAAATTATTTAACTACATTTCAGGCGAAAACGATGCTCAAGAAAAAATTAAAATGACTACACCAGTTATTCAATTAGAGAAAAATGGAAATATGAGTATGCAATTTTATTTACCCTCAAAATTTAATTTCGACAATGCCCCAAATCCAATTAGGCATGATGTCAAATTAGTTAATATCGAAGCAGGATACTATGCAGTATTAAGATATTCTGGACGAGCTTCAGACAGAAATTTCTTAAAACATAAAGAAATTTTAGAAAAAGAGTTAAAAAAAGACAACATAGCAATTATAAGCCAACCTATAAGAGCAACTTATGATAGTCCATTTACACTACCAATGAATAGAAGAAATGAAGCAATGTTTAAAATAAAATTAAACTGATGAAATCAAAATTTAAAGCGATGGTCTTATCTTGTATAGATCCAAGATTTCAATATTTAGTTCATAATCATTTAAAAAAAAAAATTAATAGGAAAATATAGTGCTTTTACAATTGCAGGTGCAGCTGTTGGTGTTACTCACAATCAATTTAAGCAATGGCATAAAGTATTCTATGATAATTTAGCAACCTCTATTCAATTACATAAAATAGAAAAATTAATTGTAATTAACCATAAAGATTGTGCTGTAGCTAAAATAGTTAATAAAAAAAAAGAATTTAGTCTAGTAAATGAAAAAAAAATTCATAAAGAATCATCCTCTAAAATTAAAAAACAAATAAAAAAAAGATTTCCAAAATTAAAAGTAGAATTAAACCTAATTTCTTTAGATAGTAAAATTACTAAATTCTAATTATTGATTTCTTATTAAAGGGTAAACCTTGGGATTTAGATATTTTAGGTTTGTTAACATTATCAAGATCAAAGTAACCAAACCAATTGAAAATCCTAAATAAATTAATACTTTAAAGTTAATCATCCACACTAATTCAAAAATATTTTCCATAATAAATTTTGAACCAATTACAGAGAAAAATATTGCAATTAAAATGACAGATTTAAAAATAATAATAAATTCAATTAATGATGAAAAAATAATTTGCTTTTTTGAAAAACCTAAAATTTTAAAGACTAAATTTTGATATTCTTTAACTTTTCCTTGAACCATAATTGCACTTGAAATTACGATTAAACCTATAACAATGGTAACAGCTGAGATTAAAGTAACTGCAACAAATACTTTATTTAAAACAGCTGTAACTTTTGACAGGTAATCTGCAATTTTTATCATTGATAAACTCGGCATGATTTCAAGCATTTTAGTTTCATCAAATTTGTTTGAATTAAATTTTGCAGTCGCCAAATATTCATGTGGAATATTTTTTGCAAATTGAGGGTTAAACAACATTGCAAAGTTGATGCTTAAATCTCGATAATCTACTTCTCTGAAATTAACGACCTTTCCTTCAATTTCTCTTCCATAAATATTTAAAGTAAAAATATCACCTAACTGAATGTTAAAATCTTTAGCAACTTTAGCATCTAAAGATATTTGAAGCTGGTTAGGGTTTGATAAATCCCACCATTCACCTTCTAAAATAGGATTATCCTCTGGTACATTTTCTAACCAAGAAGATCTTCTTTCACTACCAATAACCCAATAACTATCATTATCTGGTTTTATATAAGTATTAGGATTAACACCATTAATTTTAACAATTCCAGAGGAAATCATTGGTACAATTTCAATAGATGCTTTTGGATCCATATTTAAAATACCTTGTTCAAATTTCTCTCTTTCTCCTTTTTGGATACCTACAAAAAAATAATCAGGAGCAATATCAGGAATAGATTTAGAAATTTCTCTTTGAAAGTTTGTACCAACTAAGGCTAGAGTTAATAACAAAGTAACTCCTAAACCAAGAGACATAACCGTTATAGGAGTTACACTTTTTGTGTGGGTAATATTTTTAATTGAAACTTTTAAAGAAATTATTGGACTTGATTTCAATTTTTTTAGAAAAAAAATGATTAATTTTGAAAATAAAAAAAATACAATTAAACATACAAAAAAAGCAGCAAAGTAACCCAAGCTATAATAAGGTTGTTCTGATCCGATAGTGAATAATAAAATTAATGCAGATAGTAAAACAAGACTAAGAAAAACTGATCTCTTAGAATAATAAAATTGAAGATTTTGAAATACATTTCTAAATAAATTAGATGCTTTTACTTGGTCAATAGAACTGATTGTTGGAATAGAAAAAATTACAAGAACCAAAAATCCAACTAAAAATATTTTTAAAAAATTAAGAAATGAAAATACTGGATAAATATTTAATCCCAATCCATCAGATAAATATTTGTCTGCTATTGGTACTATTAAAAAACTCGATCCGTAAGCAACTACAGTGATGATAAATAAAAGTATAAATAATTGAAGATAATATAATGTTTTGATATTACCTGAATAAAAGCCAACCGCTTTGCGTACAGCAATTGACATATTGTTTTGGTTAATAAAAGAAAGCAAAGTATTTGCAATTCCAATACCTGCAATCAACATTGCACTGATAGAAACAAGAGACAAAAATTGAGAAAAATTATTAATAATTCTCTTTATACCACTTGCAGAATTTTTAGGATATCTGAGTTTTACCTTTTTATCGTTTTTAAAAATATCTTCAATTCGTTGTTCGATTTCTTCTGGCCTATCATTCTCATTAAATTTAACTTTATATTCATAGTTTAAAAAACTTCCTATTCCATTTAGTTTTAAAATTTCTAAAGTCTGTTTTCCTGCCAAAGCCCAATCTCCAAATGCAACAAATCCACTAACATCAGGTACTGATTTTATAATTCCGATTACTGTAAAGTTTTGATCTTGAACTTTTACCTGTTCATTTATTTTTATATCAAGTGTTTTTGATAAACTTTCATTTATTAGGATAGTGTTAGGTTCTTTTTGCATTCTTTCATAAGCACCATTTGGCTCATAATCAATATTTCCATATAAAGGATATTTTTCATCAACAGTTTTAATTCTTGTAAATAATGATTTATTTTTTTTTCTGTCAGTTGTTGAAAGCATAGTACTGAACTCAATCATTTGTGAAACAGTTGCAAACTCTTTTACTTGCTCAACTAAATTTGAATTTCCTTGATTACGATTATAATCAATTTCTAAATCTCCACCTAATAATGCTTTAGCATTATCATTAAGTTCTTTTTTTAGACTATCTTCAATTGTAAAAATAGCGCTTAAGATAAAAAGACTTATAAAAAGTGTAACGATGATACTAGAAATTTTGTGATAATTTCTACTTAAATCTTTTAAGGCATATTTAAAAATTAAACTTAATTCTGAGGGGTTATTTAATTTTTCCATCTTTAATTTTTATTTTTCTTTTTGCTTTATCTGCTAGCTTAGGATCATGAGTTACCATCATTAATGATGAGCCTTCCTCTTTTACATAATTAAACAAAATATTTGCAATCATTAAAGAATTTTCTGTATCTAAGTTTCCCGTCGGTTCATCAGCTAAAATTAATTGTGGTTTCATCGCAATTGCTCTAGCTATAGCAACTCTTTGTTGTTCACCACCTGACAATTGACTTGGAAGATTATTAAAACGATGTTTCAAACCAAATCGATCTAATAAAATTTTAGCTTTCTTTTCAGGATTTTTAAAATTGTTTAGTTCGAGTGTAAGCGCAACATTTTCGGTGGCTGTATAATTAGGAATTAAATAAAATGATTGAAAAATTATACCAATATTTTTCTTTCTGATCTCAGATATTTCATCTTCATTAAGTCTATTAAATTCGTGATTTTGGAAAATTATTCTACCAGATGTAGGTTTTTCCAAACCTCCAATTAACATTATTAAACTTGTTTTTCCAGAACCACTTTCACCAACAACAGAAACTGTTTCTTTTTTCTTAATAATTAAATCTATATTCTTTAAAACACTAATATTTTCTTTACCAGTTTGGTATTTGAGATTTATTTTTTTTAATTTAAGAAGAGTGTTCATGAATAAATGTATATTTATAAAAATTTTGATAATCTTTCTAGTGCACATAAAAGCAAGTGCAATAGAAAAGCTAGTTTTATTTGGCGACAGTTTGATGGCTGGATACGGATTACCTAAAGAACATCATTTATCAATAGTTTTAGAAAACCATCTTAAGAAAGCCGGACTAGATATTAAAGTTATTAATGGAAGTGTATCTGGAAGTACGTCTTCAAGTGGATTAAATAGGGCTGATTGGACCTTATCTGAACCAGGAATAGATTTAATAATTTTAGGTTTGGGAGCTAATGATATGCTTAGAGGAATTCAGCCAGATGAAACAGAGAGAAATTTAGAACAAATAATAAATGTTGCAAATAATAAAAATATTAAAATTATCTTAGCAGGTATGGTTGCACCAGATACATATGGAGCTCAATATAAAAAAGAATTTGATGCTATTTATCCAAGATTATCAAATAAATATAATTTAGCATTAATTCCATTTCTTCTCGAGGGTGTAGCACTTAATCCAATTTTAAATCAACAAGATGGAATTCATCCAAATAAAGAAGGAACTATTAAAGTAAGTGAAAATATTAAAAAAAGTATTATTAATGTTTTAAATTAAATGAATAAATTTTTATATAATCTTAAAGAAAGTAGAATTTTCCAATTTATTGTAATTTCAATAATTATATTAAATGCAATAACAATTGGAGTTAACACATATGATTTAAATGAATTTACAAAACAAACAATTAATTACTTAGATTATTCTATCACTATATTTTTTGTCATTGAAATTATAATTCGTTTTGTAGGAGAATCTAAAAAGTTAGAGTTTTTTAAAAGTGGATGGAATGTTTTTGATACTTTAATTGTTTTAATTTCCTTAATTCCAATACCAAACAATTCTAGTTTCTTGCTATTAAGGTTGTTAAGAGTATTTAGAGTACTAAGAATAATATCAGTTGTGCCAGAATTAAAAAAAATTATTGAAGCATTACTTACTTCTGTAAAAAGAGTTTTTTATGTTGGGTTATTGTTATTTATAATTCTATATATTTATGCAACTATAGGATCGATTTTATTTAGTTCAGATATTCCAGAAAGATGGAATGATGTTGGGGTTGCAATGATAACACTCTTTCAAGTCTTAACACTCTCAAGCTGGGAACAAGTGATGTTGCCTCTACAAGATATTTACTGGTGGGCCTGGATTTATTTTTTCAGTTTTATAATTATATGTGGCATTACTATGCTTAATTTGCTAATTGCGATATTAGTGGACGTAGTAATCAACCAGAAAAAACTATAAGAACTAAATATGAAAAAACTAATCATAGTTATAAGTTTATTTTGGTTTAGTTATACAAATGCGCAAAACACAAATGTTACTATAGACTCAGATTTAAATTTGACTTGTAAGTTTGAAAAAGTAATTTTAAAAAATCCAGATCACAATTTCGAAACTTTTTCTAATAACCAAGTTAACAGAGAAGATATTAATAAATTAATAATAGAGTCAAAAATTCCCAACATATTAAATGTAAAAAATTTATCAGAATTTATTGATAAAATTGATTTAGAAGTAAAAATTTCCAATAAAGATATTGTTTTAATCCAAGCATTTGATGAGGAAAGAAATTACTCAGAGTCTGCAGTTTTTACAAAAAAAACGGGTGAACTTATTCATGAAATTACAATAAATATAAAACAAGAGGAAAAAGAAAAAGATATTTCTTTTTATAGTTGTAAAAATAACAATCAAGACACTTAAGACCCAAGACTTTAATTCTAATATTTGATAATATTTAATTATGAAGAAATTATTCTTTGTAATTTTATTTTTTTTATTTTCACAAGTTATTACTTTAGCAAATGAAAAAGATACAAGACTCAACCAATTGTTTAATGAGTTAAAAGTAAATAAATCAAAAATAGCAATAATAATTGAACAAGAAATATGGGCTTTATGGAGCAAACATCCCACTAATGAAAACCTCACAGCAAGATTAGAGGAGGGGTCTCAGCTAGTAAGAGATCAACAATATATAAAAGCAAAAGATATTTTTACCGAGGTTATTAATCTTGATCAAAGTTGGGCCGAGGCATGGAATAAAAGAGCAACTGTTCTTTATTTGTTAGGAGAATTTCAAAAATCTCAAGATGACATTGATAAAGTTTTGGCTTTAGAACCAAGACATTTTGGAGCTTTAGCAGGACAAGGTTTGGTGAATATTCAACTTAAAAATTATGAGAAAGCTATTAGAAGCTACGAAAAAGCGCAAGAAATTTATCCTTCAATGAGATCACCAAAAATAATGATTAAACAAATAGAGGAATTAATTAAAGAGCAAACAATATAATGTGTGGAAGATACGTAGTAAACAATCCTGTTACTAAAACGAATAAATTAGTTAAATCCGCAATTCAGGTTGAGGATACTGAAAACTATAATGCTCACCCATATCAAAAACTTCCTGTGATAAAAAAATATAAAAATGGAAATACTTTGGAAAATCTTCAGTGGGGTTTAGTTCCTAGTTGGGCAAAAAATAAAGATTTTAAAGCTTTAATAAATGCAAGATTAGAGACTATTGATGAAAAAGTTTCTTTTAAGAAATTGATTAAAAATTATAGATGTGTTGCAATTGCTGATGGTTTTTATGAGTGGAAGAGAGAAGAGCAAGAAAAAACTCCGCATTATTTTACTCGTGAAGATACTAATACTATTTATTTTGCTGGTATCTTTGAAAAAGATCAGTTCTGTTTAATCACAGAAGACGCAAAAGAAAACATTAAAGCAATTCATCATCGTCAACCAGTAATCCTCAATCAAACAGATGTGAATCGTTATTTAAATCTTGAACTACAAGGCTCCTCTTTTTTAAAAGAGAGACAAATACCAAATTTAAAATATCATATAGTTTCAAAGGAAGTTAATAAACCAACTAATAATAGTATTTCTTTAATTCAAACAATAAAATAACATTGATTATATGAAAAATGTATTTTTTATAATTTGTATTTCATTTTATTTAATTTGTAATTCAAATGCTGCAGGATATAAAGTTGGAAACAAAGTAAAAAATATTTTTGAACCTGTTAGGGAGTTTAAAATAGACCTTCCACCTGGTGAGTGGATTGTTACACAATCGGCTAATGACGCTTTTTACGGATTAAGATGGAAATCTTATATTCTTATAAGATTAGAAAATGGTAAATTTGCTGAGGCAATTACATTTGAACAAATTAAAACAGCTGGAGTGTATGAATATATTGTAAATGATGCAATTATAAAAATTGTTTATAAAAATAAATACGACGGTTGTTATGAGAGACCAGAATATTATTATCTCAATTTTTATAGAAAAGGAACTACAGTTAATTGTTTAAGAATTGGTCATAGGGATATTAATAAAAGAGTTTACGATCCAAGGGATCCAGAATTAAGAAATGTTTTTTCACAATTAAAAAAATGGTTAAAGAATAATTCAATTGATTTACCTAAAATAGGATTTTGGAGTAGTCACTGGTACTTTTCAAGACTAGTTAAAGGTACGATGTATCATATGCATTATTATGCTGATCCAAGTACCATTAATGCTCCAAAAAATTCTTTTTTTATAGAGGAAACTTCTGAGTATCATAAAAATAAGATAAAAAATTTTCCAGAACACGAAAGATCAATGAAAAAATGGGTATCAATATCAGCTAATCGTCATTTAAAATTTGAAAAAAGTGTTAGGGCTAAGGAAAGACATTTGCTTAATTTAAACACAATTATTTCATCAGGTGCAAGTTTAAATTCAGATCAATCAAATGATATAATTGAACAATTAAAAAAGCTAAACGATTTATATAAGAGTGGAGTTCTTAATGAAGTTGAATTTGAAAAAGCAAAAAAGAAAATTTTAAATTAAAATTGATAAATATAGCGTCAAATTATCAAATATTTATTGTTGTTAAAGTATTAGATTCAAATAAAATATAAATAATAATGTTAAGTTATATAATACCCTTCCTTATATTAATTTTAATCGTTGTTTTTATTCATGAATATGGACATTATTATTTTGCACGAAAATATGGTGTAGGTGTAACTGATTTTTCTATTGGATTCGGAAAAGAACTATTTGGCTGGAATGACAAACATGGAACTAGATGGAAAATATGTGCAATTCCTTTAGGTGGATATGTAAAGTTTTTTGGCGATAGGAATGTATATTCACAATCTGATCATCAGGAAATTTTAGAAAAATATAACGAAGAGGAAAGAGAAAAATTATTTATACTAAAGCCCTTATATCAAAGAGTTTTAATTGTATTTGGTGGTCCTTTGGCCAATTTTTTATTGGCATTAGTAATATTTTTTTCAATATATACATTTATTGGTAAGGATTTTACTCCGGCTGTTATAAACGAAGTTCAGCAAGATAGTCCAGCAATGATAGGAGGACTTAAAGCTGAAGATATAATTTTAGAAATAGACGGAAATGAAGTTAAAAGCATTATGGAAGTTTCCAAATTTATCACCTTGTCTACAGGTGACTTTATAGACTTTAAAGTAAAGCGTTCATCTGATGAATTAATTCTAAAAATTAAGCCAAACACAGTTGAGGGTGATGACGGTTTGGGAAATAAAATTAACAAAAGAATGGTTGGTATTAAACTTGGTGCTTATAATAATAAAGTTAATCATGTCAAACTAGGACCTGCTCAGGCTTTATATTATGCTGGTTATGAAGTTTATTTTGTAAGCGTTTCTTCACTTAAATACATAGGTGGAATGATTTTAGGTAAAGCTGATACTTCCCAATTGGGAGGCCCAATTAGAATTGCTAAAATTTCTGGACAAGTTGCAACGTTTGGAGTGTTGGCTTTCATTAGTATGATGGCTTATATTTCAATAAGTTTAGGACTTATTAATCTATTTCCAATTCCAATGTTAGATGGAGGACATTTAATGTTTTATGCATTTGAAAAAGTTTTAGGCCGACCATTATCTCAAAAAACTCAAGAAGGTTTTTTTCGAATCGGATTGTTTTTGTTGCTATCATTGATGTTTTTCACCACATTTAATGATCTAAAAGACTTAGGTTTATTTAGATAATTCACATTTTAAAAAGTTAAAAAAAGTCAATAAATTCGACATTTATTTATGTTTTTACAAGATATTGTGTGTTTAAAAAAACCAAACACTAAAAAAAAGCTTGATTTATCAACGTTTATGGCAAGTATAAATATTAACCAACAAAACCGGAGCTAAAATGAACAAAAAACAACTAATTGCTAAGCTTTCTGGCTCATTAAATTTGAGTAAGGCAGATGCTGAGCGAACTTTTGATACTATTACCAACACTATTTTAGATGCTTTAAAAGGGGATGACTCAGTTAAAATTGCTGGGTTTGGCACGTACAAAGTCGCAAAGAGAAAAGCAAGAGTTGGAAGAAACCCAAGAACTGGTGAGCAGATTCAAATTGCTGCTTCTCAAAAGGTAAAATTCTTACCAGCTAAAGCTTTAAAAGAAGTATTTAACAGATAATATTTTTTTTTAACAGCCCTAACGATTAATAACAACGTTCAGGGCTGTTACTATATGCAAAAACTGCATACCCACTTTTCTTAATCAGCGTTAGTTTTAAAATAAATAGAAATTATAAGACACCATTTAAACAAGTGGAGGACTAATGACTAAAATAATAAAAAAAATATCAGCACCGCTTCTTAGTTTAATATTTTTATTAAACATGAGTAGTGCAGGTATGGCAGAGACAACAGTCTCTGGAGAAGTTCAAGCGATATTTAACTCGCTTCTATTTTTAATTTGTGGTTTCCTTGTCATGTTCATGGCAGCTGGTTTTGCAATGCTAGAATCTGGTATGGTAACTTCAAAAAGTGTATCAGTAATATGTGCTAAAAATATAGGTCTATATTCAATTGCCGGAATTATGTTTTGGCTATTCGGATATAATTTAGCTTACGGAATTCCTGAAGGAGGATATATTGGAACATTTACACCTTGGTCAGACGCAAGTGCAGTTGATACAGGTTATGCAGATGGGTCAGACTGGTTCTTTCAAATGGTATTCTGTGCAACAACAGTTTCAATTTGTTCAGGTGCTATGGCTGAAAGAATTAAGCTATGGCCGTTTTTCTTGTTTGCAGCTATTTTAGCTGGAATAATTTATCCAATCGTCATGGGTTGGCAATGGGGTGGAGGCTGGTTAGCAGAACTAGGTTTCTCTGATTTTGCTGGCTCTACATTAGTACACTCAACTGGTGGTGCAGCCGCTTTAGCAGGTATCATGTTGTTAGGTGCTAGATATGGAAGATTTGATAGCAAAGGTGAGGCGAGAGCAATTAAACCTTTTGCTGCTTCTTCAATTCCATTAGTAACTGTTGGAGTATTTATATTGTGGTTAGGTTGGTTTGGATTCAATGGTGGATCTCAACTAGCTATTGGAACATTTGATGATGCAGTTGCTGTCTCAAGTATATTTATTAATACTAATCTTGCTGCTTGTGGTGGTGTTATGGCCGCTGCAATAATCACAAGATTAATGTTTGGTAAAACAGATGTAATTCAAATGTTAAATGGAGCAATTGGTGGTCTAGTAGCTGTTACGGCGGAACCATTAGCGCCATCACCTTTAGCAGCAATTTTCATTGGAGCTGTAGGTGGACTGATCGTAGTATTTGGAACTAAATTATTATTCAGTTTCAAACTTGACGATGTTGTAGGCGCAATTCCAGCTCACATGTTTGCTGGTATATGGGGAACATTAGCAGTGCCAATAACAAACGCTGATGCATCGTTTAGTGCACAATTAGTTGGTGTACTTTCAATTAACATTTTTGTGTTTGCTGTGTCTTATGTAATCTGGTCAATAATGAAAGCTACATTTGGAATTAGATTGAGTAAAGAAGCTGAAACCAAAGGTACTGATGTTACAGAAACAGGAGTAATAGCGTACGCAATACGTGACTAATTGCATGTAATGCAATATAGAGGCTCTTCGATCTCCATGTCGTTATCTCATTGAAGAGCCTCTGTAAAACAAGAATTAACTTAAATCTCTCTCTAGTTAGTTAACTAAAGACCCCTTAGAAATAAGGGGTCTTTTTTTTTACTTTTTTACAATATTTTGTAGAGTTTCTAAGACTTCTTTTGCATGATCTTTTACTTTTACGTTATCCCAAACTTTTAATATTTTGCCCTTTTTATCAATTAAAAAAGTTGTTCTTATTATTCCCATAAATTCTCGACCCATAAATTTTTTCTTACCCCAAACTTTATATTTTTTAAGTACTTTTAAATCTTCATCTGCTAACAAATTAAATTTAATATTGTATTTATTCCTAAATTTATCATGACTTTTGATACTATCTTTAGAAATTCCATAAATTTCACAATTTAATTTTTTAAATTTTAAGTATAATTTATTAAAATCATTCGTTTCAATTGTGCATCCTGGTGTATCGTCTTTTGGATAAAAATAAATAACAACATAATTCCCAATTGAATTTCTTAGTGAGTAATTACTTTTATTCGTAGAGGGAAGTGTAAAATTATTTGCTTTCATTTTCTAAACTTTCTATTAATGTTTTAAAGACTTTTTCTGTAGTTAAAGTTTTCATATTATTTCTATCTCTAATCCATTTGTTATCTTGATATCCGTCAGGAACTATAAAATTGATTTTGCTGAATTTTAATTCACTTATAGCATCATTGGCAATTAAACCAAAACTCTTTACACCCAATGCTGAGGCTAAATTTAATGGTCCAGAATTATTTCCAACAAAAAAATCTGAATTTTTAATAGCTGTTATGACACCTGTTAGATCTTTATTAGAACAATCAATAAAATATTTTTCACTAGATAAAGAAATTATTTTTTTTGAAATGTAGCCTTTATCAGGGCCACAAATCAAATAGATATAATTACATAATTTTTTTTTATAAAGTAAATCTGCTAACTCAACAAAATTTTCTTCAAACCACATTTTATAGTCCTCAAATGAATCTACACCAAAAGCTATCTTTCTACCGTTTTTTAATATATCTTGATTTTGATTATTGAAACTTTGCAGATCTATTTTTATTTCTGGAAAAACATTATTTAAACTTATTCCATTTAGTTTTAATAATTTCTGCGATTGTTCAGAATAACTTAATTTCCAGTCAGAATTATCTAAAATATTTTTTGTAGTAAGCCATTTTTTTTGATTACCAATTCCCGGTCCGATTATATTTGGAACCCCACTAAGTTTTGCTGCAATTGCAGGTTTATTAACTTTATCTAAAATATAAACATAAGTAAAATTTTTGCTTTTAAATAATTTAATTAATTTGAACACATCTATCCAATAATAAATACCTTTTCTAAATTCGTTATAAAAAATATTTTCAATATGATTAAGATCTTTTAGTATATTTTTAGCTTGAGTTTTTTTTCTCAAAATTAAATTAACTTTACTATTATGATGTTCGCTAATAGCTTTTATATAAGGAAGTTGCCAAATTAAATCTCCTAATTTATGATGCGTGTAAACCACACAAATATTTTTATTTGTTAAATTTGATTTTGATATCATCTCTTCTTTTAAAGTTTTTATAATCTAAATTAAGTATTGGATATTTCTTTTTACTATAAATATTTTTTATTTTAATTATTTTTGAATTTATAAGAGATAATTCAATTACTTTGGGATTATTTTTTTCGTCTATACCGCCATAATTGTTAGCATGTATATGAATAACCTTAAGATCTAAATTTTTTAAGAAATTTTTAATTTTATTTAAATTTTTATTAACATTATGCAGTTCAATTATTAGAAAAATAATTTTTTTTGAGTTTTTTTTAATATCGTTTAAAATTTTATACTCATCACCTTCGATATCTACTTTTAAAACAACACTTTTTAAAGATTTTAGTATCTCAGGGATTGATATTTGATACTTATTTTTTGATTTAGATACTATTTTTTTTTTATAATGAATTTTATTTTTTTTAAAAAATAAACGATAATCAATATACTTAAATACATCTAATATTTTGTTTATTTTTAATTTTTTTAACAATAAAAGTGAAATTAAATCTTTTTTAAACCTTTTAATCCAAAAATCATTATTTACAGTGTGATCAAAAGCAATAATCGGTACATCTCCATTTATTTTTATAAATTGTTTCTCAAATTCCCAGTCATCATTTAAACCACATGTAATTAAAATATTATTTTTTCGTAAAATTCGTTTATCAATAATATATCCACCATCTGTTTTAGGACCTATTCTTATAAGATTAGATTTATCTACATGAAATGGTTTTAAATATTTTGGAAGCACAACTATATATTTTTAAATTATTTATTATATATTAAATACATGAATATAAAATCAATTCAAAATTTAGTTTCAGATGCCATGAGTGAAATTAAAACTATAGATGTAAATGAAGCTTATCAAATGACAAAAGATAATAATTGTAATTTAATTGATATTAGGGAGATAACTGAGTTAGAAAATACAGGAAGAGTTGATGGGGCAAACCATATTCCAAGGGGGATGCTTGAGGTTTATTTAGATCCAAATAGTCCGATCTTCCAGAGTGGACAAATTGACAAAAATAAGGAATTTGTTTTATTTTGTGCTGGAGGTGTGAGATCTGCTTTGGCAGTAAAATCATTAAAAGAAATGGGATATAAAAAAACTTCACATATTGATGGTGGATTTGCAGCAATGAGCAACAGTAGTTTTAAGATTGTTTAATTATTATTTATCTCTTCTAAAGCATATTCAAGTCTATCTTGTCCCCAAAAAATTTTATTATTAACAATAAATGTTGGAGTCCCAAAAACTTCTTTTTGAAAAGCATCTGTAGTTAATTTAATCAATTTATCTTTAACAGATTGTTCTTTTATAGATTGAAAAAAATCTTCACTATCAATTTTTAATTCCCTAATTAATTTAGAAATATTTTCAACATTAGATAAGTCATAATTATCTTTCCAATACGCGTCAAAAAAACAATTTAAGTAATCGTTTTGTTTATTCTTACTAACGCTAATATACCCTCTCATAATATTTAAAGAATTTATCGGAAAATTAGAATTCCATTTGAATTCAATATTGTTTTTTTCAGATACTAAATTGCAATCGTTTATATTATTTTTCAATTTATATTTATTAAATGCAGGAGAGTCTATTCCAGCTAGCTTATGAAGACCTCCTAAATAAATAGGTTTGTAATTAAAAATAATATTTTTATGTTTAAGAATTTTTTTGTGAGCAATATACGCATATGGACTAATTATATCGAAATAAAAATCTATATGATTACTCATATAAACTTATTCTTTTTGCGTAAAAAATTCTGATTATCCAATATAAAAATAAACCGATTGGACCGGTTAAATAAGTCACAATTAATGGTACAGCCATCAAAACTTTATTAATAGAAAACTTTTGAGAGTCTTTAACAATCCATCCACCAATAAATAAGTTTATTGCTATAAAATGAGTCCAAAATATCATTATGTACAAATGATCTTCAAATAATCTAGATAAATCACTTAGACCTAAATATAGTGTGAAATTTCCATCAAAATCATAACCAATTAAATACGATTTGTATAAAATGAAGATATATACACCACTTAATATAAAAAAAGGAAATATTGACGTTACAAAAATTCTACTTAAATGTGACTGAGGAAACACTATCAAGATAAACCAAAAAGGTAAAACTCCAAGGTTGATCCACATGTAAAGTGTCTCAAGTGTAAAATAAGTATAAATTTGTTCAATCATTTAAATATATTATATTAAATCTAACAATGATTCCTATAAGAAATAAAAAAAAAACACTCCAAGTAACTGTCGATGAAATGCGTAATTTTGCCTTTGCTTATGTTGAAAAATATGCTCCTTCAAAACAACAAGTCAAAACTTATTTATTAAAAAAATACATGAAACTATCAGCATCCGATGTAAGAAAAAAAGATGTAAATAAACTAATTGATATTGTTTTGTCCGATCTAGAAAAAAACAGATTTATAAATGATCAATTTTACTCAGAAAGTAAAGCTAAAAGCATGATTCAAAGAGGAAACTCAATTAATAAGATTAGAAATTATTTAATTGGTAAAGGAATTGACGAAACATTTATTAAGGATACAGTCTATAAAATAAGGGAAGATAATTCTGATCAAGATTTTTTTTCAGCAATAAAGTTATGTAAAAAAAAAAGAATTGGCCCAGCAAGAGCAGAGGATAATAGAACTTTATTTTATAAAAAAGATATTTCACTACTTGCAAGAAATGGATTTGATTTTGAAACATCAAAAAAGGTAATGGATATAGAAAAGAGTGAATATCTAAAAATAATAAATTTACTTTAATTTTTTATCTTTTTCTTCTTTAACAAGCTGATTTATTTTATTTCTTATGTAATTTTTTACGAAAACAAAAACCAACAACCCAAAAATTGAAACAGAAACAATAATTATCAGTATTATTCTTAATTGTTCATCCATTATAAGATATTTTTATTTTTTAAAATTATACTTGAATTTTTTAAATCTTTTTTACCATACAAAATTTCATTTCCTTCAAAATCAGTAATAGCTCCACCAGAGTGTTCTAAAATTGCATGACCAGCTGCAATATCCCATTCATATGCTCTGGGTTCAGCAACATATCCATCATATTCACCAGCAGCAACGACACAGAATTTCAAAGAACTTTTCATCCTTATATTTTCTTTTACCCCTAAATCATCATAAATTTTTTGAATTTCAGGTTTTATTTTAGTTGAGTATGAAATAAATTTTAAATTTTCTGTTTTTTTAGCAGGTATATTACTTAAGTTTATTTTTTTACCATTGCTAAGCTCAAAAGCATTACTTTTTTCATATGAATAAAACATTCTTTTTTTTGCAGGAGCATTTATTAATCCTGCAACAGGCTTATTATTTATGATTAAACCAGCGTTAATGGTAAATTCTTCCAGATTGTTAATATAATCATAAGTTCCATCAATAGGATCAACAAGCCAGAAATTTTTCAAATTTGGGTTGTTTTTATTTTCAGAAGTTTCCTCTGAAATGATTGGTAGATCAGGAGTAACCTTAGAAATTTTGTTTAATATAAATTTATTTACTTCCAAATCACCATTAGTTACTGGTGTATTGTCTGATTTTATTTTTTTTACCAATCCCTTTTCTCTTAATTGAATAGCCAAATCTCCAGCTTCTAAAAAATTTTCAATTAAACTTTCAACAATCTCTTTTAAGTTCACCTTCATTTTCCTAGTTTTTTTAACTCAATATTTTTTGCGTTAATTACTTTCTTTCCTACATTTTCAAAATTAACTGTCACTTTATCCTTAATTATAGATTGTACTTGCCCTATACCCCATTCTTTTTTTTGAGGATTAGTGACTTTGTCGCCTGGTTCATAATCTAAAATCATTTAATTTAACTTATATTGTAAATCAGTATAAATACCACCTTATGAATAAAGATTTAAATTCTATCGGTTTAGATAAAAAACCTTCAGATACTACTTTAGTAGTTGCAATGTCGGGTGGAGTAGATTCTTCCACGGTTGCAGGTATCATGAAAAAAGAGGGATATAATGTAATTGGAATAACTCTAAAACTTTATGACGATGGCAAAGAAGTAGCTGCATCAAAACAATGTTGTTCAGGTCAAGATATAATGGACGCTAAACGTGTTGCACATAAGTTAGGTATAGAGCATAAGATTTTATATTACCAAGACAAGTTTAAGCAAGGTGTTATAGATAATTTTGTTGAGAGTTATTTAAAGGGTGAAACTCCAATTCCATGTGTTCAGTGTAATCAAACTGTTAAATTTAAAGATCTATTTGAAGTTTCAAAAGAACTCAAAGCTGATGCATTAGTTACTGGTCATTATGTAAAAAGTATTACGGAAAATAAAACTACAAACATGTATAGAGCTATAGATGAAAATAGAGATCAAAGTTATTTTTTATTCAATACTACTAGAGAACAATTAGATTATTTAAGATTTCCATTAGGAGGAATGTTAAAAGACAAAACTAGAGAAATTGCAAAAAATCTAGATTTAAATGTTGCTGATAAACCTGACAGTCAAGATATCTGTTTTGTTCCAAATGGTGATTATGCATCAGTAATACAAAAGTTTAGACCAGACTCCTTTCAGAAGGGAAATATAAAAAATTTGGATGGTAATGTAATTGGTGTTCACGACGGAATTATTAATTTTACAATTGGACAACGTAAAGGCATTAAAGTTTCAGATAAAGAAGCCCTTTATGTATTAAAGATAAATTCTGATAAAAATGAAATAATAGTTGGGCCTAAAGAAAAACTTGGAAAAAAAACAATTTCTTTAAAGGAAATAAATTTATTAACCAACAAAGAGGATTTAGATCAAAATCTATTTGTTAAAGTTAGATCCACAGGAAGTCTTTTAGAGGCAAAAGTTAATTTAACAGACAACAATAATGCAAAAGTTAATTTAACACTTCCTGAAGATGGCATTTCACCTGGTCAGGCATGTGTTTTTTATCGTAAGGACCAATTTGGCCACAAAGTGCTTGGTGGTGGATGGATTAAAGAGGAGTAGAAGAATTATTTTTTCTTATTTTTTCTTTTAGCTCTTCTTTTTTTAGACCCTTGTTTTCTTCGGCCTCTATGTTTTTTTGGGTAACTCATTTAATCCTATTTTAATTTTATTGACGTTTTTCATGGGATATAGCATTGTCTTAATAACATATCAAATTTATTATGGGTAATTCCTTCAAGACTTTCCTGAAACATACAGCTAAAGATTTTCATAATCAGTCAGTAAATCCTCCTGTGGTTAGAGCCTCTACTATTATTTTCAAATCTATGCAGGATATTAAAAAAACACAAAATAAATATTTGAAAGACCCAGTAAGTGGAAATTTTGATTATGGTCGACAGGGAACATCCACAACATATGCATTACAACAAATTTTAAGAAAAATTGAAGAATGTTATAAAGTTTATTTAACACCTACTGGTTTTGGTGCAATATTTCTTGGAGTATTAAGCGTTGTGAAACCAGATGATGAAATACTTGTTACAGACTCTGTTTACTCTCCATCAAGACTTTTAACAGAAACATATTTAAAAAAATTTAATATCAGAGCAATATTTTATAATCCAAATGATTTTAACGACCTTAAAAGTAAGATTACAAAAAAAACAAAGCTAATTTTTGTTGAAAATCCCGGAAGTAACACCTTTGAATTTCAAGATTTATCTAAAATAGTTGCATTGGCAAAAAAAAATAAAATTTATACAGCAATAGACAATACTTGGGGAACACCTTATTTTTTAAAACCAATAAAGTTAGGTTTTGATATGTCAATTGTTTCTGCAACAAAATATTATTCTGGTCATTCAGATGTAATGGGTGGCAGTTTAGCTATAAGTAAAAGAGTTTTTAAATTGGTCGAACAAACAAGCAAGGTTTCAGGATTAAGGTTAGGTCCAGATGATGCATATTTAATTCTTAGAGGAATAAGAACTTTAGATGTAAGATTAGACAAACACCAAGAAAATGCTTTAAAAGTTTCAAAGTTTTTATCAAAACAGAAAAAAATAATTAAAGTTTTTTATCCATATAAAAAAGGTAGTCAAAATTATAAATTGTGGAAAAAATATTATTCTGGAGCTTCAGGTTTGTTAGGATTTAAAATAAAATCAAAAAATAAAAAATCAGTGTTAAAATTTATAAATTCGTTAAAACTTTTTGGATATGGATTTAGTTGGGGAGGTTTTGAAAGTTTAGCACTTTATCAAACGCACCAAGCACTAGGAAAGAGACAATTTACACATGTAAACAAAGATGAACATATAATTAGGATGCATATTGGACTTGAGGATCCTAAAGATATAATAAATGATATAAAACAAGCATTAAAATTTATGAAATGAGTTCAGAAAGTTTTACTATTAGCAAAAAAGCACTAATCACTTTAATTGCTGCTTCTATAGTTGTAATAATTTCATTAGGAATAAGACAGACATTTGGTTTATTTTATTTTGATTTTAATACAGATTTAGATATTTCCATTTCTCATTTTGGTTTTGTTATGGGATTGCAGTTATTACTTTGGGGAGTATTCAGTCCGTTGTTTGGTGTAATTACTGATAAATATGGAGGAGCGGTTGCAATATTTATTGGCTTTGTTTTTTATTTAGTTGGGGTTTTGCTTTTTTATTCTGGCTATAATACTGGAGGTTATTTTACTTTAACTATAGGAGTGATGATTGGAATTGGCTTAGGCTCCACTGCAATAGGTATCCCAGTATCAGTAGTAGCTAAACATTTTCCTGCATCTAATAGAACTATTGCTACAGGAATTGTTACTTGCGCAGGTTCATTTGGATATTTTGTATCACCTTTACTTGTAAGATATTCCTTAGTTGAAACAGGCTGGGAGAATACTCTTTTATATTTTTCTCTTCTTTTAGGATTAGGATTAGTGGTAGCTTTGTTTGTTAGTACTCCAAAAATACCTGTAGGAGTTAATCAAGATAACAATCAAACAGCAAGAGAGGCCCTAAAAGAGGCATTTGCAAACAAAAGTTTTATTTATCTCACTTTAGGTTTTTTTGTTTGTGGTTGGCATATCGCTTTAGTAGCAACACACATTCCTACTTATATGGCAGACAAAGGTTTGCCTGACTGGACACCTGCAATGGTTTTAGCTTTGATTGGAGTATTTAATATGGCCGGTACGATTACCAGCGGTTATTTAGCAACAAGGTATAGTAAGAAAAAAATTTTAAGTGCCATTTATCTATTGAGAGGAGTTTCCATAATTTATTTTATATTCTTACCGCCAAGTATATTTAATTCGGTAGTTTTTGGAGTTACTTTTGGTTTTTTATGGCTATCCACAGTTCCTCCAACAAATGGAATTGTTGCTCACATATTTGGTACAAAATACGTTGGACTTTTATATGGAATAGTTTTTGTAAGCCATCAAATTGGTTCTTTCCTAGGAGCATATCTAGGCGGTGTATTTTATGAATTAAATGGAAATTTTGACTATGCATGGTACGGATCTATCGCATTATCATTATTTGCAGGTCTGATACATTTACCTATAATAGAGAAAGCAATTGAAAGAACTCAGCCAGGATAAGTTTAAATTTAACCCATATTTAGAGGATCTGTATCAATCAGATAAACCTTTAATAATTTATAAAGTAGATGATGGGTATAATATTTATACTGATTTTTCTAAAAAAATTATTCTAACAAAAAAAAATATTCATAAATTTCTTAATTCGTTAGAGAAAAAAAAATATAAAAAAGAAACAGATTTATATCTTGGTTTTTTTGGTTATGAAATTTTATGTAATTTAATTGGTATTAATTTAAAAAATAAAAAAAGGATAAATTTTTATAAAGGAATATTTTATAAACCTGAGACCATAATTAAAATTAGAAAAGATATTAAAGTTATATCTAATATAAAAAAACATACATTCAATTATCAGTTTAACAAAACTCAAATACTAAGTCCTTTCAAGATTAATATTGCTTATGCAAAATATAAAGAAATATTTGAATTATTCTCAAAAAAAATAAGAGAAGGTGAAACCTATCAAATTAAAATTTGTACAAAATATAAGAATAAATCATTAATTAATCCTATTAATTTTTTTTGGAAATTAATGCGTGTTAATGCATCTCCAGAGTCATTTATGATAAAAGACAAGGATTATTCTATAGTAAGCTGCTCTCCAGAAACATTAATAGATAAGAAAAAAAATAAAATAATTACTAAACCAATAGCTGGTACTTTTAAGAAAAAATTACTATCCAATAAAAACATAGCTCTTAAATATTTTAAAAATAATGAGAAAGAAACTAAAGAACACAACATGATAGTTGATATGGAAAGAAGTGATCTATCTAGAATTTGCAAACCAGGAAGTGTTAAAATACTCAAAAAAAAATATGTCGAGGAATACAAACATCTTTTTCATTATGTTACTTCAATTGGCGGAATATTAAATAAAAATACAAAATTGATTAGTATTATTAAGGCAATGATGCCGGGAGGATCTGTAATTGGTTGTCCTAAAATTAGAACTTTAGAACTTTTAAACAAACAAGAAAAAGAAAGTAGAAATATTTATACAGGAAGTTTTGGATATATTAAATTTAATCAAGATATGAAGTTTAATATTATAATTAGATCTATATTAAATTATAAAAATCAATCGGAGATCTCCGCAGCATCTGGTGTAGTATTAGATAGTTCACCAAAGAAAGAATTTAATGAAAATTATATTAAAGCAAAATCTTTGTTAGAGTTATTTAAATGATTTACATTATAGATCATCAAGACTCTTTTACCTGGAATGTTGTTCATCAATTTGCAAAATTTGATAAAGTAGTTTGTTCAAACTATTATGATGTAAATGATAAATTGCTTGATAAAAGTGATGTGATTGTTTTATCACCAGGACCTGGATCACCGAAAGATTATCCTGCTACATCAAAAATTTATAAAAAATACAAAGGAAAGAAAAAAATTATTGGTATTTGTCTTGGTTATCAAATGATTTTGTATAATGAAGGAGGAAAAATAATACAGCAAAAAAAAATTTATCATGGTTTTCAATCTAAAATAAAAACAAATAATCAAAGTAAAATCTTTAAAAACAATCAACAGTATAAGGTTGGAAGATATCATTCATTAAAATTAATGGAGCCATTTAAATCTAATTCAATTAAAATAACTATGAGATGTAGTAAAACAAAAATACCAATGGGTCTTGAGGATAATAAAAACAAAATATATGGATTTCAATTTCACCCAGAATCTTTTTTAACAGAAAATGGCAACACTCTTATTAAAAAAATCTTATCAGCTAAGTAATCTTAAAGAAGTTACTTTCAAAAATCTTTGGGGATCTAGAGGTGTATTTACCACAATTCGAATGGTTGGAAAACCTCCTAAGTTAATACTTTTAAAACCACATATAAAGAACTTAATAAAATCTACAAAAAAATATGGAATAAGAAAAAAAAATTTAAAAAATATTATTAAAGATTTAATTAACAAAAATACTTTATACAAAGGTCCTGACAATTTATTTCGTATAGCGTTAAATAAAAAACTAATATCAGTATCAATTAGAAAAAGACCTAAACTAAAGACCAGTTTTAATCTGTTATTATTTAAATATAAACGAGTAGAGCCAAATTATAAAAATCTATATTATAAAAAAATATTAGCAAAATTGAGCAAAGTTGACTCAACTAAATTTGATATAGCCTTAGTCGCAAATGACAAAATTTTAGAAACTGGCACTTCAAATTTAGTTTTTGTTAAAAATGGAAAAATTTTTTCACCTAAAAAAAATTGTTATTTTGGAAATACACTTAAATTTATTAGTAAAAAAATAAAAATATATTTTAGAGATATTTCAATTAAATCAATTAATGATTATGAAGAAATAATCCTCATTGGATCTGGTAAAGGGGTAACATCAGTTTCAAAAATAAACGATCTTAAATGGAAGAGAAGAAAGAGTAATTGCTTCACAAAGTTAAATAAAATATATAACTCTCTTGTTTAAATATGAAAGATCCAAATAACCCTTGTATATTTTGCAAAATAAGAAAAGAAAAGCTTCAGTTTGAAAACCAACTAGCCTATTCATCGACAGATAGTTACCCTGTCTCAGAATTTCACAGTCTTATTGTGCCCAAAAGGCATGTTGAGACATATTTTGAGCTTACTAAAGAAGAAATTCAGGCATGTAATGAGTTAATTTTAAAAACTAAAGAAAAAATTTTAAAACAAGATTATAGTGTTAAAGGTTTCAATATAGGTACAAATGCAGGAAAATCTGCAGGTCAATCAATTATGCATTGTCATATTCATTTAATTCCAAGAAGAGAAGGTGATGTGGAGAATCCTCAGGGTGGTGTTAGGTCAGTGATCCCGAAAAAACAACATTACAAAAGAAAGTAAATATTTTGTAGTTGTTATTAAAGACAAATTTATCAATAGTTTTTGTTGATATGATGAGTTAACTAGAATAGAAAACTTTAAAATTATTTAAAATAATTTAACATAAGGGTAAAATGTTTGAAACAAATCCATTTTCTTTATTATCAGAAGTAATTCCTACTGTTGTTATGCAAGGTTTTATAATTGCAATGGTTCTTTTAATTGCTTTTGGAACAATTATTCAGATGATACATCATAAAAATTTAACTTATTTCTTTAACAATGCAAAAAAAGCAAAATTGCAGGCAACAAGAGAGGTTGGAGCTGCTGAGAAGGCAAAAATTATTGCTAAGACAACTGTTTATGACATTGGAACAACATCAGAATTAGGTTTTGGAAAAAGAAGATTAGCACATGTTCTTGGTATGTATGGAACTATAATCTTTTGGATTGCTTCAGCAATGCTAGTGTTTTGTTATACAGGTGCAGATAAAACTTCTTCTACATTATGGTCAATGTTATGGCATGTAGGTGCAATACTTACATGTGTTGGTGGATTTTGGTTTTGGTTTTTTTTAAGAGTAGATGTTTCTGCCGAAGCACACCCTTGGTATAGAATTATTAAAGCTGATTTGTTTGTTCTAGCTTTATTAGCATGTTCAACTTTTGGACTAGCTTGGTCTTATACTCAATTTAATGATCAAGTCGGTTTGTCATTCTTATTTTTTGCATTATTTGTTGTTTCAAATCTAGTCTTATTCGGTGGAGTTTATTGGTCAAAATTTGCTCACATGTTCTACAAGCCTGGAGCAGCAATTCAGAAAAATTTGGCTGAAGCAGACGGTTCTAGAGATAATTTACCACCTCCTGCAGACGCGCCAGAGCAATTTGGCCTGGGAATAAAAAGAGAAGAGCCAAAACATTATTAATATGATAACAAAAAAGGAAAGAAAATAAATTATGTCAACTTTTGTATATATGACTAGATGTGATGGATGCGGTCATTGTGTAGATATTTGTCCATCTGATATAATGCACATTGATGAAAATATCAGACGTGCGAAAAACATAGAACCTAATTTTTGTTGGGAATGTTATTCATGTGTAAAAGCATGCCCAAATCATGCAATTGACGTAAGAGGTTATGCAGATTTTGCTCCAATGGGACATAGTGTTAGAGTAAGACGTGAGGAGGAGAAAGGAACTATTTCTTGGAAAATAAAATTTAGAAATGGAACTACAAAGAATTTTGTTTCACCAATAACAACAAAACCATGGGGAAAATTTATTCCTAAACTTGCTGATGGTGAAAAAATTAAACAAGGAGAATTAAACTCACAAAGACTTTATACAGAACCTGAGGGACTAAATATCGAAGGTGAACTTCCTGCCGTTCCAAAAGAATCTTTTAAAAAAGGAGTCTATTACTAATGCCTAAGCACAAAACTCATTACGAAGACTGTGATGTATTAGTTGTTGGTGGAGGTATGGCTGGCACTGGTGCAACTTTTGAAGCAAGGCACTGGGGTAGAGATATGAAAATTGTTTGTGTTGAAAAAGCAAACATAGATAGAAGTGGGGCAGTAGCTCAAGGTCTTTACGCAATTAACTGTTACATGGGTATGCAGTGGGGCGAAAATCAACCTGAAGATCATGTAAGATACGCAAGAAATGATTTGATGGGAATGGTTAGAGAAGATTTAGGGTATGACATGGCTCGACATGTAGACTCAACTGTTCATATGTTTGATGAGTGGGGTCTTCCTATGATGAAAAATGAAGAGACTGGAAGATATTTAAGAGAAGGTAAGTGGCAGATAATGATCCACGGTGAAAGTTATAAGCCAATTGTTGCAGAAGCAGCAAAAAAATCTGCAGATAAAATTTATAATAGAATTATGATTACTCATCTTTTAATGGATGAGGCTCAAGAGAATAGAGTGGGTGGAGCTGTTGGATTCAATATGAGAACAGGTGATTTCCATGTATTTAGAGCAAAGGCTGTAATTGTTGCAGCAGGTGGAGCTTCACACATATTTAAGCCTAGAGCTGTTGGTGAAGGCATGGGAAGAACTTGGTACGCTCCTTGGAGTAATGGTTCAGCATATGCATTACCAATTGCAGCTGGTGCTAAAATGACTCAAATGGAAAATAGAATTGTGTTATGTAGATTTAAAGATGGATATGGACCTGTTGGCGCTTACTTCTTACATTTAAAAACATATACACAAAATGCAAACGGTGAAAACTATGAGAAGAAATGGTACGACCAGACTAAAGAATTAGTAGGTGAATATATAGATCACCATCCAACACCTACGTGTTTAAGAAATCATGCTTTTATTCAAGAAACGATGGCAGGTGGAGGTCCAATCCATATGGTTACTACTGAGGCTTTTCAAGATCCACATTTAGAAACTGTTGGTTGGGAAAATTTTTTAGGAATGACAGTAGGTCAAGCTGTTGTTTGGGCATCTCAAAATATTGATCCAAAATATACAAACCCTGAATTAACAACGTCTGAACCATACGTAATGGGTTCCCATGCTACTTGTTCAGGAGCCTGGGTAAGTGGACCAGAGGACCTGTCTCCACCAGAGTACTTCTGGGGCTACAACAGAATGTTAACAATTGATGGATTATTTGGAGCAGGTGATACTGTAGGTGGAAGCGCTCACAAATTTTCGTCAGGCTCATTTACTGAGGGTAGATTAGCAGCAAAAGCAGCTGTAAAATATATTGAAGACAAAAAAGCTGAGGGTTTAAAAGTATCAGATAAACAATGTGAAGATTTCAAAGTTAAAGTTTACAAACCTTTAGAAAATTATACAGTTGCTCAAAATGAGATTACAGGCGGAACTGTATCTCCAAGCTATATCTCACCAATTCAAGGCTTACAACGTTTACAAAGAATAATGGATGAATATGTAGGTGGAATAGCTACAAACTATATGACTAATGCTAATATGCTAAAAAGAGGATTAGAATTGTTAGCTTGGCTTGAGGAAGATCTTGAAAACGTGGGAGCTGAGGATTATCACCAGCTTATGAGGGCATGGGAGCTTAAACACAGAGCTTTGACATCTCAGTGCGTAACAGAACATACTATGTTTAGAGAAGAAACTAGATGGCCTGGATATTATTATAGAGGCGATCATATGAAACTTGATGATGATAATTGGCATTGTTTAACAGTTTCTAGAAGAGACCCTAAGACTGGTAAGTTTAGTATGGAGAAAGTTCCTGTCTACCATATAGTGGATGAGAACGAGAAGAAAAAAGCTTCTTAATAAACTTTTCAAATAAAATTTATGGATATTTTATCTAAAACCGATGATGAGATATATGAATTAGCCAAACCAATTTGGGATAATTTGGTTAAATCATCAAACCTTAAAGATTACGGTGGTTTCACTAAAGATTTCTCTACTCAAATGCTTTTTGGTGCTAACGAAGTAGAGCTTGGTAAGCAGTGGGCTAATAACAAGCTGATTACTAACCTTAAAGAGACTTTTGAACCGTTTGGATGTCTAAGAAGAGGGGACTATATAACTATTTTAATTAAACAGACTAATAAAGAGATCCCAGGAGAGTTCCTTGGAAGGCTGGTCTTAGGAGTTGAGGACGATGCAATTAAAGTTTTTGGAGCTACCATCTACTAGGCAAAAAAAATTGCTTAATAATAAATAATTGTTTGACAAATTTCGTTGTGGGTGTATTGACGAATTTAATGTTACTTTCTAACGTAAAAATTATTAACAAATTCTCAAATTTTAAAACTACATTTATTAAAGCAGGAATTATAGCAAGCTTAACGGCTTATTGGGGAGTGATTATAGTTGGAACTTTTATCACTTTTAACTAAGTTGTTTTTTAGCAACTTTTAAATTTTTTTATGGAAGTATTTTTACCGATAGCTCAAGTTTTTGTTAATCCTATTGAGATACTTTTATTAAGTGCAATTGTTGGAGTGCTTTCGGGTTTATTTGGTGTTGGTGGAGGGTTTTTGATGACACCTTTTTTAATCTTTTTAGGAATACCTCCTGCATACGCAGTTGCCAATGAGGCAAATAATATTTTAGCTACATCAGTTTCAGGATCTACCACTCATTATTTAAAAAATACTTTAGATTATAAAATGGGTTCAATGATTGTGATTGGAGGAGTAATTGGAACTTCTTTAGGAATTTATACTTTTACATATTTTAAAGGTATTGGAAAAATTGATACAGTTATCTCACTGGCTTATATGTATATATTAGCAATAATCGGAACTTTAATGTTGGTTGAAAGTTTGGGTGAAATAGATAAAGCAAAAAGAAATGTCGTAGTTAAAAAAAAATTACATGTTCATTATTGGATACATGGTCTTCCAGTAAGAATGAGATTTCCAAAGTCTAAATTATATGAGAGTATTTTTACTCCAATTATAATTGGTCTATTAGTTGGTTTTATTGCTGCTATTATGGGAATTGGAGGTGCATTTATTTTAGTTCCAGCAATGATTTATATAATTAAAATGCCTACTAAATTAGTTCCTGGTACATCTTTATTTGTAACAATTTTTGTAAGTGTGATTGTTACTTTTCTTCATTCATTTAATTATGGATCTATAGATTTATTATTAGTTCTTATGTTAGTTGTAGGATCTATAATAGGAGTTCAGGTAGGGCAAAAATTAGGAGAAAGAATAGATAGTTCTGGTTTAAGAGCTTTATTAGCAATTTTATTGTTAATAGTAGGTATAGCAATAGCATACGATACGTTTTTTTCAGATCAGATTATAAATGGAACTGGAAATGCAACTAGTTCAGATTTAAATTTCTTTTCTCAATTTATAATTGATTTTTCAAAAGAGATGCCTTTCTTTTATGGATTATTTACGATTATGTTTGCAATTATTTTAGGTGTTGGAGCAGCATTTATTAGACGTTTTATTTCAAACTTGAGAAAAAAGTTATTAGTAAAATCTTAAATTAAAAAATTTTTTAAAGTTTCTATATATAATAAACTAATAATCCCAACAGTAACTGCTGCAATCAAACCAACTACAAATGGTTTATATCCCATTGATTTAAGTTCACTTAAATTTATTGAAATTCCCACTGCCGCCATTGCCATTGTTAAAAATACAGTCGTTAAAATTTTTAAATATTCAATAAATTTAGACCAGGCATAAAAATTATCACTTTCAACTGAAAATAATTGATCTCCCAAATTTCTAAGAATTATCATGCTAATAAAACCAAGTACAAAATATGGAAAAATACTCAAAATTGAATATTTTTTATCTTTAAATTCACCTCTATTATATAAGAAAGCAAATAAAGGAATAAGTATTACCAGAAAGGTATTTCTAATTAATTTTGTTACTGTAGCCACATCTAAAGTTTCAGGATTATTGAATTGTTGGTCATAAATTAATCCTGCTGCAGCTACTTGAGAAGTTTCATGAATTGAGGTTCCTAAAAATAAACCAGCTTCCAAAGCATTATTGTCAAAGTACCATTCTGCAAAATAAGGATAAAACAGCATAGCAATAACCCCAAATAATGTAATATTAGCTATGGCATAAGCAACCTCTGTTTTTTTTGCATTTATAACTGGAGCAGTAGCAACAATTGCTGTGGCACCACAAACGCTTGTACCAATAGCAATCAGATAAGACATTTTTGATGATATAGATACTTTTTTTATTAGAAGTTTAATTAGTATTAATACCCCTAAAATACAAAATATAACTAGAGGTATAGCAATAGAACCAAACTTTATAAAATCAGCAAAACTTAGTCTAATACCTAAAAAAATTATTCCTAATTTTAAAATGTATTGTTGGGTAAAGTCCAAACCAATCATCATACCTGGTCTAGGAGTAAAAGCGTTTCCCATTAATATTCCAAGCAGTATTGCAATTAGTACAGTTGAAATTGGACTTTTTTCAGTTCCAAAGATCTCTATAGCTAATACATTATTAATACCTTGGGAAAATAAACAAAATATTAAAGCTAAAATAACACCTGGAAAAATTGATTTAAGATACTGTAATTTAATAGCCACAGAAATTTTTATGCACTTCTGTAGAGTTTAGTCATCACAAATTCTTTGTGACCTAAAGCTTCTGCACAAGTTAATCTTCCGTTAGCTACCCTTAAAGTTGTTTTTATTAATTCATCTCCAGCTTCAGATAAATTCATTTCTCTTGAAAGAATTTTTGAAACATCACAATCAATGTGTTCACTCATATTAACCGCTGTTAACGGATTAGCAGTCAACTTAATAACTGGTTCAATAGGATTTCCAATTATATTTCCTTGTCCTGTTGGGAATAAATGAATATTAAATCCACCAGCAGCTTGCAATGTTACACATTCAGCTGCAGCAGAGGAAGTGTCCATAAAATATAATCCTGGTCCTTTTTCAGGCTCTTCTGCAGGAGTTAAAACATCAATAAATTGTCTTGAACCAATTTTCTGAAAATTACCAAAAGCTTTTTCTTCAATTGTTGTCAAACCTCCAGCAATATTCCCAGCAGTAGGTTGGCTTTCAGATAAATCGTCAGTAGCCTCTTTTAAAATAAAGTCATTATAATCATTCCATGTTTTTTTAAATTTTTCTTGCGCTTCAGGAGTTTTACCTCTTTTTTCACAGACTGTTTCGGCGCCAGTTAATTCAGAAGTCTCTCCAAAACATAAATGAACACCTAATGGCTCAAGTTTATCCATTAAATTTCCAACAGTAGGATTGGATGCAAGTCCTGATGTAGTATCAGATTCTCCACATTTAACTGAAATCCATAAATCACTAATTGGACATTCTTCTCTTTGTTTTTCAGATGCCCATATAGAAAATTCTTGAGCTTTTTTTGATGCTTTCATAATTGTTTCAATATCACCAGCTCCTTCAATGCTAAATCCTTCAACTGGTTTTCCAGTTTTAGCAACTTCATCTACAATTCTTTTTGTCCATTTCGGTTCAATTCCAATAATTATCGCTGCAGCTACATTAGGATTTTTTGCAGTTCCAATCATGGTTTTAAAATGTAATTCTAGATCTGCTCCAAATTGTAGTCTTCCGTATGAATGAGGAAGAGCAATTGTTCCTTTAATATTGTTTGCCACAGCTTCAGCACACGCATTTGAAATATCATCTACAGGAAGAATAATTACATGATTTCTTGTTCCAGCTCTTCCGTTTTCTCTTTTATAACCTAAAAAACTTTTCGGGATTTCCATATTATTACCACTTCTTTGTTTTTACATTATGAACATGTACATGCTCACCTTTTTTGATTGGCTTAACTACTTTTCCAATGTCGTGACCATATTTAATTATCGTATCACCCTCATTAAGGTCAGTCATAGCAATTTTATGACCTAAGGGAATTTCATCTGCAGATTGAATACCTACTGTTTTATCGTTTTCCATTACCCAACAAGAGCAATCTTGTTTTGGTGTGATTTTTTCAATAACAACTACTCCTACGTTGTCTTTTTCATCGTGAATTATAATGTCTGTCGCCATATCGTGTCGATTTGTTTGTTTGAATTTTGTAAAAACTTATATATTAATCGCAAAAATTAACAAACGAATTTTATAAATACTTAAATTTATACTTTAGAGAGGTTCTAGTTTTATGACAAAAATGACAACAGAAGAAGCTTTTGTAAAAGTTTTACAAATGCATGGTATTGAACACGCCTTTGGAATTATCGGTTCTGCCTTTATGCCTATTTCAGATATTTTTCCTGATGCAGGAATTACTTTCTGGGATGTTGCTCATGAAACTAATGGTGGTTTAATTGCTGACGGTTACACAAGAGCTACAGGTAAAATGTCAATGGTAATTGCTCAAAATGGACCAGGTATCACGGGATTGGTTACACCAATTAAAACAGCTTACTGGAATCATACCCCACTTTTATTGGTTACACCTCAAGCAGCTAACAAAACTATGGGACAAGGTGGTTTTCAGGAAGTGGAACAAATGAATCTATTTAAAGATATGGTTTGCTATCAAGAAGAAGTAAGAGACCCTTCAAGAATGGCAGAAGTATTAAATAGAGTTATAGAAAAAGCAGTTAGAGGGTCTGCACCTGCACAAATAAATGTCCCAAGAGATTTTTGGACGCAAGTTATTGATATTGAACTACCTCCAATTGTAAGATTAGAGAGACAAGCAGGTGGAGTAGAAGCAATTAAAAAAGCAGCCAACTTATTATCTAAAGCAAAATTTCCAGTTATATTATCTGGCGCTGGTGTAGTGATAGGAGGTGCTATTGAAGATTGTAAAAAACTTGCAGAGAAACTAGATGCACCAGTATGCTCTGGTTATCAACATAATGATAGTTTTCCAGGAAGCCACCCATTAGCCGCTGGGCCATTAGGTTATAATGGTTCAAAAGCAGGAATGGAATTAATAAAACAAGCCGATGTTGTTTTAGCTTTAGGTACAAGACTAAATCCTTTTTCAACACTACCTGGTTATGGAATGGATTATTGGCCTAAAAATGCAAGTATTATTCAAGTGGATATTAATTCAGATCGAATTGGTCTTACAAAAAAAGTTACAGTTGGTATTTGTGGTGATGCTAAATTAGTTGCACAACAAATACTTGCTCAACTTTCAACAACAGCAGGTGATACAGATAGACAAAAAAGAAAAGATATTATTCATCAAACAAAATCTGCTTGGTTGCAAAAATTATCAAGCCTTGACCATGAAGATGATGATGAGGGTACTGTTTGGAATAAAGAAGCAAGAAAAAGAGATGCTGATAGAATGTCTCCTAGGCAAGCGTGGAGAGCAATTCAAGCTGGCATGCCAGATGATGTAATTATATCAAGTGATATTGGAAACAATTGTGCGATTGGAAATGCTTATCCAACTTTTGAAAAGGGAAGAAAATATCTAGCGCCAGGTTTATTTGGACCATGTGGTTATGGTTTTCCATCAATTTTAGGTGCCAAAATTGGATGTCCTGACACTCCAGTAATTGGTTTTGCTGGCGATGGAGCTTTTGGTATTAGTATGAACGAGATGAGCTCATGTGCTAGGGAAGAATGGCCAGCAATATCAATGGTTATTTTTAGAAACTATCAATGGGGTGCTGAAAAAAGAAACACTACTTTGTGGTATAATAATAATTTCATTGGAACTGAACTTGATCCAAAGTTAAGTTATTCAAAAGTAGCAGATGCATGTGGATTAAAAGGAGTAACTGTTAGAACTATGGAAGAAACCACACAAGCTATTAAAAAATCATGTGAAGATCAGAAGAAAGGAATTACAACATTTATTGAAGTAATACTAAATCAAGAGCTTGGTGAACCATTTAGGAGAGATGCTATGAAAGCACCTGTAAAAGTTGCAGGTATCAATAAATCGGATATGAAAAAACAAAATCCTTTAAATTCTTAAAATCTTTTAAATATTTATCAATTATCGTAAAGTCACTTAATGCAAGTGAAAAATGATAATAGTTGTAGTTGGATTAAAGATCTTAATCCAAGAACAAATATTAAGTCTATAATATCTGATGAAAATTGTGATTGGTTAATAATAGGAGCTGGCTATACAGGTTTGTCAGCTGCAAGAAAATTAGCTCAATTACATTCTAATCAAAATATTATATTAATTGATGCTCAGTTAGCAGGCGAAGGTGCTAGCTCAAGAAATTCAGGTTATCTGGTTGATACAACTCTTAATGATGGTTTTACATCTAATAAAGAACTACATAATTATAAAAAAAAAACAGACATTTACAAATTAGGAGTAGAAGCTGTTAAAAAATTTATTAAAGAGCATCAGGTAGATTGTGAATGGAATGAATGTGGGAAGTTTTTTGCTTCATCAAAAATAGAGGATAAAAAAATATTAGGCAATTTTTCTTACAATTTATCTAAATTGGGTTTTGAACATAATTTATTATCTAGCAAAGAACTTAATGAAAGATTAGGTACCAATTTTTACAACATTGCTCTTTATACAAAGGGAGGAATTTTACTACATCCAGGTAAATTGGTTAGAGCAATGATTGATACATTACCAGAAAATGTAAAGCTTTATGAAAATTCCTCATTATTAAACTGGGAAAAGGTTAAAGATACGGTTATTTGTAGATTTAAGAACGGTTTAATTAAAACTAAAAAGATTATTTTTGCAACAAATGGATTTCTAAAATCTTTAGGAATAAAGTCTAATTATAATTTTCCCATTACTCTAACAGCAAGTATGACCAGATGTTTAACAAGTGAAGAATATGAATCTATTGGTGGGCCAAAAGAATGGGGAGTTTTGCCAGTAAGACCAATGGGAGCCACCATCAGAATGACCAAAGATAGAAGAATTTTAATTAGAAATACTGCAGAGGTTTCTAATCCTTATCAAATGTCACAATCTGAATTAAATAAAAGATCACTTAAACAAAAGATTGGAATTAAAAAAAGATTTCCTAATTTACCTAATGACATTATTCAATCTTCTTGGTCAGGTATTGTTTCTAGAACAAGAAATAGTTCTCAAATTTTTGAAAAAATAGCTGAAAATATATTTGTTGCAGGTTGTTATAATGGATCAGGTATAGGAGTTGGAACTTTATTTGGTGAACAAATAGCAATTAAAGCAAGCAATGAAAATACCAAAGAGATAGAAACTATTGAGTCAAGAAGTAAACCTACTTGGCTTCCACCTGAGCCATTTTTAACTTTAGGAGTAAAAACAAGATTGATTTATGAACGTTTCAAAGCTAGATCTGAAATTTAGCTTTTGTGCTCTTTAATTTACTTACTTAATTTTTTAATTTTAAGGATGATCCATGGACATTTTTTTTATTTTCACCAATAGTTGCCCACCAAATTATTAATAAAATTAATCCGATAACAGTTAATGTAATTAACTGCCACCATCCCGATCTGTTTATATCATGAAGTCTTCTTGCTCCAACAGCAATAGAAGGTAGAAAAGTTATCACAGTAAATATTATATTTATAGGTCCATATACTTCAGTAGAATAACCTAAAATCATCACATCTATTACTACAGTTACTATTCCCCCAATAACACCAAAAAGTACAAACCACCAAAATTCAGATCTAGATGCTCTTCCAGAAAAAATAGCATATTTAGAAAAACAGGTTTTTATAGATGTTCCAAAATCCATAAGAATTTATAAACTAGTTAAACTCAAATTTAAATAATAATTTAATATGTAGGTGCTTTGTAATGTCAGGTGTCCTTAATGATAAGGACACCCAATGAAATTATCTTGAAAATATATTTTTTATTAATCCTGTAAATAACGCAAAAGCAACATAAATTACCATAAAGATTAATGGAATTGCAATCCACATTCCAATCGTACTTAACACGCAAAAGTCTGCAACCGTGAAGTCAAAAGGAACTGGACATGAGTTGACATTTATAACACGTGCATGCGCATAGTTACCTACAGTCAAAAAGTATAAAAACAAGACCCATTTGTTTATTTTATTTTTAATCATGATCTCAATATAATGTTTAATTGGATAAATTCTTGTCCAAGATAATTTATAAATTTGGACAATACTTTTTAGAAAAAAACATTACATTTTGAATATGAACAAATATATAGATGCTTACAATAGTATGGGAAATTCAGGGTTTGAATTAATAGACTTTGTTTTTAAAGTTTGTGTAATAGTTCTGGTTGATTTGGCAAATTTAATAGGAATATCATATGAGGCGATAAACATTATTATTTTTATTTTTTTGCAACCAGCATTAATTCTATTATTTTTTATACTTTGGAGAAAAGAGCGAAGAAAAAATAAAGTAGTTTAAAAGGTTTATTCTGTTGATAGGTGCCCTTAAAATTTTAGTTTAATTTATCACCGACATCGGATCTAAACGAGTTTGAAACCAATTAACTCTAAAATCTAAATGTGGTCCTGTTGATCTTCCTGTTGACCCTACAGTTCCTATTATATCCCCTTGATTTATTTGATCACCAACTGATACTAGTACATTTTCTAAATGGGAATATATCGTTGATATCCCATGACCATGGTCCATTATAACTGTTCCTCCAGTATAATATAAATCATCTTCAGCCATAGTAACTACGCCTGAACCAGATGATTTAATCATTGTTCCTTGTTTAGCTGCAATATCTATTCCATAGTGAGGCCATCTTGGTTTACCATTTAAAATTCTTTGACTACCATAAACACCACTAATTATACCTTCAACTGGCATTATAAATTTTTCTTTAAAAAATTGTAGATCAGAATTAATTGCTCTTGCTTCTCCAATTGCATTATTTTCTTTTTTAATTCTTTTATAAACAGACTCAGGCGGGGTTACCTTACTTTCTGCAAGACCATCTATTCTTTGTATATTGTATTTTCTTTTTAAAACTTTTTTTGTAGTTATTGATTTTTTTCCATTAATAATTTTTGTAAATGTTAGGTCATATTTTTGATCTCGATCTATACCAAAAACAAAAAAACCATCTTTTGAAACTTTTACCTGTTTCTTTCCAACTAAGATTTTAGCGTTAGGATCAGTTTTACCTAATATAAAATGACCTTGTAGAAATTTACCTTGAAATTCAATAGCATTTACAGGTGATATAAAAATTAAAAAAACAAAAAAAAGTCTATAAATTATTGAGCTGTCCATCCACCATCTATAATTATTGATGTTCCAGTTATCATTGAAGATGCTGATGATGCCAAAAAGCATACTGTTGTAGCAACATCACTTTCGGAAGCCGCTTTTCCCATTGGAATATTTCCAAGTGCTAATTTTTTAAATTTTTTATTTTTAAAAAAATTTTTAACCATCGGTGTTTCAACAAAAGTAGGTGCTACCGTATTAACTCTTATATTTTTTTTAGCTAACTCGACACCCATGCCCTTAGTTAATCCTTCAATCCCGAACTTTGTCATGTTGTATACATTTCTACCACTCATACCAACATGACCTAGTTGAGATGACATATTTATAATTGAGCCAGTTCTTTTTTTATTTTTAAGCATTTTTTTTACAACCAGTTGCGCCACGTTAAATGCCGCCTTTAAATTTAAATCTACAAGATAATTCATGTTTTTTTGTTTTATTTTTTCAAAAGGTTCCGGAATATTAGTTCCTGCATTATTAACTAATATATCGATAATTTTAATTTTATCTAATTTTTGTTTTAAATCTTCATAATTCATTACGTCACAAGAAACTTTAATAACTTTACCTTTAACTTTTTTAATATCTTTTTCTAATTTATTTAGATCTGTTGCAGTTCTGCTTAAAGCTATAACAGTTGCACCTGCCTCAGCTAAAGCAACAGAACATGCTCGTCCTAATCCTTTACCTGCTCCTGTAACTAAAGCATACTTGTTTTTAAGATTTATTTTTTGAAGATACATCAAAAGAATAATATTTTAATATCTGTGTAAATCAACTCAACAGCTACAATTAAAATGGCTAATAACCCAAGCCAGGCTATCCATCTGTATTTTTTAATCCATCCAGAAATTAATGTTGCTGCAGTTGCCATCAAAACAATTGATAACACTAATCCAAAAACAAGAAGCCCATAGTGATCACCAGCTGCACCAGCAACACCCAATACATTGTCTAAACTCATTGTAAAATCAGCTAGTAAAACAGTCCAAATTGCTTTTATAAAACTTGAATTATCTACTTTTACATCCTCTTCTGTTTCTGAACCTTTTATTACGTCTACATAAAGCTTATAAACAATGTAAAGTAATAATAATCCCCCAATTAATCTTAAGCCAGTGATTTGCAGAAGATATGCTGTAATCAATGTTAGTAGGATTCTTAAAATTACAGCACCACCAATTCCCCAAAAAATAACTTTTTTTCTTTGTTCGACTGGAAATTTAGATGCAACCATTCCAATTATTATTGCATTGTCACCTGCTAAAACTAAATCAATAAGAATTATTTGAGTTACTATTGCAATTTGTTCAGGTGTAAAAAATTCTACAAACATTATTGCTGTAGTATCATGTCCGCACCTTTTTCTGCAATCATTATTGTAGGTGCATTTGTATTTCCTGAGGTGATATATGGCATTACTGATGCATCAATCACTCTTAAGTTTTTTATTCCATGAACTTTTAACTGATCAGAAACTACTGCATTTTCATCTTTACCCATTCTACACGTACTTACAGGATGGAAAATTGTATTAGCATATTTTCCCGCTTCAATAGCCAGCTGCTCAATATTATTAATATTTATGCCTGGTCTTAATTCCTCTGGTTCATAATCTTTATAGGCTTTGGACTCCATAACTATTTTTCTTACTATTTTAAGAGACTTACCTGCTATCTCTCTATCTTCATGTGTAGATAAATAGTTCATTTTAATTTTTGGAGGAATTCTCGTATCTGAAGATTTTAGTTCAATTGATCCTCTGCTAGTAGGTCTTACATTAGTGATAGTTGGTGTGAAAGCAGGAAATTTATGTAATGATGATTTTCCTAAAAGATCGGTACTAGCTGGAGAAACATGAAATTGTAAGTTAGGAGTTTCTAAATGTGGGTCACTCTTAACAAAACCACACAAATAACTAGCGCCAACAGTAAGTGGGCCAGTTCGTGTTAAGAAAAATTTTAATCCAGTAAATATTTTTTTAGTTAAACTATAATAAATATCATTTAATGTTTCTAAATTTTTTATTTTATAAACAGGTCTTAACATAAGATGGTCCGTTAAGTTTTGGCCAATGCTTTTATTTTCCATTAATACTTCAATACCGTTATCTTTTAATAATTTAGCAGGACCCAAACCGGAAGCTTGAAGAATATGTGGAGATCCAATAGTACCAGCACTTAAAATAATTTCACCATTTGCTTCTACAGTGTTTAACTTATCACCAGTCCAAAAATTAACTTTTTTGGCAATTTTATTTTCAAACTCAATATTTTTTATGTGAGCTTTAGTTATAATCTTTAAATTACTTCTATTTTTTATTGGATTTAAATATCCGACTGCTGTGCTACATCTAAATCCATTTTTAATTGTTAAAGGGAAATACCCCATTCCTTCATTATCACCATTATTAAAATCATCAGTTTTTTTATATCCAAATTCCTCTGCAGCTTCTAAAAATAAATCTAAAACTTTAAAAGTAGATCTAATTTTTTCAACTTTTAATGGGCCACCAGATCCATGAAATTCATTTTTTCCAAATTGAAAATCTTCAGATTTTTTAAAATAAGGAAGTACATCATCCCATGACCATCCAACATTTCCTAATTGTCTCCAATAATTGTAATCATTTGATTGCCCTCGAATATAAAGCATTCCATTAATAGAAGAACTTCCTCCAAGTGTTTTACCTCTTGGGTAAGTCATCTTTCTATTGTCACAAAAGGGCTCTTCTTCTGTGTTAAAACACCAATCTGTCTCAGGATTGTGCATTGTTTTAAAATATCCTCCAGGAATATGTATCCATGGATTAGTATCTTTGCCACCTGCCTCTAAAAGTAAGACTTTATTTTTAGGGTTTGATGAAATTCTGTTTGCAAGAACACATCCTGCAGATCCAGCACCAATTATAATATAATCAAAATTATCCATTAATTAGAACTTTTATAAATTAAAATTTTTTATTTGTAACATTTCTGTACACAAAAAAATTAAAATAATCCAATAATAACACTTGTTTTAGATTTCATTCTTTGACAAGCTTTCGTTTTTAAAAATAAAGAGAGGGAAACAAATGAAAAAAATCATTTCAATGTTATTTGCAGTTGCAATGGTATTTGGATTTATTTCAAATGCTAATGCGGCAAAAACACTAAAATGTCAGACTGTTCTTAACACTAAAGCTGATGAAGTTAAAATGTTAAAGGATTTTACTGACACTGTAACCGAATTGACTGGTGGATCTCTAAAGTTTGAAATTATGCCTGCAGGAGCAGTTGTTGGTGTAAAAGAAACTCTAGACGCAGTTGACAAAGGTTTAATCGATTGTGGATTCGCTTGGACGCATTATTGGTCAGGTGATCACCCTGCAGCTATGCTATTTGGTTCGCCAGTAGCTGGTGGTGGTGTTGGTATTGACAACATCGCATTCCTATCATGGTTTCAATATGGTGGAGGAAAAGAACTATATGACAGACTATGGAAAGAAATGGGAAGAGATATTAAAGGATTTATGATTCAACCAGTTGGACCAGAAGCTTTAGGTTGGTTCCCTAAACCAATTAAAGATATGGCTGACTTTAGAAAATATAAATTCAGAACTCCTCCAGGAATTCCAGGACAAACATACAAAGACATTGGTATTGCATCTGTAGCTATGGGTGGTGGAGATATTCTACCAGCTCTAGAAGCAGGAACTATTGATGCTGCTGAATGGTGTTGTCCAAAGCCAGACTTAACGTTTGGTTTCCAAAAAGTATTAAAGCACTACTACTTACAAGGTTTGCACCAAGTAGTCGTAAATGCTGACTTTTATATTACTGGAAAAACATACAATGCTATGAGTGCTCATGAGAAGAAGTCTCTAGAAGTTGCAGCAAATGCATCTCTAGCGAAATCTCTAAGTTATAGAATCTATGAAAACGGAAAAGCTTTAAAAGAGCTTACTGAAGTTCATGGTGTAAAATTAGAAGATACTCCTTCTGATTACTTCACTGAATACATGGCAGCTGCTAAGAAAAGTTTGGAAACAAACGCAGCTAAAAATGCATTCTTTGCTGAAGTTTGGGACTCTATGAAAGAATTTGCTGATATTGCAGTTCCTTTCTGGAGTGGTGCTCAAATGTCTAATGCTAAGCTAGGAATGGCTCACGCAGCAACATTAAAGTAATCATTAAATAATCTTTATGTTAGAGCGGACTATAAAGTCCGCTCTAATTTTTTTATAAAAATTTATGGCAGACGAACCAGGTAAATTAGATATTTCTGATGAAATGATTGCTGAAAGGCGAGGTGGTTCAGGAAAAATGCCAAGTGATATGCCACCATGGATGGCAAGTTCAATTGTAAATATTGATAAATTTAGTAAATGGGTTGGCAACGTAGTTTGTTGGATTTTGATGCCATTAATTCTTGCAATGACTTACGAAGTTCTTGCTAGAAAATTATTTCACTCTCCAACAATTTGGGCCTATGACATAAGTCGTTTTTTATATGGTGCACTTTTTATGTTAGGTGCTGGATATGCACTTTCTAAAGGTGTTCATATAAGAGCTGATTTTTTATACAGAAATTTTAAAACTAAGATTCAAGGCAAAATTGATTTTTGGTTGTATATATTATTTTACTTTCCAGGCTTATTAGTATTTCTTTACATGACTATTGGATATGTTGGGGAGTCTATTCAAAGAGGTGAGAGAGGAATGGATACAACTTGGATGCCATATATGTGGCCAATTAAAAGTTGTCTACTTATTGGAATAATATTTTTACTAATCCAAGGTATTTCAGAATTATTTAAAAGCTATTGGGCTGCCACACGAGGAAAGTGGCCAGGAGAAGATGAATGATTGCTGAATTAATAGATCCGGCTATCTTAGGCTTTATTTTAGTTGGAGTAATGCTTTTTGCTATTTTTGTTGGATTTCCAATTTCATTTACATTAATTTTCTTAGGTTTTGTATTTGGATATCTGGGATTTGGAAAATTAGTTTTTTATTTAATGACTCTTCAGTTTTCGATGGTCATGACCGAACAAACACTCGCCGCCGTCCCACTCTTTGTTTTTATGGGCATAATGATGGAGCAAGCAGGACTAATGGAAAGATTGTTCTCATCATTTCAAATGATGTTGGCTAGAGTAAGAGGTGCATTGTATTATGCTGTATTGTTTGTTTCAGTTATCTTTGCTGCAGCAACAGGAATTGTTGGTGCTTCAGTAACTATACTAGGAATCATGGCTGCAAAATCAATGAATAGATCTGGTTATGATGTAAGACTTGCAGCTGGTACAATTACAGCTGGTGGTACTTTAGGAATTTTAATTCCACCAAGCATTATGCTTGTTGTAATGGGCCCAATTATGGAAATTCCTGTAATTGATTTATTTGCTGCTGCTATAATACCTGGAATTCTTCTTGCTAGTTTATACGCTGGTTACACAACAATAAGATGTATGATAAATCCAAAATTAGGACCTGTAATTCCTGAAGAAATGAGGGCAGCAAGCATTAAAGAAGTTTGGATTGAATTCTTCTTAGGTTTGGTTCCTCCTGCAGCGCTCGTCTTTGCAGCATTGGGGAGTATTTTATTTGGTTTTGCAACACCTACAGAAGCAGCAGGTTGTGGTGCTATGGGAGCTTTATTACTTTCATTAGCTTATAAAAAATTAACTTTATCTAAACTTCAAGAAGCGCTCGTTAAAACTCTAGAAATTACTGCTTTAATAATGGTTTTAGTTGCTGCATCAAACTTTTTTGGTGCTGTATTTGCAAGACTTGGTACTCCAACCTTATTAACTGAATTTTTGTTAGGATTAGAAATGAATAAATATTTAATTCTAGGAATTGTTATGGTTGCAATATTTTTATTAGGTTGGCCATTAGAATGGGTACCAATTGTTATGATTATTGTTCCAATTCTTTTACCATTAATTGAAGCTTTGGAATTTAATTTAACTTGGTTTGCAATATTGGTCGCTGTAAATCTACAGACCGCCTGGCTATCTCCACCTGTAGCTTTGTCTGCCTATTTCTTAAAAGGTGTAGTTCCTGAATGGGATTTAAAAGACATTTATTATGGAATGATGCAATTTATGGTTCTACAAGTAATAGGTTTAATTTTAATAATCATATTCCCACAGATTGCTCTATGGCTACCAACTCTCTTATATGGACAGTAGAATTTATTAGTTTAAAATAAGGTTTAGTGAATCAGCCAAAAGTAAAATACTCTCTTTCTAATTGGGACTTAGTAACAGTTAATCCAAATTATAAAACTTGGAATCGGAAAGATTTATTTTGTTTTTGGGGAGCAAATGTACAAAGTGTAATTGGTTTCTCATTAATATCCTCACTTTACTTAATGTATAGTTTAAATGTATTTGTAGTTTTTTTTGGAATAATATTAGGATCTTTGTTTGTTTGTTTGTTTTCAAATATTATTGGAAAACCTTCCCAAAAATTTGGTTTACCATTTGCAGTATTGTTAAGATCTTCATTAGGATTTAACGGTGCTAAATTTTTTGGTTTAATCAGAAGTTTAGTTGGAATTTTTTTCTTTGGAATTCAAACTTACTTTTTATCTAAAATTTTAGTTTATTTAATTAGAATAGTTATTTTTTCTATAGATAATTCTTTATTACAGCAGGAAATATTTATTTTTTATTATTTTGGAATGAACATTATTGATTGGTCTGCAATAGTAATAACAATTATTCTACAGACTTTATTATTTATTGTTGGGATGCAGTACAATAAAAAATTAATTAATTTTTCTACAATGACAGTCTACACTGGTATGTTTATTTTTTTCTTTGTTGTTTTATTAAGTGATGTAAAAATAACTACCGAAGCTTTTTCAAATATTTTTAACCTCAATAATTTTTTAGATGTTAATAATTTAGCACCTTTAATGACAGTTGCTGGAACAATATTTGCTTATTTTTCAATTTTAATCATTAGTTTTGGTGATTTTTCTAGGTATGTAAAAAATGAGAAAGAATTAAAAAAAGGAAACTTAAGTTTAATTTTGAATTTAATTATTTTTTCTTTTTTATCAGTTTTCATTGTTACAGGTTCTGATTTATTTCTTAATCAAAAATTTTCGGATATTGATAGAATTTTTACCAATCCAACAGATATAGTTGGAAAATTTGACAATATACAAATAACAATAGTTGTTTTATGCTTCATTATAATAGCTTCAGCTTCTACAAATTTAGTTGCTAATTATATACCATCTCAATATTCTCTAATAAATTTTGCTCCTTCTAAATTAAGTTTTAAAAGTGCAGGTTATTTAATTTCATTTTTTGGTTTATTGATTGCGGTATTCTGGTTGACTATTTTGAGTCAAATAGGAATTTTATCCTTTATAGATACTTTTGGTGCTTTTTTTGGTCCTTTATTTGGAGTGATGGTGGCTGATTATTATTTAATTAAAAATCAAGAATTAAGTAATAAAGATTTATATTCAATTGGTAGAGACAGCATATATTATTATTCAGGTGGCTGGCATATTAAAGGTGTTTATTCTTTATTGATAGGATTTATTTTTTCAGCTTCAACAATTTGGAATACTAATTTTATGTTTTTACAATCTTATGCTTGGATAATAGGTGCATTTGTTGCCTGGATAACATACTACTTGTTAGCAAAAAAATAATTTTAATGCACACATTCGATTTTAAAAATAGAACAGCTGTAGTTACTGGTGGAGCTCAAGGGTTTGGTTTGGATGTTGCAAAAAGATTTTTAGAGTCTGGTGCTAAAGTATTTATATGGGATATCGATGAAAAGCTTCTTAAATCAGCAGTTGATGAGTTTAAAAACCCCAATTTATTTTATAGCGTTGTTGATATTTCAAATTATCAAGATGTAGAGAAAAACGTTGCAGACATAACCTCAAAAACAAATATTGATATTTTAATAAATAATGCTGGCATAACAGGTCCTACAGGTCCTTTATGGGAGTATGATGTCGATATGTGGAATAAAGTAGTCCAGATAAATTTAATGGGTACTTTTAACTGCTGCAGAGCAATTGTCCCAAATATGATTAGAAATAATTATGGAAGAATTGTTAATGTCGCTTCTGTTGCGGGTAAAGATGGTAATGCAAATGCAAGCGCATATAGCTCTGGAAAAGCTGGTGCAATTGGATTAACTAAAGCTTTAGGTAAAGAATTAGCTGATAAAGACATAGCTGTAAACGCAGTCACCCCAGCTGGTGCTAAAACTAGAATTTTAGATCAGATGAGTAAAGAGCACGTAAAAAGAATGCTATCAAAGGTTCCAAGAGGGAGATTTCTTGAAATACATGAGTTTACCTCATTAGTTTGCTGGCTTTCTTCTCAAGAGAACACTTTCTCTACAGCTGCAGTTTTCGACATAAGTGGTGGAAGATCTACATATTAGTCTCAAAAATTTGAGACTATTTTTATATCTTTCTTTTGATATTTAATGGAATTTTTACCCATAACTGGAGCCGAAATCATTATTGACCAATATATTAAAAGTATAAATACAGAAATTATTTTCATATTATTAATTTAACAATGAATTTTGAATTTAGGATGTTGAAATTGTGACTGAATATTGAATTTATAAATAATCTATCTATAAGGATAACATGTTAAAAATTTTTTATATTTTTATTACATATTTAATATTTGTTAATTCTCTATATGCAGAAACTGTAAAAATTTTTGAGTTCACTGAAAAAGAATTGTCAGCTCTTGAGATCCGTAAAATAAGAGGAGCAGATAACAAAACAGTTTATTCTGTTGGTTCAAATGAGAATGGTAATTTTTTAAAAGCAGTAGCTGATAACGCTGCTTCAGGCCTTGGAAAAGAAGTAAAAATTGACTTAAACAAGACGCCATTTATTAATATAACATGGAAAATTGAAAAAGATTTGCAAGGTATTAATGAGAATTCCAAAAAAGGTCATGATTTTGCAGCTAGAGTTTTTGTAGTAAAAAAAACAGGAGTAACACCACTTTCAAATAGAGCTGTTAATTACGTTTTTTCAAGTAATAGTGCAGTCGGCGAGAGTTGGCCAAGCCCATACACAAAAAAATCAATAGATAATGTATTAGCAACTACAAAAGATAATCTGAATGTTTGGGTAACAGTAAAAGCCAATGTTAAGGAAGATTTTAAAAAATTTCATGATCTAGATGTGAATGAACTAGATGGTTTGGCTATAATGGCTGATACCGACAATTCTAAAATGAAATCAATTTCTTATTTTCAGAATATTTATTTTTCAGCAGATTAATTAATATTTTAGATATTTTCTTAAATCGATACTTAAAAACAATAATAAATAGCTGCGATAATATCAGCGATTGGAATTGCATTTGGAAATCTAAAGTTCCATGAAATTACTTCGATTAATCAAATTATATAAATTTTCATCTAAGATATTATATCTGGTTTCTATTAAATTTTAATTTATTTGATATTATTAATTTATGCATAAAAATTTTATTCATAATGTTAAAGTGTATTATGAGGATACAGACGCTGGCGGAGTCGTGTACTATGCTAACTATTTAAAATATTTAGAAAGAGCTAGAACTGAAGCGTTATCAACTATTGGATTAAGCAATACAAAAATAAAAAATGATTTTGGTGCTCTTATAATAGTTAAATCATGTAATATTGAATATAAAAAATCTGCATATTTAGAAGATGATTTAGAAATTAAATCATTTGTAAACTCTACTTCAAAAACCTCTTTTTTAATGAATCAATTAATATTTAAAGACAAGGAATTGATCGTAGAAGCTAAAATTCATCTAGTATTTATAAATGAAAAATTAAAGCCAGTTAAAATTCCAGAAAAAATCTTATCAGACTTTAAACCCTATACTTCTAGTTCATAGATATTTTTCTAGCTTTTTTAAATAAATCTACAATCATTCTTTCAGACACTAGCTTAGTATTTACATTTCTGGGGCTAGGGTGATAACAGGCAATTAATTTTTTATTATTGGGTAGTAAATAGGATTTCCCGTGAATAAATTTTATCTTTTCTTTTAAATTGTATTTTTTTTTATAAAATTTAATACAATTATCAAATGCCACCTTTCCTAATGCAACAATAGTTTTTAATTTTTTTAAATTATAAATCTCGCTATCAAAGTATTTAGAACAATTATTAAGCTCTTCTATTTTAGGTTTGTCTCCTGGAGGAACACACTTTAAAATATTAGTTATATATGTTGATTTTAATTTAAGACCATCATTTAAGTTTTCTGAATTTGGTTGGTTTGATATGTTAGCTTTAAATAAACATTTAAATAAAAAATCTCCAGATTTATCGCCTGTAAAAGCTCTCCCTGTTCTTGTTCCCCCATGCGCTGCTGGTGCCAACCCAATTATTAAAATTTTTGCATCAATTGAACCAAAACCCGTAACTGGTTTTCCCCAGTAAGTTTCATTTATATTTTGTTTTCTTTTTTCTGTTGAAACTTTTTTTACAAAATTAACAAGTCTCGGACATTTTTTACATTTAAGAATTGTTTTATTTAAATTATCTATTTTAATATTCATAAATGAAAATTTTAAATTATTTAATTGTAATATTTATATGCATTAATCCTTCAATTAAAGCAGATTCAAAACAAAATTTAATTAATGAATTGCAAAAGGGGGGGAAATTAATTTTCATAAGACATGCCTATGCCCCTGGTGGCGGTGATCCAGATAATTTTGATATTAATGATTGTACAACTCAAAGAAATTTAAGTCATAGTGGTAGAATTCAGTCACAAAAAATCGGTAATTTTTTTAAGAAAAATAAAATTTCAATTGGAAAAGTTTATTCTAGTGAATGGTGTCGATGCAAAGAAACAGCATTTATTGCTTTCAAAAAATACGAAATTAAAAACTTTTTAAACTCTTTTTTTAGTCCGAAATTTACTAAAAATAAAAAAAATCAAATAGTTGATTTTGATAAGTTTATTAGTACTTGGGATAAAGATCAAAATTTAGTATTTGTCACACATTATGTAGTGATTTCTGAAATTTTAAATTATGCACCTTCATCTGGAGAGATTGTAATATCAGATATTAGTTTAAAAGTTATTGATACTTTAGAAATTGAATATTAGATTAAATAATTATGTCATCAAAAAGAGCTATGAGACAAGCACAAAAGCAAGCATATTCAAAGCATCGTTCAAACATTACAAATAGCAGACTTGAATTTAAGAAAAAACTTCTATTAAAAAATAAAGTAGAAAAAAAAAATAAAAACTAACTTTCTCGATCAAATTTCTCAATTATTTCACAAGTAGAGATTTTAGACAAACTTTCAACGTCATTTAAAACAGCCTTAACAAATATTTCAGGTTTATCTTTTTCAAATAAAATTTGAGTATAAAATTGTGGATATCCATGTTTCAATGTAAGTATTTTTCCCTCCTCTATATAAATATTTCTCACATAGGAGTTTATCTTTTTTACACTTAAATCTGTTACTCTATATTTTTGATATGTTTTTTCGTTATATATATAATTTCTCGTCATAATTAATTCATTTAGATTTAAAATATATTCATTTTTCAAAAAGCCGTCCTCTTTATGATCGCATTTTTTTAATATAATAATTTCTGAGAGAGAATTAAAAGATATGAAAAAAAATGATAAAATAAATATTAAAAACTTACTTTCTCTCATTTTTATCTACAAAAAATAAAGCAATAATAAATATTACAGTCCATGCAAATACAGAAAATGTTTTTAAAGGAGTGGTATCAGCTCCCCAAACATCAAAGAATAAAGCACCAATAATTATGCCTATAGCATAAAAAATACTTACAATTTTAACTTTACTCATATTTTAAATTACTTTTTGATCAAGTTCTTCTTGAAAAGAGACATACCATTTTTGATTTTAAAAGAGTAAGACTCTTTAAAACTCTCAAGCTGCCAACCTGTAAGCCTTTTTTCAATTTCAATTATATTCTCTTTTTTCCAATCATCAGTTGTTTCTTCTAGCTTCCAAAGTCGTTTTTCCTCATTACTTCTTCCACAACCATAACAATAGCCTGTTGATGGATCAGTTTTACAAATGCTTATGCAAGGTGAAATAATCATTTTTTATAAATTAGTATAAATTATATTAGATAAATAGATAATTTTTTAACAATTGTCATTGGACAAATAGTTTCAATAATATATAAAACCTCGTAATTTGTGGGGCGATGGCGGAATTGGTAGACGCGTTGGTCTTAGGAACCAATATGGCAACATGTGAAGGTTCGAGTCCTTTTCGCCCTACCATTAATATATTATGAAAATTACAGTAGAAAATAAAAAAGGACTTAATAAAAACCTTAAAATTTTTATTGATAAGGAGACTATGAACTCTTATATGGATGAAAAATATGAAGAGATTAAAGGAAGTGTAAATCTTAAAGGATTTAGACCAGGCAAAGTTCCAAAAGAAATATTAAAAAGACAATTTGGTAAAGCAGTTTTCGGAGAAGTTTTAGATAAAGTTTTAAAAGAAACATCTACTAAAGCATTAGAAGAAAAAAAAATTAAACCAGCTGGTCAACCAAAGCTAGACTTAAAGACATACGGTGAAGACAAAGATCTAGAATATGTTTTATCAGTAACGGAATTACCAAAAATAGAAATAAAATCTTTAGAGAGTATTAAATTTGATGAATATACTGTAAAAATAGATGAGAGTGAAACAGATAAAAGAATTAAAGAAATAGCAAAAAACCAACCAAATTTTAAAGAAGTAAGTACTGATACAAAAGCTAAAAAAGGTGATTTAGTTTCTTTAGACTACAAAGCAACAGTAGATGGTAAGGATTTTAAAGGAAGTGAAGGGAAGAATACTCAATTAACCTTAGGTAAAGATTTATTTTTAAAAGGCTTCGATGAACAATTGATTGGAGTTAAGAAAGATGATGAAAAAATTGTAGAGGCAACTTTACCAGAAAATTTTCCTGAAAAGGAATTAGTAAATAAAAAAGCTAAATTTAATTGTAAAATTTTAAGTGTTAAGCAATCAGAAGAAGTTAAAATTGATGACGATTTTGCAAAAAATTTAGGAGCAAAAGATTTAAAAGATTTAAAAACATTAATTTCAAAACAAATTAACGATGAATACAAAAATTCTTTAGATCAATTATCTAAAAATCAAATTTTAAAAGAAATAGAGAAAATCAAAGTAGATGAAGTACCAGAAAATTTAATTGAGGAAGAGTTAAAAATTCTTTCTCAAGGTATGTCAGAAGAGGAAGCCAAGAAAAATAAAAAAGATTTTGAGAAAAAGGCAAAAACTAGAATTAAAACTGGATTGATCTTAAACGAATTTGGTGAAAAAAATCAGATTAAAGTTACAGAACAAGAAGTTCAAGCTGAAGTACAAAAACAACTAAGAATGATGCCTGGACAAGAAAAAATGGTTATGGATTTTTATCAAAAAAATCCCTCTGCAATAGCTAGTCTTAGAGGAACAGTATATGAGGAGAAAATCTTAAATTTGATTAAAGAAAAAGGTAAAGCAAATAAAAAAGAAATCTCAAAAGAAGAAGCAGAAAAAATTTTAAAAGAAGCTCATAAAAATGACCATTTAGAAGAAAAAAAGGAAACTAAGAAAAAATCATCTACAACATCTGCTAAAGAAAAAAAACCAGCAACTAAAAAGGTAAAATCTAACCCAGCAGTAAAAAAAACAAAAAAAGTTAGCAAAAAGTAATCTCAAGTTGTATAAGTAGAACGAATCAACTTATGACAACAAAATTATCAGAACAAATGAGCAATCTTGTGCCAATGGTTGTTGAACAATCAAGCAAAGGTGAAAGAGCTTATGATATTTATTCTAGATTACTTAAAGAAAGAATTATTTTTTTAACAGGTCAGATTAATGATAATGTTGCCTCATTAGTTACGGCTCAATTATTATTTTTAGAGGCAGAAGATCCAAAAAAAGAAATTTTTTTATACATTAATAGTCCTGGAGGCTTAGTTACAGCTGGACTTGGAATCTATGATACAATGCAATATGTGAAACCTGATATTTCGACTTTATGTATTGGCCAAGCAGCGTCTATGGGTTCCTTTTTACTAGCCGCAGGTACTAATGGAAAAAGATTTTCATTACCAAATTCTCGAATTATGGTACATCAACCTTCAGCTGGTTTTCAAGGGCAAGCTACTGATATCGAAATACATGCAAACGAAGTGTTATCTTTAAAGAAAAGATTAAATGAAATTTATTCAAAACATACAGGAAAAAGTGTTGATCAAATAAAATCTGCTCTAGAAAGAGATAATTTTATGACCCCTGATGTCGCACAATCATTTGGTCTTATTGATGAAGTAGTAGAAAAAAGATCTTAATACACAATATATTGAGATATAAAATAATCCAAACTTGATTAGTGTGAGTCTTCTATAATAAAGTAGTTTAATTGATTCGTTATAAAAAATTAAAATGACAACAAATAATAAAAATATTCTTTACTGTTCTTTCTGTGGTAAAAGTCAACACGAGGTAAGAAAACTAATTGCAGGCCCAACAGTATTCATTTGTGATGAGTGTGTTGAGCTATGTATGGATATAATTAAAGAGGAAAGCAAAGATACTTTTGTAAAACATCAAGATGGCCTTCCATCTCCAAAAGAAATTTGCTCAGTTTTAGATGATTATGTAATCGGTCAAGCTCACGCTAAGAAAGTTTTGTCTGTTGCGGTGCACAATCATTATAAAAGATTAAATTATGAGGGGAAGACAAGTAAAAATGTCGAATTATCAAAATCCAATATACTTTTAGTGGGTCCTACGGGATGTGGAAAAACTTTGCTTGCCCAAACTCTTGCTAGAATTCTAGATGTTCCATTTACAATGGCTGACGCAACTACTTTAACCGAGGCAGGATATGTCGGTGAAGATGTTGAAAATATTATTTTAAAATTATTGCAGGCTTCAGACTATAATGTTGAGAAAGCTCAAAGAGGAATAGTTTATATCGATGAGGTTGACAAAATAAGCAGAAAATCTGAAAACCCATCAATAACAAGAGATGTATCTGGAGAAGGTGTACAGCAAGCTCTTCTTAAAATAATGGAAGGAACAGTCGCGAGTGTTCCACCTCAAGGTGGTAGAAAACACCCTCAACAAGAATTTTTACAAGTGGATACAACAAATATTTTGTTCATTTGCGGGGGTGCATTTGCTGGCCTTGATAAAATAATTTCTCAAAGAGATAAAGGAACTTCAATTGGTTTTGGTGCAGATGTTAAAAATACACAAGATAAGAAAACTGGCGAGTGGATGAAAGGATTAGAACCTGAAGATTTATTAAAATTCGGATTAATTCCAGAATTTATAGGAAGACTTCCAATGATAGCAACCCTTGAAGATTTAGATGAAAAATCATTGATAAAAATATTACAAGAGCCAAAAAATTCTTTAACAAAACAATATCAAGAATTATTTAAATTAGATGGTGCCAAATTAAGTTTTAAAGAAAATGCTTTAAAAGAAATAGCTCAAAAAGCTATTAACAAAAAAACTGGAGCAAGAGGTTTGAGATCAATTTTAGAAAATATTTTATTGAAAACTATGTATGATCTTCCGAGTCAAGACAATATTGAGGAAGTTATTGTTGATGCCGGCGCTGCCAAAGGGCAGTCACAACCAATTTTGGTTCATGCTAAAGGTGACAATAAATCTAAGTCAAATAAGACTACAGCGGCTTAATATCCATAATAAGTAATAAATACCTATTGCATTATAAAATATAATATCCATATTGTTCATATGGATGTCAAAATTTCACTACCATTACTTCCACTGAGAGACATTGTAGTCTTTCCGAGCATGGTAATTCCTTTGTTCGTAGGAAGAGATAAATCTATTTCAGCGCTAAATGAAGTAATGAAAAAAGATAAAAAAATTATTCTAGTAACTCAAAAAAATTCTGAGATAGATGATCCTAAAAAAACAGATGTTTTTATGTATGGTTGTGAGGGAAGTATTTTGCAATTATTAAAATTGCCAGATGGCACAGTTAAAGTTTTAGTAGAAGGTATTAAAAGAGTTAAAATCTTAGACTTTAAGGATAATGAAAAATTTATTACATGTGATTATACAAATTACAACGATATTTTGCCTAAAGATGAAGATTTGTTTCCATTAGCTGCAACAGCTTTAAGAAGATTAGAAAAATTGACATCAATTAACAAAAAAATTTCTAACGAAACAATAAACAATATTAAGCAATTGAAAGACCCATCGCACATTGCTGATAATATTGCATCTCATATAACTGCAACTATTTCTGAAAAACAACAAATTTTTGAAACTGTTGATGTTAAAAAAAGATTAAGCGCCATTATTAAAATAATGGAAAACGAGACAAGTATTATTGGTGTTGAGAAAAGAATTAGGGGAAGAGTTAAAACACAGATGGAAAAAACTCAAAGGGAATATTACCTTAATGAGCAACTAAAAGCTATTCAAAAGGAACTTGGTGAAATTGAAGATGGTAAAGATGAGACAGCTAGTCTAAATAAAGCAATTACAAAAGCCAAGATGCCGAAAGAAGTAGAGAAGAAATGTTTACAAGAATTAAAAAAACTTAAAAATATGAGTCCCATGTCTGCAGAGGCAACTGTTGTAAGAAATTATTTAGATTGGATGACCGACCTTCCTTGGCATAAAAAAAGTGAGGTTGACATAGATTTAAAGAAAGCTTTAGATATTCTTGATAAAGATCACTTTGGATTAGAAAAAGTTAAAGAAAGAATAATTGAATTTTTAGCTGTTCAAAAAAGAATGGAAAAAATTAAAGGTCCAATTTTATGTTTAGTAGGTCCTCCTGGTGTTGGAAAAACTTCATTAGGTAAATCAATAGCAAAAGCTACTAACAGAGAGTTTGTTAGAATGTCTGTTGGGGGAATGAGAGATGAAGCAGAAATTAGAGGTCACAGAAGAACTTATATTGGTTCTTTACCAGGAAAAATTATCCAGATGATGAAAAAAGCTGGAACAAGAAATCCATTAATTTTGTTGGATGAGATAGATAAAATTGGAAATGACTACAGAGGTGACCCGTCCTCGGCTTTATTAGAGGCACTTGATCCAGAGCAAAATACAACATTCAATGATCATTATTTGGAGGTTGATTATGATTTATCTGATGTGATGTTTGTAACGACAGCTAATACACTAAATATTTTACCACCTTTGCTAGACAGAATGGAGGTGATAAGATTAGCTGGATATACAGAAGATGAAAAAATAAATATTGCTAACAAATATTTACTACCCAAACAAATAAAGGATAATGGTGTTAAAGAAAAAGAAATGAAACTAGATGATGAAATTATTAAAGAGGTAATTAGAGGCTACACAAAAGAATCAGGAGTAAGAAATCTTGAAAGAGAAATTTCTAAACTTGCTAGAAAAGTTGTTAAAAAAATTGTTGCTGGCGAAGAAAAAGAAGTTGGGATAAATAAGAAAAATTTATCAGATTTTTTAGGTGTTCCGAAATTTAAGTTTGGAGAATTAGAGTCTGAGAATAGAGTAGGTATAGTAACAGGTCTTGCTTGGACAGAATATGGTGGGGAAATTTTAAAAATTGAAACTGTAACAATGCCTGGAAAAGGAAGAATGCAAATTACAGGTAAATTGGGTGATGTTATGCAGGAGTCGGTTAAAGCTGCAAAATCTTTTGTTCGATCAAAGTGTTTAGAGTATGGTATCATTCCCCCAATTTTTGAGAAAAAAGATTTCCACATTCATGTCCCAGAAGGGGCAACACCAAAAGATGGTCCATCAGCAGGTATTGGTATGGTAACATCAATTGTTTCATCAATTACAAATATCCCTGTAAGAAGAGATGTTGCTATGACAGGTGAGGTAACTTTAACTGGTCAAGTATTACCAATCGGTGGATTAAAAGAAAAGTTACTAGCAGCACATAGGGCTGGTATAAAAGAAGTCTTAATTCCAAAAGAAAATGAAAAAGATTTGGTAGATATGCCTAAGAAAATTATTGATGACATAAAGATTACCCCAGTTGAGTATGCCGATCAGGTTATAAAAATAGCTCTCACAAAAGAACTCAAACCAACTGAATGGGTTGAGGTCGATATATCTAAAAAAGACGATAAATCTCAAGCTAGTATTCAATAATAATTAATTTACATTATTTAAGTGTTGATGTAATAAGTAGCCTTGTTTTGGGCGGTTAGCTCAGTTGGTAGAGCATCTCGTTTACACCGAGGGGGTCAAAGGTTCGAGTCCTTTACTGCCCACCAAAACAAAAAAGTGGGGGTGTAGCTCAGTTGGTTAGAGCGATCGCCTGTCACGCGATAGGTCGAGGGTTCGAGTCCCTTCACTCCCGCCACTTTTTCGCATTTTTTAATGTTAATATTAACAAAAATGTGACGTATCAGCCCTTCAACAACAGATAAAAACTGATATATAGAATTCCATGTTATCTGATTTTTTAAAAGATTACTTACCGATAATAATATTTTTAGTTCTGGCTCTTGGTTTGAGTTGTGCTTTTGTCGTAGTAAACTTTATTTTATCACCAAAAAAACCTGATCCTGAAAAACTTTCAGCTTATGAGTGTGGTTTTGAACCATTTCAAGACTCAAGAATGGAATTTGATGTAAGGTTTTATTTGGTAGCAATTCTATTTATTATTTTTGATTTAGAGATAGCATTTTTATTTCCATGGGCGATATCTCTTGGAAATATTGGATTATTAGGTTTTTCATCAATGATGATTTTTTTGTTCATACTTACTATAGGTTTTATTTATGAATGGAAAAAAGGTGCTTTAGACTGGGAATAAATATATAAACCACAATGAATAATAAAATAGATCAAGTTCCTGAGGAATTTAAACAACTCGCAGAAGATTTTAGTAAGAACGGTTTTATAACTACCTCAATAGATAATTTAATTAATTGGTCTAGATCAGGATCGCTTCATTGGATGACTTTTGGTTTAGCATGTTGTGCCGTTGAAATGATGCAGACAGCAATGCCAAGATATGATTTGGAAAGATTTGGTGCTGCACCAAGAGGATCACCTAGACAATCAGATGTTATGATAGTTGCAGGAACATTAACAAATAAAATGGCTCCAGCTTTAAGAAAAGTTTATGACCAGATGCCTGAACCTAGATATGTAATCTCTATGGGTAGTTGTGCAAATGGAGGTGGCTATTATCATTATTCATATTCAGTTGTTAGAGGTTGTGATCGTATTGTTCCAGTAGATGTGTACGTACCAGGATGCCCCCCATCAGCAGAGGCATTGTTATATGGAATACTTCAATTACAAAAAAAAATTAGAAAAAAAGGATCTTTTATTAGATAGCTATGAAAAATTTAGAAGATCTAGAAAAAAAAATTAACTCTGAGTTAACTACAAAAATCAATAATACAAAAATAAAACATAATCAAATTTATATAGATATAGATAAAGACGATTTAATTGATGTAACTTTATTTTTAAAAACAAACCAAGATACAAAATTTAGCCAATTAATAGATATTACTGCAGTAGATTATCCTGAAAACAATCAAAGATTTGAAGTAGTGTATTTGTTTTTAAGCCATGAATTTAATCAAAGATTGATTTTAAAATACTGTATTGCAGAAAATGAAGTTATCCCATCATTATCCAGCATTTTTCCTTCAGCAAATTGGATGGAGAGAGAAGTTTTTGATATGTATGGAGTATCATTTAAAGATCATCCTGACCTACGAAGAATATTAACGGATTATGGATTTGAAGGTCATCCATTAAGAAAAGATTTTCCATTAACTGGTCACTCAGAAGTCAGATATAGCGAAGATCAAAAAAAAGTGATTAGCGAACCAGTGAAACTTGAGCAAAATTATAGAAATTTTGATTATGAAAGTCCTTGGGAAGGAACACAATACATCAAAGAAGAAATTGAAAATAATGACAAAAAAAATTAAAAATTTAAATTTAAATTTTGGTCCTCAGCATCCTGCAGCTCATGGTGTTCTAAGACTAATCTTAGAGCTAGATGGCGAAGTAGTTGAAAAGGCAGATCCTCACATTGGTTTACTTCATAGAGGAACAGAAAAACTTATAGAAAACAAAACTTATATGCAGGCAGTTCCTTATTTTGATCGTTTAGATTATGTAGCTCCAATGAATCAGGAACATGCTTTCGCTCTAGCTGTTGAAAAAATACTCAATGTAGATGTACCAATCAGAGCGCAATATATAAGAGTTATATTTTGTGAGATTGGAAGAATCTTAAGTCATATTTTAAATGTCACAACTCAAGCACTTGATGTAGGAGCATTAACTCCATCTCTATGGGGTTTTGAGGAAAGAGAGACATTAATGACATTTTATGAGAGAGCCTCAGGATCAAGGCTTCATGCAAATTACTTTAGAGCAGGTGGTGTTCATCAAGACCTACCAAAAGGTTTAGAAGAAGATATTGCAAAATTTTGTGAAACTTTTCCAAAAATAATAAACGATTTAGAAAGTTTACTAACTGATAATAGAATTTTTAAACAAAGAAATGTTGATATTGGAGTAGTCACAAAAGAAGATGCATTAGATTATTCTTTTTCAGGAGTGATGATTAGAGGCTCGGGTGTTCCATGGGATTTAAGAAAATCTCAACCTTATGACTGTTATAAAAGTTTAGACTTTAAAATTCCAGTTGGAAAAAATGGAGATTGTTACGACAGATATTTATGTAGAATTGAAGAAATGAAAGAAAGTGTTTCAATTATTAAACAATGTCTATCTAAAATGGAAAAAGGTCCAATTAAATCATTAGATGGTAAAATTAGTCCCCCACCTAAAGCACAAATCAAGCAATCAATGGAAGCTTTAATACATCATTTTAAACTTTTCACAGAGGGATACAGAGTTCCAAAAGATGAGATTTATACAGCAGTTGAGGCACCAAAAGGAGAATTTGGAGTTTACTTAATATCAGATGGATCAAGTAAACCTTACAAATGCAAAATAAGAGCACCAGGATTTTCACATTTACAATCAATGGATTATTTAATTAAAGGTCATATGTTAGCTGATGTGCCTGCGGTATTGGGTTCTTTAGATATTGTTTTCGGTGAGGTAGACAGATGAGTTTAAGAAGACCAGCAAAAGACCAGCCAGAAAATTTTGAATTTAATTCTTCATCTCTAGAAGCAGCAAATGTTATTGTTGCAAAATATCCTGAAGGCAAACAGCAAAGTGCTGTAATGGCTTTACTTTATATTGCTCAAAAACAAAATGATAATTGGATACCATTAGCTGCAATGAAGTACATCGCCAAGTTTTTAGATATGCCTTATATTAAAGTTTATGAAGTAGCTACTTTTTATACAATGTATAATTTAGCTCCTGTAGGCAAATACTTTGTTCAAGTATGCACCACAACACCCTGTATGATAAGAGGTGCAAATAAATTAGTTGAGGCATGTAAGGAAAAAATTTCTGAAAATGAGTATGAATTATCTAATAATAAAAGTTGTTCATGGATGGAAGTTGAATGTTTAGGGGCATGTGTCAATGCCCCAATGATGCAAATTAATGATGACTATTATGAAGATTTAGATAAACAAAAAACTTTAGATATTTTAGATAAAATTTTAAATGGAGAAACTCCAAAACCAGGTTCATATAGAGGAAGAGTAAATAATGAACCAGAAAATAACAGAAAAACCTTAATGGATTTTAAAAATGCTTAAAGATCAAGATAGAATTTTTCAAAATTTATATAACGATAAAGGTTCAGATGTATCTTCATCGCAAGCGAGAGGTGATTGGGTAAATACAAAAGAAATTACTGACAAAGGAAGAGATTGGATAATTAATGAAATTAAAGAATCTCAGTTAAGAGGTCGAGGTGGGGCAGGATTTCCTACAGGTTTAAAATGGTCATTTGCACCAAAAGAAGTTGGATCTAGACCACATTACTTAGTTATTAACGGCGATGAGTCTGAACCAGGTACTTGCAAAGATAGAGACATTTTAAGATTTGAACCTCACAAATTAATAGAAGGTTGTTTAATAGCATCTTATGCAGTCCAAGCACATGTTTGTTATATTTACATAAGAGGAGAATATTTTGTTGATGGTCAAAAACTTCAAGCAGCAATAGATGAAGCTTATGAAAAAAAATTGTTAGGTAAAAATGCAGCTGGTACAGGATGGGATTTAGATATTTATATTCATTACGGAGCTGGTGCATATATTTGTGGTGAAGAGACTGCGCTACTTGAAAGTTTAGAAGGTAAAAAAGGTCAACCTAGATTAAAACCACCTTTCCCAGCTTTGATTGGCCTATATGGATGTCCTACAATAATAAATAACGTTGAAACAATTGCAGTGGTTCCAACCATTTTAAGAAGAGGAGGCAAATGGTTTGCTTCTTTAGGAAGAGAAAAAAATACTGGAACCAAAATTTTTTGTATTTCTGGAAATGTTAATACACCGTGCAATGTTGAGGAAGAAATGAATATCCCTTTAAAAGAATTGATAGAAGTTCATGCAGGTGGTGTTATTGGAGGTTGGGATAATCTTCAAGCAGTAATTCCTGGTGGTTCTTCAATGCCTCTAATTCCTAAAGAGAAATGTGAAACATTAACTATGGATTTTGACTCACTTATGGCTGAGAAAAGTGGTTTAGGAACGGCAGGCATAGTGGTCATTAATAAAGATCAGGACATAATTAAATGTATGGCAAGGATTGCAAGATTTTATAAACATGAGAGTTGTGGTCAATGTACACCTTGTAGAGAAGGTTCTGGTTGGATGTGGAGAATGCTTGAGAGAATGGCAAAAGGTGATGCAACGAAGGATGAAGTAGATATGTTAGGTGATGTTACAAATCAAATTGCAGGACATACTATTTGTGCTTTTGGAGAAGGTTCATCATGGCCAGTTCAAGGATTGCTTAGACACTTTAAAAAAGAAATTGAGAAAAGAAACAATTTGGATCCTATTGTTCAAAAGAAAAACAGTATTCCATATTTGGTAGATCAACATTTATTGGATAAAAAAAATGCTTAAATTAAAAGTAAATGAAATCGAAGTTGAAGTTGAAGAGGGTTTAACTGTTCTTCAAGCTTGCGAAAAAGCTGGAGTAGAAATTCCAAGATTTTGTTACCATGAAAAATTATCGATAGCAGGTAATTGTAGAATGTGTTTAGTTGAAATGGAAAAGTCTCCTAAACCAATTGCTTCCTGCGCTATGCCAGCTGCTGAGGGTATGAACATTAAAACAAATACTGCTTTAGTAGAAAAAGCTCGTAAAGGAGTGATGGAATTTTTATTAGCTAACCATCCCTTAGATTGCCCAGTATGTGATCAAGGTGGTGAATGTGATCTTCAGGATCAATCAATGTACTACGGAGTAGATAAATCAAGATTTAAAGAAAATAAAAGAGCTGTTCCTGAAAAAAATATGGGACCATTGATTAAAACTCAAATGACAAGATGTATTCACTGTACGAGATGTGTGAGATTTGCAACGGAAGTTGCGGGAGTTCCAGAGCTTGGCGCTATTGGAAGAGGTGAAGATATGCAAATTACGACTTATCTAGAGCAATCAATGCAATCTGAATTATCTGCTAACGTTGTAGATTTATGTCCAGTGGGAGCACTAACATCAAAACCTTATGTATTTGAAGCTAGACCATGGGAATTAAAGAAAACTGAAACAATTGATGTAATGGATGCAATAGGATCAAATGTAAGAGTAGATACATATGATTGGGAAGTCAAAAGAGTACTTCCAATTATAAATGAAGATATTAATGAGGAATGGATATCAGACAAAACAAGATATGCTTGTGATGGTCTTCTACATCAAAGATTAGATGTTCCATTTATCAAATACAACGGTAAGTTTGAAAAGGCTTCATGGGATGAAGTGTATAAAATAATTAAATCTAAATTTGAAAACACATCAAAAGAAAAAATATGTGGCTTTGTTGGCGATTTAACCAATATGGAGACTAGTTATATTTTTAAAGAATTTTTTGATCGAACAATTGATACTAAAAATTACGAGTCAAGATCTGATAACAGATTCATAAATACTTCAAAAAGAGAAAACTATTTATTTAATTCTTCTATAAATGGCATTGAGGAAGCAGATTTAATCTTTATAGCAGGCGCAAACCCAAGATATGAAGCAACAATTTTAAATGCTAGAATTAGAAAAGCTTACTTAAACAATAATACAAAAATTATTTCACTTAATGATGCTGGTGATTTAACTTATCCTTATCAAAGTTTAGATGGTCAAACGCAAACTTTAAATAATATTCTTGAGGGAAATCATGACGTATCTAAAGAAATTATAAATTCAAAAAAACCAATAATCATTATTGGTGAGTCTCTACTTAGATTAAAGTCTTCAGAATTTTTATTTAATAAAACCAAAGCATTTTTATCAAAAAATAATAAAATTTCAGATGAATGGAACTCTTTAAATATTTTATCAACTGATGCAGCAACTGTAGGAAATATTGATCTTGGAATAATTAATAATGAAAATAACTTAATAAGTGATTTAAAAGAACATAAATTTGATATTGTTTATCTTGTAGGTCAAGACAATTTAGAATTTGATAAAAAAGATGAATTTATAATTTACCAAGGTAGCCATGGTGATAAAGGTGCTGAGTCTGCTGATATTATTTTACCAGGCGCTGCTTATACTGAACAAGACGGATACTTCACAAATTTAGAGGGAAAAATTCAAAAAGCCTTCAAAGCATCTTATCCACCAGGTGAAGCAAAAGAAGATTGGCAAATAATAAACGAACTCGCTGAATTTATGAATAATAGAAAATTATTTAATGACAAAGATGAATTAGAAAGCAGCATGTTTAATTATTTAAATTTACAAAAGGAAAAACAAGTAAATGACATTAATAATTTTACTAATGAGTTTCAAAATGAAACTTTAACAATCAAAGTAAAAGATTATTATTTTTCAAATGTTATTGCAAGGTCATCAAAAACGATGGTTGAATGTAATAATTCTAAACTAAATTTTAAATTAACAGGTACAGAAGGTTAATATGGAATACTTGAGCATAGTTTTTCAAGAAGTTTATAAAATTTTATTCTTACTAGTTCCTGTTCTTGTTTCTGTAGCAATGATTGTTTGGCTAGATAGAAGAGTTTGGGCTTTTGTTCAAAAAAGACAAGGACCAAACGTTGTTGGTCCGTTTGGTTTATTACAATCTTTAGCTGATGCTTTAAAATATATATTTAAAGAGATCATTATTCCATCTAGCTCAAATAAAGTAATTTTTATATTGGCTCCTATAGTGACTATGACTTTAGCTTTGATCGCATGGGCTGTAATTCCATTTAGCGCAACTCAGGTTTTGGCCGATATCAATGTTGGAATTCTTTATTTATTTGCTGTTTCTTCACTAGGTGTCTATGGAATAATCATGGGTGGGTGGGCATCAAACTCGAAATATCCTTTTCTTGGAGCAATTCGTTCTGCAGCTCAAATGGTATCTTATGAAGTTTCAATTGGTGTAATAATTATCAACGTTTTACTTTGTGTAGGTTCACTGAATTTAAACGACATCGTTATTGCTCAACAAAATATGTGGTTTGTAATCCCATTATTTCCAATGTTTGTAATATTCTTTATTTCTGCTTTAGCTGAAACGAATAGACCTCCTTTTGACTTACCAGAGGCAGAAGCGGAGTTGGTTGCTGGTTACCAAACAGAATATTCAGGAATGATGTATGCTATGTTTTGGTTAGGAGAGTATGCAAATATTTTATTAATGTGCGCAATGGGAGCAATATTATTCTTAGGTGGCTGGATGTCTCCTATTGATATTTATCCATTCACTTTAGTACCAGGAGCAATTTGGTTAATATTAAAAATTCTTCTTTTATTCATTCTTTTTGCTTTAGTTAAGGCAATAGTGCCTAGATACAGATATGATCAATTAATGAGACTTGGTTGGAAAGTATTTCTTCCTCTTTCTTTAATTTGGGTAGTATTAACATCTAGCTATTTATTTTATTTTAATCTTTTACCAGTGAATTAATAATGAATATTTCAAGATTTTTTAAAACAATATTTATGACTGACTTCATCGGTGGTTTATTTATTGCTATTAAAGAATTATTTAAATCAAAAAAAACAATTAATTACCCTTTTGAAAAAGGTAAAATAAGTCCTCGTTTTAGAGGTGAGCATGCTTTAAGAAGATATCCAAATGGAGAAGAAAGATGTATTGCTTGTAAATTATGTGAAGCAGTATGTCCTGCACAAGCAATAACAATAGAATCTACTGAAAGAGAAGACGGAAGTAGAAAAACAACACGTTACGATATTGATATGATGAAATGTATTTATTGTGGATTATGTGAAGAGTCTTGTCCAGTAGATGCAATAGTACAAGGTCCAAATTTTGAATTTTCAACAGAAACACGAGAAGAACTTTATTATACAAAAGAAAAGTTATTAGATAATGGTGATAGATGGGAGAATGTTTTAGAGGCTAATATTAAAGCTGACAATATCCACAGATAAAAATGATTGCACACGCTATTTTCTTTTATACATTTTCTATAATTGCTGTTGTTTCAGCTATAATGGTTACTGCTTCTAAAAATACTGTTCACTCAGTATTTTTCTTAATTCTTGATTTCATAAGTATTTCTTGTCTTTTTATAATGATTGGTGCTGAATTTTTGGGAATGATAATGCTAATTGTTTATGTTGGAGCTGTTGCAGTTCTGTTTTTATTTGTTGTTATGATGTTAAACGTAGCCCAACAAAAAAATCAATGGTTTGCAGGTCAACAAAGTTCCAAACATATCCCGGTAGGATTAATTATCAGTACGCTTATATTCGTTGAAGTAATAATTGTAATTGGTGGTTGGAAATATAAACCAGAAATTTTTGATATTAATAATTCAATTGCTCAAACAAGCATTAGCAATACTCACTCATTAGGACAGATTTTATACACAGATTATATTCATGTGTTTCAAATAAGTGGAATGATCCTGTTAGTAGCTATGGTTGGGGCTATTGTATTAACATTTAGACAAAGATCAGGTGTAAAAAGACAAAGTTATATCAAGCAAATATCTAGAGAAAGAGCAGAAGGTGTTGAGGTGTTAGAAGTTCAGAGTAATAAAGGGGTTAAAATAGATGATTGATATAGGTTTAGGACATTATTTAACTTTAGGAGCAGTGATATTTTCAATTGGAGTAATTGGTATATTCCTTAATAGGAAGAACATCATTGTCATTTTAATGAGTATTGAATTGATATTACTAGCTGTAAATATCAATTTAGTTGCTTTTTCTATTTATTTAGGAGATTTGGCAGGACAAGTCTTTACTTTATTTATTCTTACTGTTGCAGCTGCAGAAGCAGCTATAGGATTAGCAATCATTGTTGTCTATTTCAGAAATTCTGGAACAATACGAGTTGAAGAAATTGATAAGTTGAAAGGATAATCATGGAACTATCAATTATATTTCTTCCACTTATTGCTTCAATTATCTCTGGTTTTTTTGGAAGATATATCGGTGATAGAAACTCAGAAATAGTAACAAGTGTTTTAGTTTCTATTTCTGCATTTTTATCAATTTATGTTCTTTATCAAGTGATTGTAAATCAATACGAAGAAAATATTGTTATAGCAACCTGGATAAGCTCTGGGTCACTTGATGTAAATTGGTCAATGTTAATTGATCCTTTATCAGCAGTAATGTTAGTAGTTGTAACTTCTGTATCTGCTTTAGTACATATCTACTCAATTGGTTATATGTCTCATGACCCTCATAAGCCAAGATTTATGGCTTATTTATCATTGTTCACATTTGCGATGTTGATGCTTGTAACTTCAGATAATTTTATTCAATTATTTTTTGGTTGGGAAGGTGTTGGATTATGTTCTTACTTCCTAATTGGCTTCTGGTTTAAAAAAGAAAGTGCAAATGCTGCAGCCATTAAAGCATTTGTTGTAAACAGAGTCGGCGATTTTGGTTTTGCTTTAGGAATTTTCTTAATATTTTATTTATTTGGAACTGTTAATTACTCAGAAGTTTTTCAACAAATTCCAACAGTTGTAGATAAAAACTTACCATTTTTAGGTTTTGAAGTTAAAGCAATAGATTTAGTTTGTTTACTTCTATTTATTGGAGCAATGGGTAAATCTGCACAGATATTGCTACATACTTGGTTACCCGATGCGATGGAGGGTCCAACTCCAGTTTCTGCATTAATTCATGCAGCAACGATGGTAACAGCTGGTGTTTTCTTAGTAGTAAGATGTTCTCCAGTTTATGAATATTCACCGTTAATACTAAATTTTATAACTATCGTTGGAATGACTACCGCATTCTTTGCAGCAACTGTCGCTTTAGTTCAAACAGATATAAAAAAAATTATTGCTTACTCTACATGCAGCCAACTTGGTTATATGTTTTTTGCAGCTGGAGTAGGTGCATACAATGTTGCCATGTTTCACTTATTTACTCATGCATTTTTCAAAGCTTTATTATTTTTAGGATCTGGTTCAGTAATCCATGCATTTAAAGATGAGCAAAATATAAATAATATGGGTGGTGTATGGAAAAAGTTACCATATACCTATGCTTTAATGATTATTGGAACACTTGCTTTAACAGGTTTTCCATTTTTATCAGGATTTTATTCTAAAGATGCAATTATAGAATTTGCGTATTTAAAAGGTAATACTACTGGTTATTATGCTGCTGGGATTGGAATAATTACAGCATTTTTAACATCTATTTATTCATGGAGATTAATCTTTAAAACTTTCCATGGAGAGTACAATAACAAAGAAATCAAGATAGAGGAAACACATGAGTCTCCATTAGTAATGCTTGTTCCTTTATTTATCCTCTCAATAGGAGCGGTATTTGCAGGATTTCTATTTAAAGGACTATTTATTGGTCATGGTGATAATTTATTCTGGGCAGAGTCTATTAAGTTTTTAGAGCCTTTAAGCACGATACATCCACCTTTATGGTTTTTACTTTTAACACCTTGTTTAGTTTTAGTATCTATTCCAATTGCTTATTACTTATTTGTAAAAAACAAAGAGTTACCTAATTCAATAGTTTCTATGAACAAACCTTTATATAATTTTTTAGTTAATAAATGGTATTTTGACGAGTTGTACGATGTGCTGTTTATTAAATCCTCAAAAAAACTAGGTCTATTTTTGTGGAAATTTTGTGATGGAACTATAATCGATGGTTTTGGTCCTGATGGAATTTCTTCTTTTATAAAAAAATGTTCAATTAAAGCAACTAAATTTCAAAGTGGTTTTATCTATCAATATGCATTTGTAATGTTGTTAGGTTTTTCTGCTTTACTAACTTTTTTAATAGTTAAATAATGAATTTTCCTATTCTTTCATCTTTAATATTATTACCAATAGTTGGTGCTTTATTTTTATTTTTTACCAAAGATAAAGAAGGAAATAATTTAACTGCTAAATATGTCGCTTTATTTACAACTGTAGTAAATTTTTTAATTTCGATTTATCTTTGGATTTCTTTTGACCAATCAACGTCTAGTTTTCAATTTGTAGAAGATAGAACATGGATTGAAGGATTTATTAATTATAAAGTTGGAGTTGATGGTATTTCAATTTTATTTATAATATTAACAACATTTATAACTCCCCTTTGTATAATATCTGTAAATAATTCTGTTAAAAATAGATTAAGAGATTTTTTAATTGCAATTCTAATCATGGAAAGTTTCATGATTGGTGTTTTCTGTGCACTTGATTTAGTTGTATTCTATTTATTTTTTGAAGCTGGATTAATACCAATGTTTTTAATTATCGGTATTTGGGGAGGTGCAAGAAGAGTTTATTCTGCATTCAAATTCTTTTTATACACATTGTTAGGTTCTGTTTTGATGTTGGTTGCAATAATTTCAATTTATTGGATTACAGGAACAACTGACGTGGTTCAACTATACGATATTGGAATTGATGTTAAATATCAAAATTTATTGTGGTTAGCATTTTTTAGTTCATTTGCTGTTAAAACACCTATGTGGCCAGTTCATACATGGTTACCAGATGCTCACGTTGAAGCTCCTACAGCAGGATCTGTATTACTAGCTGCAATTTTGTTAAAGATGGCTGGATATGGTTTTATAAGATTTTCTTTAGGTCTTTTCCCAGTTGCATCAGAGGTATTTACACCTTTAATTTACACCTTGAGTGTTATAGCAATCATATTTACTTCACTGATAGCTTTAATGCAGGAAGATATGAAAAAGTTGATTGCTTATTCATCAGTAGCGCATATGGGCTTTGTAACTTTAGGTATATTCACTTTGCAACAACAAGGTATTGAAGGAAGTATAATTCAAATGATAAGCCATGGCTTAGTTTCAGCAGCATTATTTTTAACTGTTGGTGTAGTTTATGACAGAATGCATTCTAGATTGATAAGTACGTATGGTGGACTAGTTTCTGTAATTCCAAAATATTCAATATTGTTCATGTTATTTGCTTTAGCGTCTCTTGGTTTACCTGGAACAAGTGGATTTATTGGTGAGTTTTTAATATTAATGGGAGCTTTCAAGGATAATTTTTTAGTAGCTGTTATAGCTAGTATTGGGGTGATTTTAGGTGCTGCATACATGTTGTGGCTGTATAAAAGAGTAGTATTTGGAAAATTAATAAACGAAGATCTTAAAAAAATTTTAGATTTAAATAGATCTGAATACTTTATTTTAAGTTGTTTGGCTGCACCAATCTTGTTTTTTGGTTTTTATCCTGATCCATTAATAAAAACTATTGAAGTTTCTGTTACTGATTTAATTAATATGCATAACACAAATATAGCAAGTAAATAATATGGAAAATTTAAATTTAATATTACCTGAAATTTTTATTTCTCTATCAATTATGTTTCTACTTATTTTAGGTGTGTTCAAAAATGACAGTTCTAAAATTACGTTCAATTTATCTTTGTTTGCAATCTTAATTACAACAATAATAACAATCAATGAAACTTTCTCTGTAACTAGAGAAACTTTGTTTAATGAAAGTGTTGTGATTGACAGTATGTCCTCGCTAATGAAAATTATAACTTTAATTGGAGGTTTTATAGTTTTAGTTATTTCGTCAACTTATTTAAAAACATTTAAAATATACAATATAGAATATCCTGTTCTTATTTTGAGTTCTATTCTTGGTATGATGGTAATGATCAGCTCAAATGATTTAATTGTTTTTTATATGGGCTTAGAATTACAATCATTAGCTCTTTATGTTTTAGCTACATATAACAGAGATCAATTAAAATCATCAGAAGCGGGTTTGAAATATTTTGTTTTAAGTGCATTATCATCAGGACTTTTATTATATGGATGTTCTTTAGTTTATGGTTTTTCAGGTTCTACTAATTTTGATATAATATCAAATCAACTAAATTCTGAGGAATATGTTTTAACTTTTGGAATTGTGTTCATATTAGTTGGTTTAGCATTCAAAATTTCTGCAGTTCCATTCCATATGTGGGCACCTGATGTTTATGAAGGATCTCCAACAACTGTAACTTTGTTTTTTACAATAGTACCAAAGGTAGCTGCTTTGACTGTATTTATTAGATTTTTATATGTTCCTTTTTTAAATTTAATTGATCAATGGCAAATGATAATAGTTTTCTTATCTATAGCTTCTATGGTTTTTGGAGCAGTTGCTGCTATAGGGCAAACTAATATTAAAAGACTAATTGCTTACAGTTCTATAGGACACATTGGTTACACATTGGCTGGTTTAGCCACAGCATCAAACGAGGGTATTCAAAGTTCGATAATTTATATTTCTATTTATGTTGTTATGAATTTAGCTCTTTTTTCATGTCTATTAATGTTAAGAAGAAAAGATCAATATTATGAAGACATTGATGATCTCTCAGGATTATCAAAAAATCATCCATTGTTGTCTTTGTGTTTGTTGTTAATACTATTTTCTTTAGCAGGCATACCACCCCTAGCAGGTTTCTTCGCAAAATTTTACGTTTTTAAAGCAGTATTGGAACAATCAATGTATTTCTTAGCTATAGTAGGGTTGTTATCAACTGTGGTTGCAGCTTTTTATTATCTAAGAATTATAAAAATTATGTATTTTGATAAGGAAAAAGATAAATATGATACAGACCATAGCTTATGGCTAAAATTTTCACTGACAGTTTCAACTATATTAATTCTTTTATACTTCATATTCCCAAGTCAGTTAGTAGAAGTTGTTTCAAGAATTAATATTATTTAATGAAATTTAAAAAATTTAAATTTAAAAAAGTTAAAAGCACAAACAATACTGCAATAAGAATTATTAAAGAAACTAAACACAAATTAGGTATGGTTGTTGCTGAAACACAAATAAATGGTAGAGGACAGTATGGAAGAAAATGGATATCATCAAAAGGAAATTTATTTGTCTCTTTTTTCAATGAACTAAATAAAACGAAGCTATCGATTAACACTATAACAAAAATTAATTGTCTTTTAGTCAAAAAATTACTCTCTTTATTTACAAGTAAAAAAATTTTATTTAAAAAACCAAACGATTTATTAATTAATAAAAAAAAAATTAGTGGCATTTTACAAGAAGTCATATTTGTAAGAAATAAAAAATTTTTAATTACTGGTATAGGCATAAATATTAAAAAAAATCCAATTATAAGGAATTATCCTGCCACAAACTTGCAAGAGGTAACTAAAAAAAGTATTAGTAAATTAATTGTAGAAAATAAACTAAAACAACTTTTTGAAAAAAATTTATCTAAACTATATAAAATTAAATAATGTATATTCTAGGTGATATTGGTAATACGGAAACAAAATTATGTATTGTATCTAAAAGTAATAAAATTAAAAAAAAAATTACTTTTTTATCAAAATCTATAAACAACAAGCAGCTTAATATTTTATTTAAAAAAAATAAAATTCAATTAAATAAAATTGAAAAAATATTATTTTGTAGTGTTGTTCCAAAAACTTTCTCTATAATAAATAAATTTTTATCGAAAAAAGTTAAATTAAAATGCTATGAGGTTAAAAAATTAAACTTAAAATCACTTATAAAAATCAAAGTAGATTATAAACAGGTAGGCTCAGATAGAATTACTAATGCTATAAGTTTAATGAACGATAAAAATAATTTTATAATTTTGGATTTTGGTACAGCAACAACTTTTGATGTACTAATTAAAAATACTTATTATGGAGGAATTATTGCCCCGGGTGTGAGATTATCTCTTAATACCTTGTCTGACAAAGCAACTTTGATACCAAAAATAGATTTAAAAAAGATTAATAAAGTCATTGGTAACAATACAATCTCAGCTGTTAGATCAGGGTTTTTTTGGGGTTATGCAGGTTTAATTGACAATATTATTAATTTAATTAAGAAAGAGACCAGAAAATCTTTTAAAGTAGTTATTACTGGTGGGTTTTCAAATTTATTTAAAAACTCAATAAAAACGAAAGCAAGTCACAACCAAGATATTACAATTAAAGGCTTAATAAAGATTTCAAAATTAATAAAATAATATGAAAGATGAACTATTATTTTGTCCCTTAGGTGGATCAGGTGAAATAGGCATGAACATGAATTTGTTCGGTTATGGACAACCTAGTGATCATAAATGGATTATGGTCGACATAGGGGTAACATTTGCAGATGATACTATTCCAGGTGTTGATTTAATTTATCCAGATCCAGGGTTTATAGTTGAAAGAAAAGATAATTTATTAGGAATAGTTTTAACACATGCTCACGAGGATCATATAGGTGCAATTGCTCATTTATGGCCAAAATTACAATGTAAAATTTTTGCAACCCCTTTTACAGCTGTATTAATTCGAGAGAAATTTAAAGAAAAACAAATCGACATAACCAATGATTTACAGATTGTTGAGTTAAATGGAAAAGTTTCTTTAGACCCATTTGAAATTGAATATATTACTTTAACGCATTCTATATTAGAACCAAATGGACTTAGAATAAAAACTCCTGCAGGAGTTATTTTGCATACTGGAGATTGGAAGGTAGATCCAAATCCTTTGATTGGAGACAATATAAACGAAAAAAGATTAAAGGAAATTGGTGAAGAAGGCGTGCTAGCAATGATTTGCGATTCAACAAATGTTTTTAGCGCTGGTAGATCAGGTTCAGAGTTAGATGTAAGAAAAAATATGTTAAACGTTATGTCTCGATTAAAAAAAAGAATTATCATAACATCATTTGCTTCCAACGTAGCTAGAATGGAGACAGCTTTTTATTGTGCAGAACAAACAGGAAGACAAATCTCTTTAGTAGGTAGATCAATGCATCGTATTTATAAAGCTGCACGTCAATGCGGATATTTAAAAAATACAATTGAGCCAATTGATCCAAGAGAAGCTAAAAATTTTTCAAGAGAAAAAATTGTGTATTTATGTACTGGGAGCCAAGGCGAACCAATGGGTGCAATGATGAGAATTTCTAGTTATGTTCATCCAGATGTTTTTATTGAAAAAGGTGATGCTGTAATTTTTTCTTCAAAAATTATACCTGGTAATGAAAAAAAACTTTATAAACTTCACAACCAACTTGTTAAGGATGGAATAGAAGTAATATCTGAAGAAACCGAGTTTGTTCATGTTTCTGGTCATCCAAATAGAGAAGACCTTAAAGAGATGTATCAATGGGTAAAACCTAGATGTGTAATACCTGTACACGGTGAACATAGGCACATGATAGAACACATTAATTTTGCAAAAGAAATGCAAGTGCCACATCCAGTTCAAGTCGAAAATGGTGATATTGTTAAGTTATATCCAGGTGAAAAACCTGAAGTATATGACAAGGCCCCGAGCGGCAGACTTTATTTAGATGGTAGTGTAAGCGTTGATCCAGATTCACAATCGATAAAAGATAGGAAAAATTTAAGTGCTAATGGATATCTTGAGGTAACAATAATGATTACACCTAAAGGTAATATACACAATAACCCTATTCTTTCATTTCGTGGTTTACCTGTAGATGATCGAGATGATTTTGTTTATGGATTAGAAGAGGAAATAGAGAAAACCTCTAGAACTTTTAAAATTGGAAGCAAACAACAAGAACACAATCTTATTGATGCATTAAAAATTGCCTGTAGAAAGTTTTCAAAAGAGAGAACAGGGAAAAAACCTTTTACCAATATCAATTTAGTAAGAATTTAATGAGCGCAACAGGCTTAGCTATTATTTATATAATTATATGGTGGATAGTTTTTTTTGCTATTCTACCTATTGATGTGAATCGAACAAAGACTGTAAAAATTGACGGTGAGGATCCTGGCTCACCTGAAAATCCAAAAATGCTGAAAAAATTCCTTTATTGCACTGGAATTACTACTGTCATTTTCATAATAATTTACTTATTAATTAAATTTGAATATTTAAATTTAAGAAATATGATTAATTAAGATGCTTTTATCAAATTCATTTATACCAATATTAAAAAATAATCCTTCAGAAGCAAAAATTAAATCTCATCAATTGATGTTGAGAGTAGGAATGATCAAGCAAGCCTCAGCAGGTATTTATTCATGGTTACCTTTAGGTTTTAAGGTAATGAAAAAAATAGAAGACATCGTCAGACAAGAACAAAACAAAATTGGAGCTCAAGAAATATTAATGCCTACAATTCAATCCAGTGAAATTTGGAAAGAAAGTGGTCGTTATGATGATTATGGTGAAGAGATGTTAAGAATAACCGACCGTCAAAATAGAGAAATGTTATATGGACCAACTAATGAAGAACAAGTTACTGAAATTTTTAGATCATCAATAAAATCTTATAAATCACTCCCACAACTTATGTATCATATTCAATGGAAGTTCAGAGATGAAATTAGACCTAGATTTGGAATTATGCGTGGTAGAGAATTTTATATGAAAGACGCCTATTCATTTGATGTATCTGATGAAGAAGCTTTTTATTCTTATAATAAATTCTTTCTTTCATATTTGAGAACTTTTAAAAGATTATCTTTGACAGCAATACCTATGGCTGCTGACACAGGACCTATAGGTGGAAATTTATCTCATGAATTTATTATTCTTGCAGATACAGGTGAAAGTAAAATTTTCACTGACAAAAGAATATTTGATCTTGATAATGCTGATACTCAACTAGAAAAAGCATCTTTGGAAAGTATGAGAAAAAAATATGAACAGTTTTATGCTGTAACTGATGAAAAGTTTAATAAAGAAGATTTTGAAAAAATTGTTTCTAAGGAAAATCAATTGATTACAAAAGGTATAGAGGTAGGTCATATATTTTATTTTGGTGACAAGTATTCAAAACCAATGGGTGCATCAGTTGATTTACCAGGTGGAAAGAAAGATTTTGTTAAAATGGGCTCTTATGGAATTGGTGTGTCAAGGTTAGTAGGGGCTATAATTGAAGCAAAATATGATGACAAAAATGAAATCATGAAATGGCCATTGTCTGTTGCTCCTTATGACATTGCTTTAATACCTATGATAAATAAAAATGATACCTCAGCTTTAGATAAAGCAAATAATATCAATATAGAATTAATCAAAAATAATATTGATGCAATCATTGATGATACAGATGAGAATTTCTCATCAAAAATAAAAAAAATGAATTTAATTGGTGCCCCGTATCAAATTATTATTGGCAAGAAAAGTGAGGGTGATTTATTAGAGTTCAAGGAAACAAGTGGTGAAACTCAAAATTTACCATTAAGTAAAATTATAGAAATTATAACTAAACAAAAAAATTCAATTTGATTTCTACTTTAGAAAAAGAAATTACTTTTAGATTTTTAAAAGCCAGAAAAAAAGATGGTTTTTTGAATGTTATATCAATTTTTTCTTTTATAGGCATAAGTCTTGGAGTTGCGGTTCTTATCATTGTAATGTCTGTCATGAATGGATTTAGAACTGAATTAATTGACAAGATAGTTGGCTTTAATGCTCATGCAGTTGTCAAACCTTACGACAAACCTTTAGCTTCCTTGCCAGATAAAGATTTTGCTAAAGAAGTTTTATCAAATGACGGAGAAGCAGTTATTTTTCATAAAAATGGCACTAAAGGAGTTTTGCTAAAAGGTTATTTGGAAAAAGATTTTAAAGATCTAGAAATTTCAAATAATGATAGTTTTTTTGGTTCTAAAAATTTAAATGAAAATACAATTTCTATTGGTCGGGATTTAAGTAACATCTTAGGATTAGATATTGGAGATGAGGTTTCAATTACTTCACCCTCTGGAGTTCAAACGTTAGTTGGATCTTTACCAAAGCAAAAATTATTTCTAATAACTTCAATATTTGAAAGTGGATTATCAGAATATGATGAAAATATTGTTTATATAAATTTAAACACTTTAGAAGATTTTTTTGACAAAAATAAAAATGATAGATTTACCGAGTATTATTTTAAAGATCCAAAAAATATTGAAAATCATAAAGAAAAACTGATGAAACTATACCCTGATGCATTTGTATATACATGGGCTGATATGAATAGCTCATTATTTTCAGCACTTAAAGTTGAGAGAAATGTGATGTTTATTATTTTATCTCTAATTATTATTGTCGCTGCTTTTAATATAATTTCAGGTTTAACAATTTTAGTTAAAAATAAAACTCGAGATATTGCAATTTTAAAATCTATTGGAGTTTTGAATAAATCTATAATTAAAATTTTTTTTCTTGTTGGTGTTTCAATTGGAACCTCAGCAACAATTTTTGGAATATTTTTAGGAGTAACATTCTCAATTTATGTAGAAAACATTAGACAATTTTTAAGCTCTACTTTTAATATTAGTTTATTTCCAGAGGAAATATATTTTTTAAGCAAGATGCCCTCAGAAATAAATATTAATTCAATAGCAATTATAACAATCTGTTCAATATTAATAACAATAGTAGTTTCTATATTTCCAGCGCTTAAAGCTGCAAATATGGATCCTATCAAATCACTGAAGTATGAATAATTTTTTAGAATTAACTAATATACGAAAAAGTTTTACTACGGAAAAAAAAATTAATGTATTAAGAGGTCTATCTAGAAAATTTAGGTTAGGTAAAACTTACTCAATAATGGGACCCTCTGGATCTGGAAAATCAACTTTACTTAATTTAATTTCATTAATTGATAAACCAACATCTGGTACCATTAAGTTTGATAATCAAGAGATAAATTTCAGTCAAAATGAAAAAAATGATTTATTTAGAGCTAAAAGAATAGGTATTGTTTACCAAGAAAATAATCTTCTTTCTGATTTTACAGCACTGGAAAATGTTTATTTTGCTTCTTTATCTCTTAATAATGACAAAAAATTAGCATTATCTAAAGCTGAAAAATTATTAAAAAAAATTGGACTTTCTAACAGATTAAATCATTTTCCCTCTCAACTTTCTGGAGGTGAAGCTCAAAGAGTTGCAATAGCAAGAGCGATTATTAATGATCCTCAAATTATTTTAGCTGATGAACCAACCGGTAGTTTAGACATGAATACGGCTAAAGATATTTTTAAACTTTTAAACAATCAAAAAAGATCAGACAGAATAATTATATTTGCAACTCATAATAGATTTTTTGCAAAAAAAGCAGATTATCTATTGGAGATGAGAGATGGTAGTATAAAATCATCTAATGCCTGAATCTGTCTCACAAAATTTTAATCATTTAAAAATTCATACCCAATATTCAATTTGCGAAGGAGCTGCTAGAATTGATGATTTGCAAGAATATTCTAAGAAAAATGAAATAAAATCCTTAGGTTTGTGTGATACTTCAAATTTATGTGGTGCACTAGAATTTGCTGAAAAGATTTCAAAAACTGGAACTCAACCAATAATAGGAACTCAAATTAATTTTAAAATCGGAGATACAAAAGGTTTACTTCCTTTGTTTGCCCTCAATGAAGTTGGATATAAAAATATAATAGAGCTATCATCTTTTTCGTATTTAAAAAACGATGAATTATCAGACCCACATGTAGATTTTGAATTATTATTAAATAACTCAAAAGGTGTTGCTGTATTTTCAGGAACTGTTTTTGGTTTGTTTGGTAAATTATTCGATAAAGGAAAGTTTACTGAAATTAATGATCTTTATAGTAAGATTAAAAATACTTTTGATGACAGATTTTATTTAGAGATTCAAAGACATAATGATCTAAACGAAATTGGATTTGAAAAATTTAATTTAAAAAAATCTTTAGATTTAGAAATACCTATTATTGCAACTAATGAAGTTTTTTATTTACATAAAGAAATGCATGAAGCACACGATGCTTTAATTTGTATAGGTAACAAGACATATGTAAATGAAAAAAACAGGTTAAGATTATCAGATCAGCATTACCTAAAAACTAACTCAGAGATGTCAGAATTATTTGCTGACTTACCTGAAGCTTTAGAAAATAATTATAATTTTCCATTAAGATGTAGCTATAGACCATTATTTTCTAACCCAATATTGCCTAATATTAGCAGCGATAAAGATGGAAATGCAGACGAAATTTTAAAAAAAGATTCAATAGAAGGATTAAAAGTCAAATTCAATGAAATTTTTAATTTAAGTGATGAAGATCTAGAAAATAACAATTCTTATAGAGAGTATAAGGACAGGCTTAATCATGAACTTTCTATTATTATAGAAATGAAATATTCTAGTTATTTTCTTATAGTTGCTGACTATATTAAATGGGCTAAAAATAATGATATCCCTGTAGGTCCTGGAAGAGGTTCAGGTGCTGGTTCGTTAGTAGCTTGGTGTTTATCAATTACAGATGTTGATCCAATAAAATTTAATCTTATTTTTGAAAGATTTTTAAATCCAGATAGAATTTCAATGCCAGATTTTGATATAGACTTTTGTGAGGATAAAAGAGATCAAGTTTTTGAGTATTTAACAACAAAATACAAAGATTGCGTGGCACACATTATAACATTTGGTAAATTAAAAGCTCGAATGGTAATTAGAGACGTTGGAAGAGTTTTGGGTTTAGCTTATGGATATGTTGACAGTATATCAAAAATGATACCTTTCGATCCGTCTAGACCACAAAATTTAACTCAGTGCATTGCAGGGGAACCAAGATTGCAAAAACTTATTAATGATGATCCAAGAGTAAAGAAACTTACTGATTTATCTTTAAAATTAGAAGGTCTTAACAGAAACGTTGCTACGCATGCCGCTGGAGTAGTAATAGCAGATAAAAAACTTACTGAAGTTGTTCCATTGTATAAGGATATTTCTGCGGACCTATTATTACCATCTACACAATTTGATATGTATTCAGCGGAAAACGCAGGTTTAGTAAAATTCGACTTTCTGGGCTTAAAAACACTTACTGTAATTAATAATACCCAAAAACTTGTAAGAAAAAAAATTCAAGATTTTCATATAGATAAAATTAATTACGAAGATCAAAAAGTTTTTGACCTAATGTCCACAGGTAA